>NZ_JBHVXJ010000006.1:0-379044 GCF_042881845.1 Streptomyces sp. NPDC058257
GGGATGCCGATCGGCATCCCACCGCCCCCGCCTCCTTGCCGGGATCAGACGTGCCGGGATCAGACCACCGGCACCGGGTACGTCGGATACTCCACGCCACTGACGTGCTGGACGACGCGGATGACCTGGCACGAGTAGCCGAACTCGTTGTCGTACCAGAGGTAGAGAATCGCGTTGTCGCCGTCGACCTTGGTGGCGCCCGCGTCGACGATCGAGGCGTGGCGCGAACCGATGAAGTCGTTCGAGACCGCGTCGGGCGCGCTGGTGAAGTCGATCTGGCGCTTGAGCGGCGACGTGAGGGACACGTTGCGGAGGTAGTCGAGGACTTCCTCGCGGTTGGTCTCGCGGCCGAGCCGCAGGCTGAGGATCGCGATCGAGACGTCCGGCACCGGGACGCGGATCGAACTGCCGGTGATCGGTGCCTTGAGGTCGGGCAGCGCCTTGGCGACGGCCGATGCGGCGCCGGTCTCGGTGATGACCATGTTCAGCGGGGCCGAGCGGCCGCGACGGTCGGCCTTGTGGAAGTTGTCCAGGAGGTTCTGGTCGTTGGTGAACGAGTGGACGGTCTCCACATGGCCGCGCACCACGCCGTACTCGTCCGCCATCGCCTTGAGCGGCGGGACGATCGCGTTGGTGGTGCAGGAGGCGCAGGACAGGATCTGCTCGTCAGGCTTGATCATGTCGTGGTTGACGCCGTGCACGATGTTCGGGACGTCGCCCTTGCCAGGGGCGGTCAGGACGACCTTGTCGACACCGGGGCGCAGGTGCTTGGAGAGACCCTCGCGGTCGCGCCACTTGCCCGTGTTGTCGATGAGGATCGCGTCCTTGATGCCGTACGCCGTGTAGTCGACCTCGGAGGGGTCGTTGGCGTAGATCACCTTGATCACGTTGCCGTTGGCGATGATCGTGCTGTTTGCCTCGTCGACGGTGATCGTGCCCTGGAACTGGCCGTGGATGGAGTCACGGCGCAGCAGCGAGGCGCGCTTGACGATGTCCTGCTCACCGCCCTGGCGGACGACGACGGCGCGCAGGCGAAGGCCGTTGCCGGAGCCCGCCTTCTCGATGAGCAGGCGGGCGACGAGACGGCCGATGCGGCCGAAGCCGTAGAGAACGACGTCGCGTCCTTCGCGGCACTCGATCTTGTTCTCGCCGGTGGCGCCGGACACGGCCTCGGCAGTGAACTCCGCCACCGACAGACCGCGGTCGTCGGCCTTGTGCGTCGCGGCGAGCATGCCGATGTCGATCTGGGACGGGCCGAGATCGAGCGTGGTGAGGGCCTGCAGGAACGGCAGCGTCTCGGTGACGGAGAGCTCCGCGCCGGCTATCTGCCGGGCGAACCGGTGGGTCTTGAGGAGGCTGACCACCGACTTGTTCACCAAGGAGCGGCTGTGGAGCAGGACGGTGACGTCCCGCTCCCGGTGCAGCTTCCCGATGATGGGGATCATCGACTCCGCGATCTCCTCGCGGTTCTTCCAGTTGGTGAACGAGTCGTCATTGACAGTCACAGGTTTATCTTTCGAGCTAGGCGGCGCTCATATGCTAACCCGGTGCCACTTTGATCTTTCAATCGGCGTCGCCGGGCGCCGTCCGGCCTCGGATCGCAGGGGAACGGCGACGGCGTTGAACGTCGGCGAGGGCTTGGTGGGGCCGGGCGAAATCGACGTCAACTCGGTTGCGAACGCGACGAGTTGGCAACGCGATGGCGCCCGCTCGAGTTCCCTCGCGCCCCGCCCGCATCTCCTCGCGCCGGGAATCGAGGCGACGCCTGACGCGGCTCAAACCCTGCCTACGCGATCCCATAAGTTGGCCTTATGGGGTCATAGGTCCAGCCCGAGTACTAACTTAGGATTGCCTTAGTTTAGGCTTCCCGACGAGCCCCATGTCTTCGCTCGAAGGGAAACCTGATCATGTCTCGCCCTCTGCGGGTAGCTGTTGTCGGAGCCGGTCCGGCCGGCATCTACGCCGCCGACGCGCTGCTGAAATCCGCAGTGGCGGTCGAGCCTGGTGTGTCGATCGACCTCTTCGAGCGGATGCCCGCGCCGTTCGGCCTCATCCGTTACGGCGTCGCCCCCGACCACCCCCGGATCAAGGGCATCGTCACGGCCCTGCACCAGGTCCTCGACAAGCCGCAGATCCGCTTCTTCGGCAACGTCGACTACCCGCGGGACATCGACCTCGACGACCTGCGCAGTTTCTACGACGCGGTGATCTTCTCCACCGGCGCGACGGCCGACCGTGCCCTCGACATCCCCGGCATCGACCTCGACGGCTCGTACGGCGCGGCGGACTTCGTGTCCTGGTACGACGGGCACCCGGACGTGCCGCGCACCTGGCCGCTCGACGCGGAGAAGGTCGCCGTCCTCGGCGTCGGCAACGTGGCGCTCGACGTGGCGCGCATCCTGGCCAAGACGGCGGAAGAGCTCCTGCCGACGGAGATCCCGGCCAACGTCCACGAGGGGCTGGGGGCCAACAAGGCGCTCGAGGTCCACGTCTTCGGGCGCCGCGGCCCCGCGCAGGCCAAGTTCAGCCCGATGGAGCTGCGGGAGCTCGACCACTCCCCGAACATCGAGGTCATCGTCGACCCCGAGGACATCGACTACGACGACGGCTCGATCGCGACCCGGCGCGGCAACAAGCAGGCCGACATGGTCGCCAAGACCCTTGAGAACTGGGCCATCCGCGACGTCGGTGACCGGCAGCACAAGCTGTTCCTGCACTTCTTCGAGTCGCCGACCGAGATCCTGGGCGAGGACGGCCGGGTCGTCGGCCTGCGCACCGAGCGCACCGCCCTCGACGGCACCGGCAACGTGAAGGGCACCGGCGAGTTCAAGGACTGGGACCTCGGAGCCGTCTACCGCGCCGTCGGCTACCTCTCGGACGAGCTGCCCAAGCTCCCCTGGGACGTCGCTTCGGGCACGGTGCCGGACAAGGGCGGCCGGGTCATCGAGGAGACCGGCGAGCACCTGCAGTCGACGTACGTCACCGGCTGGATCCGCCGCGGACCCGTCGGCCTGATCGGGCACACCAAGGGCGACGCCAACGAGACGGTCGCCAGCCTCCTCGACGATCACGCGAACGCTCGTCTGCACACGCCCACCGCCCCCGAGCCGGAGGCCGTGAGCGCTTTCCTAGGCGAGCAGAACGTCCGCTTCACCACGTGGGAGGGCTGGTACCGCCTCGACGCCGCCGAGAAGGCACTCGGCAAGACGGAGGAGCGCGAGCGCGTGAAGATCGTCGAGCGCGAGGACATGCTCAACGCGAGCGGCGCCTGAGCCTGGTCGGCCGACGCCGGTCATCGTGGCCGGCGTCCACTTCCCGACCGCACCCCCCGATTCGCCCGCCACGCTCTTGTGCCGCGACCGGTGGTGGATCCCGAACGATCCCGCGGCCGGGTGATCAGTGAGCAGGAGGGGCCGCTCCCGCGCGCTGTCACAGGCCGAGGTCGCCGAGGCCGGGGTGGTCGTCGGGGCGGCGGCCGAGTGGCCAGTGGTACTTGCGGTCGGACTCCTGGATGGGGAGGTCGTTGACGCAGGCGTGCCGGACGCGCATCAGGCCGTCGTCGTCGAACTCCCAGTTCTCGTTGCCGTACGAGCGGTACCAGTGGCCGGAGTCGTCGTGCCATTCGTAGGCGAAGCGCACCGCGATGCGGTTGCCGTCGTGCGCCCACAGCTCCTTGATGAGGCGGTAGTCGAGCTCGCGGTCCCACTTGCGGGAGAGGAAGGCGACGATGGCGTCGCGTCCTGTCACGAACTCCGCGCGGTTTCGCCAGCGGGAGTCCTTGCTGTAGGCGAGGGCCACCTTCTCGGGATCGCGGCTGTTCCAGCCGTCCTCGGCCAGGCGGACCTTCTCGGCCGCGGTGGCGCGGGTGAAGGGCGGAACGGGGGGCCGTGTGGACATGGCTCTCTCCTGAACGTCGCAGCCGCGAGAACGTGCGTTCTCCGGTAAGGGTGCTCACGATAGGAGAACGCTCATTCTCGTGCAATGGCGCACGCGTGTGCAGCGGCGTAGTAGTGTCGGAGAACGGCCGTTCTCGCCATCTCGTCCCCTCCCCTGGAGCCCGCATGGATCGCGCTGAAGCCGAGGTCAGACTCCTGGACGCCGCCGAGGAGCTCTTCTACGCGCGCGGTATCCAGGCCGTGGGCATGGACCAGGTGCGTGCGGCTTCGGGCGTCTCGCTCAGGCGCCTGTACCAGGTCTACCCATCGAAATCGGACCTTGTCGTCGCCTGGCTCGAGCGCCGCGACCTCCGCTGGCGGACCCGGCTCGCCGAGTACGCGGAGAGCCGGGCGGTTGGGGTGGAGCGTGTCCTAGCCGTCTATGACTGGCTGTACGAGTGGTTCTGCGAGCCGGACTTCCGGGGCTGCGCCTTCATCAACTCGTTCGGCGAACTGGGCGCCGTCGATCCTGCGGTGGCCGACAGCGTCCGGGCGCACAAGAGCGCCTTCCACGACTACATGGCCGGACTTGTGGCCGCCGCGGGTGAATCGGGGCAGACTGTCGGCCCGTTGGTCCTGCTCGCGGAGGGGGCCATGGCCACGGCGGCGATCTCAGGCTCGCCCGAACCGGCTCGCCGAGCCCGTCTGGGTGCCGCCCGGTTGCTGGCCGCGCGGCAACGGTGATCGCCGGTCGCTCGACAGGAGGAAGGCTGATGGCGAAGACGTATCGCATCGGTTTCGGCACGCGCCTGATCAACGGCGTGTTCCGGATGATGACCCGGTTCGGGATCGGCAAGGGCTACCGGTACGTCCTGACCGTACGCGGCAGGAACTCCGGCCGTCTGTTCTCCACCCCGGTCGACGTGATGTCAGCAGGGGGTGAGCGCTGGGTCGTCGGCGCCTATGGGGTGAGCGACTGGGTGCGCAATGCCCGTGCCGCCGGGCAGATCGACCTCAGCAGGGGAGGCGAGTCCCAGACGGTGCGCGTGATCGAGCTCGGCCCGAAGGAGAGTGTCCCCGTCCTTCGCCAGTACTGGCGTGAAGTGCCCGTCACGCGCGCCTACTTCGACGTGACGGGCGACTCGACGGACGAGGAGTTCGCCGCCGAGTCGCCACGTCATCCGGTGTTCCGGCTGGCGTAGGCGGAGCGGGGCAGAGTCAGCCCGCCTGCGCTCCGGTGTGCAGCGCCAGGGCGCTGCGCGCGGGCAGGGTCGTCTCGATCTTCCCGTCGTCGCCGACGGTGACCGTGTTGCCGTCGCAGTCGTCCGGTGATGCCTTGGCGACATTGCAGTACGTACCGCCGGGCAGGGACGTCGTGAATGTCTGGGTCAGCTCGCCGTCGCCGTTGTTGAGGGCGACGAACCCCTTGTCGCCGCGGCCGAAGGCGAGCGCGCTGCCGCCGTTGTCCCACCAGTCGGTCAGCTCGGCGGCGCCCACCTCGTTGCGGAAACCGACCAGACCGGTGACCGCCTGCTCGGTGTGCGTGTTCGTCCAGCCGTCCGCGCCACTCGGCGGACCCGCGTCCTTGTCGGACCACTCGTAGCCGGAGTACACGTTCGGTGAGCCGTAGGGGGACGCCAGCATGAAGACGTTGGCCAGTGTGTAGGCCGCGCCGTCCTTGTAGGTGAGCGTCGAGCCGCCCCGCTCGGTGTCCCAGTTGTCGACGAACGTACGGGCCGAGCCGCTGCTCAGCTTGCCGTCCGCGACCGACTTCAACTGTGCGATGTCGCCGCCCTGGAAGGCGCTCTTGAGGTGCCCGCCGTAGCGGAACTCGTCGACGTCCCCGACGCCGGTGTACTCGTCGGGCTGGACGGCCTCCCCGCCTCCGTGAATGACTTCCGAGACCCAGAATCCGGGGTCGCTCATCTTGCCCTTGACGGCGGCGACGTCATCGGCCGCCATGTGCTTGGCGGCATCGATGCGGAAGCCGTCCACGCCGAGGGAGCGCAGGTCGTCGAGGTAGGCGGCGATGGTGCCGCGCACGGCGTCACTGCCGGTGTCGAGGTCCGCGAGGCCCACCAGTTCGCAGTTCTGGACGTTGTCGCGGTTGGTGTAGTCGTTGATGCTCGTGCGGCAGGTGTGGAAGTCCGCGTCCTGGAAGTAGCCGGGGTAGTCGTACTTGCCGTACTTCGTGCCGCCGGTGCCCGTTCCCGCTCCGGCCGCCATGTGATTGACGACGGCGTCCGCGATGACCTTGACGCCGGCCTGGTGGCAGGCGTCGACCATGCTCTTGAAGGAGGTGCGGTCGCCCAGGCGGCCCGCGATCTTGTAACTGACGGGCTGGTACGAGGTCCACCACTGGTCGCCCTGGATGTGCTCGGAGGCGGGGGAGACCTGGACATAGCCGTAGCCCGCCGGGCCGAGCTGGTCGGTGCAGGCCTTGCCCACATCCGCGAACTGCCGCTCGAACATGGTGGCGGTGACGGTCTTGCCGCCGGGCGGTGTCGCCTGTGACTGCGTGGGCGCGAACGTCGCGAGGCCGGCCGCGGCCAGGACCCCGGCCGTCGTCGCGCCGAGGAGGCGGGAACGGTGCTGCATCGTGCGGCTCCTTCGGGACCGGGCACAGATGTGCCCTGAGAAGGGCAGTTGCTCGTGGGGAGAGGCTGCCGTGGGGGGATTCCGAGTCGGAGCCTGCCGTCCATGCATGTACGCGTCAATACTTTCTGCAAGGCTTTTCAACCAAGCGGCTACGCATGCAAGAACTTGCAGATGAGTGCTCGGATTCAGTTCTTACTCGGGGGTAGGCTCGCCGCTCCCCTTGTTATACGGTCTGTCTAACAAGCGGGCCGCGGCGCGTTATGGGACGGCGCCCCGGTCCGTTGCCTGAGCGAACACGAGAACGTACGCATCAGAGTCAAGGAGCCGCAGCATGGCAAGCAGCACTGTTCGGCCGACATCGCAGGATCACCCCGCGGATCATCCCGAAGAAGACGACGTGGCCCGGCGGTTGCTCGATTCGGCCGCCGAGCTGGCCTACGATCCGGCCACCGAGGTGGACTGGGACACCCCTCTCGACCGGGACTTCCACGGTGCGAGCCCGGAATGGTGCTCCCTGTACGGCACGGCGTACTGGCAGGAGCTCACCGAAGCGCAGCGCAAGGAGCTGACGCGGCAGGAAGCCGCCTCGGTGGCCAGCACGGGCATCTGGTTCGAGATGATCCTCCAGCAAATGGTGCTGCGCGACGTCTACATGAAGAACCCGGCCAGCGACGAAGTGCAGTGGGCGCTCACCGAGATCGCCGAGGAGTGCCGGCACTCGATCATGTTCGCCCGCGGCGCCCAGAAGCTGGGCGCGCCCGCCTACCGGCCCAAGCGGTTCGCGATGGAACTCGGCCGGGCGTTCAAGACGGTGGCCTTCGGAGAGGCGGCGTACGCCGCGATCCTCGTGGCCGAAGAGGTGCTCGACGTCATGCAGCGCGACTGGATGCGCGACGAGCGCGTCGTGCCGTTCGTCCGCACGATCAACAACATCCATGTCGTCGAGGAATCGCGGCACATGAAGTTCGCCCGCGACCAGACGACCAAGCGCCTCTTGGGGGCGGGCCCGCTGCGCCGCCAGATCAACGCCTTCGTCGTCGCCATCGCCTCGTACTACATCGTCACCAGCATGGTGAACCCCAAGGTGTACGCGAACGCCGGGCTCGACGAGAAGCGCGCCCTCGCCGAGGCGAAGGGCAACGAGCACCACAAGTCCATGATGCGTTCCAGCTGTTCGGGCCTCATGGAGTTCCTGGCCTCCTCCCGCCTGCTCACCAAGCCGGCCCTGGCCTTCTACAAGCGCGCCAACCTCATCTGAGCCGTTCCGAGCCGAGCGAGTCGAGCCGACGACATGACCTCCTACGCCATCACCCAGACCTGCTGCAACGACGCCACGTGCGTCGCCGTGTGCCCGGTCAACTGCATCCACCCGACGCCGCAGGAACGGGCGTTCGGCAGCACCGAGATGCTGCACATCGACCCGAAGACCTGCATAGGCTGCGGCGCCTGCGCCGACGCCTGCCCGGTCGAGGCGATCTTCCCGGTGGACAGCCTGCCCGTCGCGCAGCGGGAGTACGCGACGATCAACGCGGCGTACTTCGCGGACCGGGAGCCCGAACCGGCCCCGCAGGGACCGAACTTCCACGCCTGGGACGAGCCGACCTTCCCGCGCGTCCTGCCCTCGGACTTCGCGCCGCTGAAGGTCGCCGTCGTCGGCACGGGCCCCGCCGGGATGTACGCGGTCCAGGACCTGCTCCTGCACACCAGCGCCGAAGTGACACTGATCGACCGGCTGCCGGTGACCGGCGGACTCGTACGCTTCGGTGTGGCACCGGACCATCCCGCCACCCGGAAGGTCGGCGACACCTTCACGCGGTTCCACACGCATCCGAGGGTGCGGATGCACCTCGGGCTCGATGTGGGCGCCGACGTCACCGCGCAGGAACTTGCCGCACACCATGACGCGGTCATCTACGCCGTGGGCGCGTCGGCCGACCGCCCGCTGGCCGTCCCGGGCGAGGAACTGCCCGGCAACATCTCCGCGCGGGCCTTCGTCGCCTGGTACAACGGCCACCCGGACGCGGCGCCGGGTGCGATCGACCTCTCCTCCGAGCGCGTGGTCGTCGTCGGCAACGGCAACGTCGCCCTGGACGTCGCCCGGATCCTGCTCGCCGACCCGGACAGCCTCGCCCGCACCGACATCGCCGACCACGCGCTGACGGCGCTGCGGTCCCGCAAGGTGCGCGAAGTGGTCCTGCTCGGACGGCGGGGTCCCCAGGACGCCGCGTACACCAGGTCCGAACTGCTCGCCCTCAAGCACGTTCCGGGCCTGGACCTGGTCGTCGACGACCACGACCCGCGGACCGGCCCGGCCATCGACGAGCCCGGTCCGGATTCCGACCCGAAGGGCAAGGCGGCCCTCCTGCGAGGCGTCACGCGCGCCCGTGTCGACTGGGCGGAGGCACCGGCTCCGGGCCGTCGCATCGTGCTCCGATTCCACTCCGCTCCGGTGGAGATGCTCGGCGAGGAGGCTGTCCGGGGCGTGCGCGTCATGGAGGCGTCGGGCGAGCGGACGATACGGACGGGCATGGTGCTGCGCGCCATCGGCTACCGCGGAGTGCCGGTCGCGGGGCTCCCCTTCGACGAGGCCACCGGCACCGTTCCGCACGAGGGCGGCAGGGTGACCGGACAGCCGGGGGCCTACGTCGTGGGCTGGATCAAGCGAGGGCCGAGCGGCGGCATCGGCGCCAACCGCACCTGCGCCGCCGAGACGGTCACCACGCTCCTCGCCGACGCGGTCGCGGGCACCCTGCCCGCGCCGCACCGTGCGCCGAAGGCCTTCCACCGGCTCGTCCGGCGCCGCAACCGCACGGGGAGCGCCGCGGCGGTCAGTTAGCGGTGGCTCACGTGGCGCGAGTTTCGGCCAGGGTGTGCGCGACCAGAGCGTTGGCGTGTCCGTGCCCCAGGCCGTGCTCGGTCTTGAGCCAGTCGACGAGCTCCATGTGCTTGGTCAGCGGCGAGGAACGGATGAGGTCCTTCCACTCCGGGACCGGGCGCCCGTACTTCTTCTCGATCGAAGGGAAGTAGCTGGCAGGGCCCTTGGTGGCTTGGGTCATGGTGACGCCGTCCCGTCTCGTGGAGTGCTGTTGGCAGTAGGACGGGTGGGGCCCGGCCAAGCCATCGGGCGGCCGGAGTGTCCTGGGTCACACAGTCCTGGCCGGAGCGTCGGCGGCCGCGACTGAGACCGCTCGGGGCCCGGACGGTGGATGGCCTGATTCCCGTGGTGTGCCCGTGAGTTGACACTGGGCAGACGTAGTATGACCAGCCGTTCGGGGGGTCGGGGCGGTGAGGGCTGCGCGGGGCAAGACCCATGGAGACGGGCGTGAACACGGACACCGACTACCGTTTGCTGGGCCCGGTCGAAGTGTGGCGCGCGGGCCGTCGGCTCGCGCTCGGCGGTCCCAAGCCCCGGGCGCTGCTCGCGGCGCTCCTCCTGGAGCCGGGGCGTGTGGTGTCCGTCGACGCGCTGATCGACGCCATCTGGGGCGAACGGCCGCCGGACACGGCACGTTCACTGATCCAGTCGTACGTCTCCGCGCTGCGCCGCGCGCTGCCCGCCGATGCCATCGAGACCCGGCCGCCGGGCTATCTGGTCCACACGGACGCCACCCTCGTCGACCGCGCCGAGTTCGACCGCCTCGCCGCCCAGGGCAGACAGGCGGCGGCCGCCGGCGATCACCCCGTGGCCGCACGCCTGTTGGGAGATGCCCTCGCCCTGTGGCGCGGACCCGCGCTCGGCGGGATCGGTGAAACGCTGCGGGCCATGGCCGACCAGTTGGACGAGGCGCGGCAAGCGGCCCTGGAGGAGCGGATCGCCGCGGAGCTGACACAGACGGGCCGCGAGCGAGAACTGGTCGCCGAACTCACCGCGTTGGTCGCCACGCATCCCACCCGGGAACGCCTGCGCGGCCAGCTGATGCTCACTCTCTACCGGCTGGGACGCCAGGCGGACGCGCTCGCGGTGTACGCGGAAGGCCGTGACGTACTCGCCGATGAGCTCGGCATCGACCCCGGGCCCGACCTCAGACGGATGCACGAGGCGATCCTCAGGGCGGACGAAGCGCTGCTGCCCACCGCGGGGGAGAGCCCCGCCCCTGTCGCCTCCAAAGATGCCTTCGCCGTCCCGGTGGCGGCCCTGCTGCCGCCCAGCATCGGCGACTTCACCGGCCGTGAAGCCCAGCTCGCCGCCGTACGGGCCGCGCTGTCGGGACCCCGCGATGCCATGCCGGTCGTCGTCCTTTCCGGGCCCGGAGGCGTCGGTAAGTCCACCCTGGGCGTCCGGGTGGCTCACCAGGTCGCCGAGGAGTACCCGGACGGGCAGCTGTACGCCGAGCTGCGGGGCGCCACCGCCCCCGTGGCGCCCGGTGAAGTCCTCGGGCGCCTGCTCTACGCCCTGGGAGCCGTTCCGCCCGACGGTGACGCCGAGCGGCGCGACCTTTTCCGCAGTCTGGTCGCGGGGCGGCACATCCTGCTCGTGCTCGACGACGCGGGCAGCGAGTCCCAGGTGCGCCCGCTGCTTCCGGGGAGTGCCACCTGCGGCGTACTCATCACCGGGCGGGCGCGCCTCGGTGCCCTGCCCTGCACACACCGCGCCGATCTCGACGTGCTCGACACGGAGCCGGGCGCCGAGCTCCTCGGGCGCGTAGCGGGGGAGCGGCGCGTCAGGGAGGAGCCGGACGCCGCCCGGCGCATCGTCGAGCTGTGCGGCGGTCTCCCGCTCGCCATCCGGATCGCCGGCGCCCGCCTCGCCACCCGCCGGCACTGGACGGCCCGCATGCTCGCGGACCGGCTCGCCGACGAACACCACCGACTGGACGAACTCGCCGTGGGAGACCTGGAGGTGCGGGCAGGACTCGGCATGAGCTACCGGTCCCTCGACGCCCCCGCCCGCACCGCCCTGCGCCGCCTGGGTCTGCTCGCCGCGCCCGATGTGGCAGCGTGGGTGGTGACCGCGCTGCTCGACGTGCCCGAGTCCGAGGCGGACCGCGTCGTGGAACAGCTCATCGACGCCCAGCTCCTGCACTGCACGGGCGTCGACCGCGCGGGGCAGCCCCGCTACCGGCCCCACGACCTGGTACGGGTGTACGCCGCCGAACGCGCCGACGCGGAGGACCCGCCCGCCGAACGGGCAGCCGCCGTCGGCCGCGCCCTGGGCGCCTGGCTCTGGCTGACCGGCCGCGCCGCGTCCGCGACGCCGTCCGGCGCCGTCGAACTGCACCGCGGGCTCCTGGACTCCAGCGGCTCGGGCGGACCCGAAGCGATCGCGCTGCGGCGCCTGGTCAGGCCCGTCGGTCCTGAGGCCACCCAGCGGGCCCTCGCCGACCCGGCCGCCTGGTTCGAGGCCGAAGCCGACGCGATCGCCGCCGCCGTCGAACGCGCGGCATCCCTCGACCTGCACACCCTCTCCTGCGAGGCGGCGGCAGCCCTGTGCTCCTCCGCCTACACCGTCGGCAACCGCTTCGAGGCCTGGTGGCGTACCCACGACGCGGCCCTGGCGGCTGCCCGCCGCGCCGAGGACAGGGCGGGGGAGGCCCTGCTGCTCATCGGGCTTGGCCAACTGCGCTACGAACAGGACCGGTTCACCGACTCGCAGCGCTACTTCACACGGGCGGCCGAACTCTGTGCCGAACTCGGCGACGTACGCGGCCGGGCCGCCGCCTTCGCCGGGCTCGGCAGCGCCCGGCGGGAAGCGGGGCGGCTGCGCGACGCGCAGGAGACGCTCGTCCGCGCCGTCGAAGGCTTCCGTGAACTGGGCGACGACCCGGGCGTCGGCCTCTCCTGCCGGTACGCCGGATCCGTCCAGCTCGAACTCGGCGACTTCGAGGCCTCGCGCGCCTTCCTCGACGAATCGCTGCGGGCCTACCGCCGACTCGGCAGCCGCCGCGGCGAGTCCCTCACACTGCGCTCGATCGGCCTGGTGCACCGCGCGCTCGGGGAGTACGAGGCGGCGGAGGAGTTCTCCGGTCGAGCGGTGGACATCCTGAGCACCCTGGGGGACCCGCTCATGCTCGCCTACGCGATGCAGGCCCGCGCCAAGTCCCGTATCAGACTGGGTCGTTCGGCCGAGGCGGCGATCGAGATCCGCAGCGTCCTGGACGTCTGCCGCGGCCAGCGCGACCGCTTCGGCGAGGCACTTGGCCTGCGCACCCTCGGAGAGTGCGAGCTCGCCGCGGGCCGCCTGGACACCGCCGAGCAGTACCTGACCACGGCCGCCGCCCTCTGGAACGACCTGGAGCTCCCCCTGCCCCGGGCCCGCACCCTGCGCGATCTCGCCACGGCGCGGGAGGCCGCCGGGGACCGGGCGGGGGCAGGCGCGCTGCGCGCCGAGGCACGGGAGGTCTTCACGGCGTACGAGGCGCGCGAACGGAACGAGCCGGGGCTCTGAGCGCCCTCGGCCGCCGGCGGACGTGAACGCACGGACGAGCCCTACGACATGGTCCGCACGGTCCGCGACGAGGAGGTGCGTTCCAGGTCGTCGCGCAGGTCGCCGACGAGGTCGTCGACAACGGCGGGGAGCCGTTCGCTGATGTAGAAGTGATCGCCGTCGTAGCGGTGCGCGGTGCAGGTGGCCGCTGTCCAGTTCCGCCACCCTCGCATTTCCTCGGGCGGGGCGATGAGGTCGGCCGTGGCGGCGAAGGCGGAGACCGGCTGGGCCAGTTCCGCGGGCCGACGTCGGCCGAGTCCTTGGTAGAGCCGGGCGTCGGCGCGGATGAGGCGGGTGAAGGCCGCCATGGCCTCCTGGTCGTGGTCGAGTTCCCCGGGAATGGCTCCGGCGCCGAGTCGGCGGTACGCCTCGTCGGGGTCGGCGAGCAGGGCGGGGAGCGTGTCCTGCCAGTAGGCGTGGTCGGGCGCGGGGACGGCGGAGACTCCGAGTCGGCGGGGTGGCCGACCCGCCCTGGCGAGGGCCCGGGCGACCTCGAAGGCGTAGACGCCGCCGCTGGAATGGCCGAGGAAGGCGGTCGGCCGGTCGTCACGGGTGGCGGCGAGTTCGCGGGCCGTCAACCTGGTGAGCCGGATGAGGTCGCTGACGGGCCGCTCGTGCGTATGAGAGCCGCGGCCCGGGGGCTGAACCACCCAGACGTCCGCCGTGGGCCGGTCCTGGGCGGCGAGCGCACGGGCGTAGAAGCTCGCCTGACCGCCCGCGTGCGGGAAGACGACCACGCGGAACGGCGCCTGCGGGGCGGGTGCGATGTTCACCAGCCAGTCGGTCATCGGGCGTGATCCTTGGGCAGTGCGGCCAGCAGCCGGTTCGACAGGTCGGCGATGCCCCGGCTCGAGATGATCTCCAGCACCGGGAGGTGGACGTTCAACGCCTGGTGGAGCCGGACCGACAACTCCGTTGCCAGCAGGGAGTCGATGCCGAGCCGGTCGAGGGGGATGCCGGGGTCGAGCCGGTCAAGTGGAGTCTTCGTGATGGTGGTGATCATCGATGTGATGGTCCCGGTGGCGAGCGTATGTGCCTGCTCGGGGGTGGCCGCGGCGATCTTCTGCGCCAGGGGCGCGTCTTGGGCCGGGCCGGGCTCCGCGCCGGGCTGCGCGAATCGGGCGGACGCGCAGCCGGGGAACATCGCAGCCAAGCGGGCCCAGTCCGCGCGGGCGATGACGAGGTGCGCGGTGTCATGGCCGACGGACAAGGCGTGGCCGAGGGCGTGCAACGCCTCCCGAGGGGTGATCGGTTCGAGTCCGAGCCCGGTCAGGGGCTCGGTGAGGCCGTCGCGGGCGACGACGCCGACGTCGGCGACGGGCCCCCAGCCGACGGCAAGTGCGGGCAGCCCGAGGCGCCGTCGGCGGGCGGCCACCGCTTCGAGGCAGAGGTTGGCGGCACCGTAGGCGCTCTGGAGCCGGTTGCCGATCAGCGCGGCGATGGACGAGTAGAGGACGAAGTGGTCGAGGTCCAGGTGCCGGGTGAGACGGTCGAGCAGCGCCGCGCCCTGGACCTTGGGAGCGAGCACGGCGGCGAACCGTTCAGGGGTGAGGTCCCTCAACGGCGCGTCGTCGTAATGTGCGGCGCAGTGGAAGACGCCCTTGAGCCCGTGGGGCGCCTGCGAAGCGCGATGTACTGCGGCTGCCGTCGCGGCCGCGTCCGTGGCATCCGCGGCCAGGACCGTGGTGTCGGCGGGCAGCGGGTCCTTGGCGGTTCCGGTGCGGCCGGTGACCACGATGTGCCCCGCTCCCAGTTCGTGGAGCCAGCGCGCGGTCGCGGCTCCGAACCCGGCGCTGCCGCCGGTGACGAGATAACCGCCCTCGGGGTCGAAGCCCGGCTCGGCCGGGGTGGGCCGAGGTATCGCCGTGAGCTCGACGACGAGTTTGCCGGTGTGGGCGGACCGCTTCAGGAGGGTGAACGCGGCTTCCAGCTCGCCAGGCGGGAACACCCGGTGGGGGAGGGGAGGGAGGGAACCGTCGGCTGCGAGCGCGGCGACCCGCGCGAGCACATCCCGGGCCGTGTCGGGGCGACGTTCGATGAGCTGGGCGAGGTCGACGGAGAAGTACGACAGGGTGTTCAGGAAAGGGCCCAGCCGCAAGTGCCTGTCCGCGTACAGATCCCGCTTGCCCAGTTCGACGAACCTACCGTCAGGGGCCAGGAGTTCCAGGGCGGTGGCGGCTGCCTCACCGGTGAGCGAGTTGAGGACCACGTCCACACCGCGGCCACCGGTGACATCCCGGACCTGGTCGGCGAAGGCTGCCGAACGGGAGTCGAAGGCGTGCCACGCGCCGAGGGACCGTACAAGATCCCGCTTCTTCTCGGTTCCGGCGAGGGCGATCACCCGGGCCCCGGCGCGCCGGGCCAGAGCCATGGCGGCCTGTCCGACGCCACCGGCCGCGGCGGGGAGCAGCAGCGTCTCTCCCGGGGCCAGCCCTGCCAGCACGTCGAGACCGTAGTGCGCGGTGGCGTACGCCAGAGGCAGGGCGGCCGCCTCCGTGAACGTCATGCCATCAGGGATCGAGACCGTGGCCGCTGCCTGTGCCACCGTGTGCGTGGCCATCGAGCCCGGTGCGATGGCCATCACCCGCACACCGGGGGCGAACTCCCGCACCCCGGCGCCGACGGCGGTGACGACACCGGCACACTCCTGGCCGAACAGCGGCGCGCCGTCCGTGTCTCCGCCACGCCGGTCGAGCTGGCCGTGCTCCGCACGCATCAGGCCGGTGGCGAGCATGACGTCCTTGTAGTTCAGACCGGCTGCCCGTACGTCGATGAGTACCTGACCCGGGCCGGGCACGGGCCGTGCGATCCGCTCCCAGGCCAGTGTGGGCGTCATGGCGGTCTCGGCCACTCGCAGGACCGTCGCCTGCTCGGCCGCGCGGGGGTGGGGGATAGGCCTGCTCCGCGGGGCCGGTGCCGGTACAGCGGTGAGCCTTGCCACGGTGACCTGCCCGTTCGCCACCAGGAACTCGTCCTCTCCGCCGGGCGGTGCGGTGAGCAGTCGGACGAGGACGTCAGCGGTCTCCGGGCCGTCCGTGGCCGCGATCCGGCGTACGGTGTGCGGTTCCTCGTTGGCCACGGTCCGTGCGGTACCCCAGGCCGCCGCGCCGACGGTGGGGCCGGTGGTGATCAGCCAGATGTCGAGAGTGCGCCCCCGCACCGAGAGCACCAGGTCGCGGACGAGCTGTCCGGCCCGGGTCGCCTCGTCGAGCGGCGCGCCCGCCGGGTCGTCGCCCAGGACGAGGGCCACGGCCGTGGCGTCGGGGTCCGTGAGATGCCAGCCCGCTCGTGCGGGAACGGGCGGCCCGGCGTGCAGCGCGTCGGCGATCGGGTCGGCCAGCACGGCGCCCGCGGTGTCGGCGGCGACGGCCCAGCGCCGGTCGGCCGGCACCGGAGCCGCGGTGAGCGGCTGCTCCGAGATCCGCCAGAGTCCGGTCCGGGGCCGCGGGGTCCCCTCGATGAGCTGAACCCGCAGGCCGTCCATCGTGCAGAAGATCTCTCCGTCGGGCGAGGCCAGGGTGACGTCCCACACCGCCTCCCGCCGTCCTGCCGAGCGGGTGCGCACATGGATCACGCCGGTGTTCGGCGGCGGCGCCCATACGGTGACCGCGCCGAATCTGACCGGCACGAACAGCATGTCGCCACTACGGACCCGCGCGAGCAAGGGGGAGCCCGCGTGCACCATCGCATCGAGCAGTGCGGGATGCCCCACGTATCCGCAGGACCTGCGGCCGGCCTCGGCCGCCACCGCCGCGGGCAGCTCGTAGCGGCCGAGCAGTTCGCCGCCGTGCAGCCGCGCCGCGGTCAGCGACCGGAAGGCCGGTCCGTAGTCGGTGCCGGCCCGGGTGGTCATCGCGTAGAACTGAGCCCCGGTCAGCTCCTCGCCGGGCGCGAGCCGCGCTGAGATCTCCGGAAGATCCAGCGGCTGAGGGCGGTCACCCGACAGGGCGCGGACCCTCGCCCGGGCATGTTCTTGCCACGGCCTGCGCTCCGCGGCCCGCGCCTCATCGGTCCGTGGCCGGGAGGAGATCGTGACCAGGCCGTCCCGTAACTCCGTGACCAGAGCGGTCAGCCTCTCTTCCGTCGCGTCGAAGGTGAGCGCCGCGGTGACGGCCATCCCGTCGACTCGCAGGGGGCCGTCCTGCCCTGTCCTGGCCAGGGCGGCCAGCGCGAGTTCCAGATAGGCCGCACCTGGCATCGTCACCGCGCCGCCGACCCGGTGATCGAGGAGCCACGGCACCCGCGCGGGTTCCACCACCCCGGACCACTGGGGCGCGGGCCCCGGGATCCGCTCGCCGAGGAGCGGGTGGCAGAGCACGCCGTCGCCCGGCCCCCGGCTCCACCACGAAGGCTCCCCGGTCCAGTGCCGCTCCCGCTGCCAGGGATACGCCGGCAGGTCGACGATCTGCCCGGGTACGGGGAACCAGGAGTCCGCCACCGGCCCCCCGCCCGCGATGACAGCCGCGGCCACCCCGTCGAGGTCCGCGTCTCTCCCACGGGCGAGTGTGGCCAGCGGCGCTACGCCGGAGGTCTTTTGGAGGTAACCCTTGAGGACGGGGTGCGGCCCGATCTCCACCAGGATCCCGGCACCCGCCTCGCACATCGACTCGACAGCAGGAGCGAACAGGACGGGGTGACGAATGTTCCGCCACCAATACCCGGCGTCCATCGGGACGTCGAGCCGGTCGCCGGTCACGGTGGACCAGAACGGGATCCCGCTCTCACGGTCCTCGATCTTGGCGAGACCGATCATGATCTCGTCCTGTACGGAGTCCATCGCCGCGCTGTGGAAGGCGTAGTCGAGCGGCAGGGAGCGGAAGAACACCTCCTCGGCGGTCAGCTTCTCGCCGATCCGCAGCAGGGCCTCGGTGTCCCCCGCGAACGTGACGTCGGTGCCGGAGTTCACCCCGGCCAGCTCCACCCTCCCGTCGGTCTCGGCGAGCAGGCGACGCGCGGTGCTCTCGTCCACCGCGGCGGCGGCCATCGCACCGGCACCCGCGGTCCGCCCCTGCGCCGCGCTGCGGACCGCCACGACCCGGCAGGCCGTTTCGAGATCGAGCCTTCCGGCGACACACGCGGCCGCGATCTCCCCGACACTGTGCCCCACGACCATGCCGGGCCGGATCCCGCGCGCGGCCAGCGCGGCGCAGATCCCCAACTGGACGGCGAACAGCAGCGGCTGCGCCACCTCGGTACGGGCCAGGTCGTACTCCCCGGAGGCCAGCGCACCGGATACCTCCCAGCCCAGCGCCGGCGACAGCGCCCGGCACACCTCGCGTACCTTCGCCGCGAAGGCGTCGTCACCGCCGGGTCCCATCAGCTCGCGGGCCATGCCCTGCCACTGCGAACCGTTGCCGGAGAACACGAAGGCGACGTCAGTACCGGGCGTGGGGACACGACCGGCCGCCGCCCCCGGAGCCGCGTCCCCCGAGGCGATCCGGTAGAGCTTGTCCGCAGCTTCGTCGGCGCTGCGCGCCACCACCGCACAGCCATGCTCGTGGCGCCTGCGCCGCACCGAGGAGTAGGCCACGTCGTGGAAGCCGTGAGGGGCGCCGTGGCCGTCCTCCGACAGCAGCCGATCGGCCATGGCCCAGCACGCCTCGGCCAGCGCTTCCGGCGTTCGGCCGGACACCAGGACGACCTGCTTCCTACCCTCCTGGGGCACCGGACCCTGCCGGGACCGTGCCTGACCCCACTGCCCGTCGAGCCGCCGGGCCAGGACCACGTGCGCGTTCGCTCCGCCGATCCCGAAGGAGTTGACCCCCGCCGCGAGGAGCGGACTGTCGTGCTCGATCGGTGTGGTGGTGTCCACCGGGGAGAGGCCGAGGCCGTCGAAGTCGATTGCCGGATTGAGCGGCCGGGTGTGCAGCGACGGTGGAATCCGCCGTTCCTGGAGCACGAGCAGCGCCTTGAGCAGGCCTGCCATGCCCGAGGCGCACTCCAGATGGCCCACGTTGGTCTTCACCGACCCGATCGGCAGCTTGCGGCCCTCCCGGCGGCGGGTCCCGAGAGCCTCTCCGATCGCCCGGCACTCGACCGGGTCCCCGACCGGTGTGCCGGTGCCGTGGCACTCCAGGTAGACCAGCTCGTCGGGGCCGATACCGGCGGAGGCATAGACCCGTTGCAGCAGTTCGCGCTGGGCGGTGACGGACGGCTGGGTGAGTCCGCCGGGCGAGGACCTGCCGTCGGTGTTGACCCCCGACCCGGCGATCACCGCGAGCACCCGGTCGCCGTCGGCCAGCGCGTCGCCAAGCCGTTTGAGCAGGATCACCCCGCCGCCCTCGGCCCGCACGAATCCGTCCGCCCGATCGGAGAATGCCCGGCACCGGCCAGTCGGGGACAGCAGACCGGCCTTGGAGAACCCCAGGTAGTCGGCCGGATTCAGCAGCATCCCCACGCCTGCCGCCAACGCGATCGGCACCTCGCCACGAGAGATCGCGCCGGCCGCTTCGTGCACCGCGACCAGGGAGGAGGAGCAGGCGGTGTCGATCGCCTGCGAGGGGCCGCGCCAGTCAAGGAGGAAGGAGATCCTGTTCGCCGTGTGCGCGCTGATGGTTCCCAGCATCGAGTGCGCGTCCACGGCTTCGGGGCGTGCCGACAGCAACTCCCAGTAGCCGCGCGTCGACACCCCGGCGTATACGGCGCCGGCGGCACCGGCCAGCTGCGTCGGGTCGACAGCGGCATGGTCGAACGCCTCCACCGTCAGCTCCAGGAGCAGCCGCTGTTGCGGGTCCAACTGAGCTGCCTCGCGTGGCGAGATGCCGAAGAACGCGGCGTCGAAACCGCCGATGTCGTCCAGGAACCCGCCGGCCGCCGTATAACTCAGTCCGGGCCGGGACGGGTCGGTGCCTGCCCACAGTGCCGGGTCGAACCTGTCCCCGGGCACCCCGGTGACCAGGTCACGGCCCGCGAACAGCGCCTCGGACAGCGCCGCCGGGCTGTCGGTTCCCCCGGGCAGGCGGCACGCGACACCGATGATCGCGGCGGACTCGGGTCCGTACTCGCTCTGCAACCGGACACCGGACAAGGGAGATCACCGCCGAAGGTCGAGGAGGAGGGTTCTGGGAAGCCGTCCGTCAGGGAGCCGGCGGACGGTCGGCATGTCCCCGTACCGACCGGCGCGGGGACGTGCGGCGGGAGGTTCGGACGGGAGATTCAGAGGCGGCCGAAGATGTGGTTCGCCGGTGAGTCGGGTTCTTCGTCGTAGAAGAAGGACAGGAGCATCTCGTGCCAGCTTTCGCGTGTCATCCCGTCGTGCGCCGGGGGCACGAGCGTGCGGTAGGTGGCGGCGGCCTCATCCGCGGGGATGCCGCACGCGGCGCCCATGAGACGGATGTACTCCTGTTCGTCCACTTCGCCGTTGTCGTCGGCGTCGCAGAGTTCGAAGTAGGCGTTGGCGGATGGCCGGATCGATTCGGCGTAGGCCGCACGGTCCGTCGCGAGCGACTTCTGCAGAGCGTCGATGAACTCCTCCGGCGAGACCTTGCCGTCGCCGTTCGCGTCCATCGGGGAGATCAAGTCGTCCCAGATCTTGAGAGTCGCTGTCCTGGTCTTCTCGGCCTGATGCGAGTCGGGTGCCAGGTTGAGCGCGTCGACGTACCGGCGCGCGACGAGTTCGAAGTCCCCGCGCGTGAGCGTACCGCTGCCGTCCGCGTCGATCGCGGTGAAATAGCGCTTGAGCTTCCGCTCCCGGATGTTCTCCATCAAGTCCTCCTCGTTGACCACGAAGTTGCCATGGGTGATAACAGGGAGGCCGGGACTTGGACACGGTCGGGTTGTCACCTGAAGGATCTAATTACCGGTTGCGGGGTTGATACCTGCGCCCCGCGCTCGCGACTGCGTGCGACTACCGACGCGGGAGCCGGGGGCTGGGGGCGGGGGCTGCAATCCGCTTGATGCGGACTTGCAGAGAATTTGCAGCGGAGTGCGCCACGCTCTGTGTGTCGGCGGGTGAACACGCCGACGGCAACGGGGGATCGCAGGAAACAACGGGGGACTCAGCGGAATTCATCGGGGGAAGCACGGGGGAAGGCCACTGATGCCTCGTACGGCCCACACCACCGACACCGTCGGTCGTGTGGGCCGCTCGTCGCGTAGCGCCCCTGCCAGGGCACGGAGGGGACTCCGGGGGCGGGCGGCAGCCCGTCCCCGGAGCTGTGCCCGCCGGCGTCGCCACGAAGGGGCAAGCATGTCGTCGATCATCCTCATGAACGATCCCAGAGTCGTCGGCATACCGGTCCAGGAGTGCGGCGAGGCCCTCGTCGACCTGCGCCAGCTTCCCTTCGTGGACGTCGACGACCGCCTCGCGGACGGGGCCGGGGCCTACGCCCGGCTCAGGGAGGGCGTCGCGTGGCGCCTTGCCCGCGCGGCCCGGCTGCTGCCCGAGGGCCTGCGCCTCCTGGCGACCGAGGGGTACCGTCCGCTCGCCCTCCAGATCCAGTACTTCGAGGAGTACGCCGCCGAGCTGCGGAAGGCCAACCCCGACTGGTCGGACGAGTATCTGCGCCAGCAGACGAGCCGCTCCCTCTCGCCGCCCGAGGTGGGCCCGCACGTCGCGGGCGCCGCGATCGACCTCACCCTGTGCACGGCCTCCGGCACCGAACTCGACCTCGGCACCCCGGTGAACGCGAGCCCGGAGGAGAGCGACGGCGCCTGTTACATGGACTGTGACCGCATCTCCCCGACCGCCCGCCGCAACCGCCGCACCCTCACCGCGGCCCTCGCCACGGCCGGCCTGGTCAACTACCCCACGGAGTGGTGGCACTGGTCCTACGGCGACCGCTACTGGGCCCTCACGACCGAGACCCCCACCGCGCGGTACGGACCGGTGACGCTCGACGGCTAGGGCGAGTTGGGTGCCCCTTATGAGGCGAACGGCACCGCCGCCGGTGTCGCGTCGAGTGACGCGGCGGCAGGGTGGCGCCACAGACCCCGCGCGGCGAGCTGTGGAAGGACACCCTCGCCGAACCAGTACGCCTCCTCCACGTGCGGGTATCCCGAGAGCACGAACTCGTCGATGCCCAGGGCGTGGTACTCCGCGATGCGGTCGGCTATCTCGGTGTGCGAGCCGACCAGAGCCGTGCCCGCGCCGCCGCGCAGCAGGCCGATACCGGCCCAGAGGTTCGGGTAGATCTCCAGGCGCTCGGTGGAGCCGCCGTGCAGGGCCAGCATGCGCTTCTGGCCCTCGGAGCCCGAGCGGGCCAGGCCCTGCTGTACCTCGCTGATCACGGCCGGGTCGGTGCCGGAAAGCAGTCGGTTCGCCTGCGCCCAGGCCTCGTCGGCGGTGTCTCGGGCGATGACGTGCAGCCGGATGCCGAAGCGGACCTCGCGGCCCTCGGCCTTCGCCAGTGTGCGGATCCAGCCGATCTTCTCGGCGACCTGGGTGGGCGGCTCGCCCCAGGTGAGGTAGACGTCGCTGTGCCGGGCGGCCACCGGGCCCGCCGCCTTCGACGAGCCGCCGAAATAGACGGGCGGCACCGGGCTGGGGAGGCGAGTGAGGCTGGCCTGTTCGACGTGTTCGTGCGCTCCGTGGAAGTCGACGGTCTCGCCACGCCACAGGGAGCGGATGATGTGCAGGAACTCGTCGCAGCGGGCGTAGCGGTCGTCCTTGCCGAGGAAGTCTCCGTAGGCGCGCTGCTCGTGGTCCTCGCCGCCCGTGACGATGTTGAGGAGCAGGCGCCCGGCCGAGTGCCGCTGGTAGGTCGCCGCCATCTGCGCGGCGAGGGTCGGAGTGACGAGGCCGGGGCGGAAGGCCACCAGGAACTTCAACCGCTCGGTCGACTCGACCAGCATCGCGGTGGTCAGCCAGGCGTCCTCGCACCAGGCGCCGGTGGGGGTGAGTGCTCCCTCGAAGCCCAACTGCTCCGCTGTGCGCGCCACTTGAGTGAGGTAGGCGAGCGTGGCGGGGCGGTCGCCCCCGGCGGCACCGGTGGGTACGCCATGGCCGCCTCCGACGATGTGGCGACTGTCGCCGTTGGTGGGCAGAAACCAGTGGAAGGTCAGGGTCATGGGTGGAGGTTTCCTCTGCGGTGGTGAACGCGAACGCGGTACCGGTCTCAGACCAGGCCGTTGCGGGGCGGTGGGGTGTCGTTGAGCTCCCAGCCGCCCAGGTAGCGGAGCTTGAGACGGCGTGGGTCGTGGAGGGTGTGGGTGCGGGCGTTGCGCCAGTGCCGGTGCAGATTGAGGTCGCGGTCGGCGGCGCGGGTGCCGATGAGTTCGAAGATGCCGCTGGACACGGCCAGGGCCACCGCGTCCGACTGCGCGCGGGCGGCGGCCACCGCGGCCGACGCCTCGGCGGCTCGCTGCTCGGTCAGGTCGGCGCGGGCGGCGTCCAGGGCGTCACCGGCATCGCGCAGCAGGGCGCGCGCGGAGCGCACCTTCAGGGCGAGCTCGCCGAAGCCGTCGATGACGGCGCCCTCGTCGGCGGCACGCTCCACGCCCGCCTCCAGGCGGGGGCGGGCCAGCGTGTGGATGAGCCGCTTGCCCTCGCGCAGGGCGCCCACGGCGATGCCGGTGTCGAGAGCCGCGTGCAGATACTGGCCGAAGGCGCCGAACACCTCGTCCTTCTCGAAGATCGTGTACACGGGCACTATGTGCTCGGCGGGCACCCGCACCTGATCGAAGCGGACGGTACCGCTCCCTGTGGTGCGCTGGCCCATGCCGTTCCAGTCGTCCTCGACCTGCACGCCGGGGTGGTCGGCGGGGACCCAGGCCGCGTGCGTACGCCCCTCCTCGTCGTTGGCGTACACCGGGATCCAGTGCGCGAACAGCGAACCGGTCGCGTAGAACTTGGTGCCGTTCAGCACCCGGCCGCCGTCCGGGTGCGACTCGAAGCCGATGGCGAACTCACGGGCCGTGCGGGTGCCCCGTTCGGAGAGCGCGTTGCCGAAGTGCCGCCCCGCGAGCACCTCGCGGTAGAAGAAGGCGCGCTGCTCCTCGGTGCCCGCGTGGGCCAGCACATTGACGAAGAAGTAGTGGTTCTGCGGGATCTGGCCGATGCTCGCGTCCCCGGCCGTCAGCTCGGTGAACACCTCGCCCAGACTGCGGGCACCGAGCTCGGGCCCGCCGTGCGAGCGGGGGATCGAGAGCGTGAAGAGACCGGCTTCGGTGAGATCGCGCACCTCCTCGTACGGCAGATCGCGCTCAGCATCGCGGCGTGCGTCGTCGGCGGTCAGACGCTCGGCCACCCGGCGGGCGATCGCGATCGCCTCCGTGTCGGAGGCGGGGATGCGGGGCATGGGGCGGGCCTTTCGGGTGCGAGCGGGTGGGAGCGGGAGAGGGAGAGGGAGCGGGAGAGGGGAGAGGTCGTTGGTCGACTCGGTGCGGAAGGGAAAGCCGATTACCCCTTCACGCCGCCGCGAGCCGTGTCGGCTCCGCGAGCACCTCGTGGAAGCGGTCGACGACGGGGGTGAGCCCGGCATTCGCGTCGGGCGTGAGGCTGACCGTCCCGTCGTCGGCGGCCGTGATGTGGCGGTCGAGGACGAACCAGCCCTGGGCGACCTCGGCGCCGAGCGAGGTGAGGACGGGCCGCAGCGCGTAGTCGACGGCGAGGACATGGGCGGGGGAGCCGCCGGTGGCCAGCGGCAGGACGGGCTTGCCGCGCAGCGCGTACTGCGGAAGCAGGTCGAGGAAGGTCTTGAGGACGCCCGAGTACGCCGCCTTGTAGACGGGGGTGCCGACCACGAGCGCGTCGGCGCTCTCGACGAGGGCGACAGCTTCGGCGACGGCGGGGTGGGAGGTGTCGGCGGACAGGAGCGCGTCGGCGGGCAGGGTGCGGACGTCCAGTGTCTGCACCCGGTGGCCTTGTGCGGCAAGGCCACGGCCCAGGTGCTGGACGAGACGGGCGGTGCGGGAAGAGCCGGGGGCGGAGGCGCTGCCGGTGAGCAGGAGAACGGTGGCCATGGCGGAAGTCCTTCGGGTACGCGGCCACGGGGGCCGGTGGAGAGAGGCGAGGGAGAGACGGGGGCGGGGAGGGGCTGCCCGCGGGGCCTGCGGACGCGCGCGATCGCGAAGGTCGCGGCGTGGCCGGATACGTGCGATATGACCCGTCAGTCAATCGCGCGGGCCGTCAAAGGGCCCGGCGGTACGGAGAGTTCGCGGGTTCACGCGCACGAGAGGGAGTTCAGTGCCCGGCGGATGCTCAGCGGCCGCGGCGACAGCAGGCGCTGCACACCAGCGCGAGGTCGACGTACCGTCGCCGCGTCAGGTGGGGCCGCACTGCGTTCATGTCCTCGATTCAAGCAGCTGCCCCCGCAGGCGTCGAGTCGGTAATCGCTAAGCCCTGATAGGGTTTCCCTCCCACAGCAGGTGTTCGGTGAGGGGTGCGCGGGGTGCGGACAGAGCAGCTGGAGTACATCGAGGCTGTCACCCGGCTCGGCTCTCTGCGCCGGGCCGCGGGCGAACTCCACCTTTCCCAGCCCGCGTTGAGCGAGACCGTGCGGAACCTGGAGCGGGAGCTCGGCGTCTCGCTCCTGGACCGCCACCGCTCCGGAGCGAAGGTCAGCGACGAGGGCCGTGAGCTCCTGCCGCACATCATCGGCGTACTGGAATCGGTGGACCGGCTGCGCAGGGCCGCGCACGACCAGCACCAGTCCAGCCGCGTCGTTCGTGTCGGCACGGTGAACGCGGCCACGGCCCCGCTCCTGGTCCCCGCCGTGCGCGCCTTCCGGGAGACCCACCCGGCGACGCAGGTGGAGATAGTCGGCTCGCAGCAGGACGACATCCACCGGGGGCTGCGCGAGGGCCGCTTCGACCTGGGCCTGGTGAACTACCTGGACGGCGACGACACCCCGCCCGACTTCGACACCACCGAGCTGCTGCGCGGCAGGCCCGTCGTCTGCCTGCACCCGGACAGCCCGCTGGCCCGGCTGGACGTCGTCTCACCCGCCGACCTGGAGACGGAGCCGTTCATCGCGATGCGCGCCGGCTATGTGATGCACCGCTACGCCCATCGCCTCCTCGGCGGTTCCACGCCGTCCTTCGCCTACTCGACGGACGGCGCGGAGCTGGGCAAGTTCATGGTGGCCGAAGGCCTCGGTGCCGCGCTCCTGCCGGACTTCAGCGTCGCGGGTGACCCTCTGGAGCGGGCCGGAATGATCACGCACCGACCGCTCACCGACGAGACCACCCGCGTTCTGGTGGTCCTCCAGCGTCGCCGCAGCGAGTCCTTCCCGAGGGCCGTACGGGAGCTGCACGCGGCTTTCGTGGCGAGGGCGACGGGACTCAGAGAACGTCCGTGAGCCGAGAAGTCCTACTGCTCCCGTACCCATCCAGGATCGGGGTTGACGTGCGTTCGGCCCGCCACGACGACAGTCGGAACCGTCTCGTTGCCGTCGTTGGCCGCTCTGACCGCCGCCGCGCCTGCGGGGTCGCGCCAGATGTTCACCCAGTGCACATGGCGGGCGCCGCGGCCCAGCCGTACGCGCAGCCGCAGACAGTACGTGCAGCCCGGCCGCCAGAAGACGACCGGCCGACCGTCGACCGCGCTGCGGCGTCGCGCCTCCAGCGCGCTGATCGAACGCGGGTAGATCAGAGGCGAGTTCACGCCTGCGAGCAGGACGAACACCAGCAGCAGTGCCGCGGCCACGCCGAGGTTCCCCTTGGAGATCGGCCCAGCGGCAACGACTGAGCCGCTGACCAGCAGCAGTATCGGCAGAATCCAAGCGCGCGTCATGAAGACACAGGCTATCGATTGAGGGCCACGCCCGCCGTGTCGGCCCTGGCGGAACGCGCGGTACGAGGCCAGGAGCCGGCCGATCGTGGACAGCGGCTCCGATCGGAGTGGTCAACCGGCCTCTTCGATGTCGGGGCTGCTCAGCGCCGCCCTGAGGCTCGGCACGGGGGCGAAGGCCGGAAAGAGGCCGGTCACCCGCAGGATGCGCAGGATCAGCGGGTGGTCACAGACCAGTTGCAGCTCTCCGCTGTGCTCAAGGACGCGTCGCCGGGCCCGGCACATCAGGCGTAACCCCGAGCAGTCGAGGAACTCGACATGGCTGAGGTCGATGATCACCGCGAGGGCGGGATGTGCCGTGTGTGCGTCCAGCGCCGGAGCCATGTCGAGGGCCGCGCTGACATCGATCTCGCCGTGAAACTCAAGGACCACATAGCCCTGAGTGCTGTAGGTGTGCAGATGCCCGGTGGCGGGCAAGGCGCCGTCGATCATGATGGCATCCCCGGTGTGGACGAGGCCTGACATGTGCCGAGAAGGAGAAGGGTCGGGCTCACTCACCGGGGTCCAGGGTGATCGTGCGCGACGAACCGGAGGCCAGGCCGCGGCACACTTAAGTGCCGGGCCCGCGGCAGCGGTCCGCGCACCCCGCATCCGCCCTGGTGGGGCAGGGAAGCGAGAGGGTTCCATAATGGACCCATTGGGCCGAGTTGGCACTTGTCCGGGGCATCTCGGTTTGATTGCCGTGGGATTGGCGAAACGGTATTGGCGCTGGGCGGGCCGGACCGTGCGGTTGACTGGAAGCCGCGCGCGTGGCGGACTTCCGTGGACGTGCTGGCCGAAGTGGCCGCGGCGGTGCTCACGGCATCCGGGGCACCGAGGCCACTGGCCCACCGGATGAGCGCCGCGGCACGCGTCGCGGCGCACTGCGTGACCGGTCACAGCAGGGCGGCGCGCGTCCGTCTGCTGATGACCGTGCACGAGAACCTGATCGCGCTGGCGGTGACCGACTACGACGGGAAGAGCCCAGGACCACCGCCCTGGTGGCCGGTATCACGCCACGACACCCTCGAACTCGCGGGACCGCGCCCCGGCATCGCCCCCTTGGCGGCCACCTCGAACGCGGACGGCCTGCCACTGCGCCGCGCCCCGGAGGGGCATATGCGCCTGGCCATCTGTTCGGCCTGGCAGACGGTTACCGCACCACCTTGATCGTTGGACTGCCTCACGCGGTCACCGGCGTACGTCACCCGGAGCGGGCGACGTGCCGCACAGCGGTGGCCCCGAGGGTGTCCGACAGGAGCGGGCTCCTGCTATGAGAGGACACCGTCATGCCGATCCTCGCGGCCCTGCCGCTGGCGGGGCGCGTCGTCCAACAGCTTGTGCGCGTCACCATTCTCGACATGTCGACTCGGCTTGCGGCGCAGGCGTTCCTTGCGGCGCTGCCGATGCTCATCGCAGTCGCCTCGTTCAGCCCACACGCCGTCCGGCAGGAACTGCTGCTCTCGCTGCGCACCATGCTCGGTTCGAGCGGGCCCGTGGTGGCGCGGGCCGAAGTGGTCTCCACGGGCGGGGACACCGCGTTGCACAACTGGGGAACGGTGGGCGTGCTGGTCGCGCTGCTGTCCGCGACGGCCTTCACCCGCGCCCTGCAGCGGATGTGTGAACGCTCCTGGGACCTGCCCCGTTCCGCTGTGCGGCTCGTGGCCTGGCGCTGGGCCGTGTGGCTTCTCGTGTGGATCGCGATGCTCATCGTGCAGGGCGCGCTGCACCGGGCGTTCGGCGCGGGCCCCGTCCTGGGCGTCCTCCTGCAGTCGCTGGCCGCGGTCCTGATGTGGTGGTGGACCCAGTACCTGCTGCTCGCGGGCCGGGTGCCCTGGCTGCCCCTGCTGCCGGGGGCCCTCCTCGCGGGCACAGGAGGGGCCGCTTTCAGCGCTGCCTCGGGGCTGTGGCTGCCGCGCGCGCTACGGATGAGCGAGCAGCGCTATGCGGCACTCGGTTCGGTGTTCACCGTGCTGTCCTGGCTGATCCTCTACTTCACCACCATCGTGTTCGGCATCGCCGTCGGCCGGATACTGGCCCAGGAGGAGTTCCTGCGCCACTGGCTCGGCGGGCCGACGGCCGCTCAAGCCGATCCCTCCGACACGGCGGTCACCCGGCCGTCCCGCACCGCGGCGGCCAACGCCCGGTGGTCGCGCTCGTTCTGGTCGGCGTACGACTCCGCGAATCGCACCAAGGCCCGGTCGAAGGAGTCGGAGCCGCCCAGATAGGCAGCGATGGCGATCCGGTCGCCGGAGCGCGCGTGCGCGCGGGCGAGGGTCGCTCCGCACATCCGGCCGAAAAGGCGCATGACGTCCGGGGTCATCAACTCGGCCTGGGGGATGGCTTTCCAGTCCCGCAACTGCCTTATGTAGAAGTCGCGTTGACGACCGTCGAGTCCCTCTTCGATCCGTTCCCAGCCCAGGAACATGTCGCTGGTCGCCTGCATCAGACGCTGGCCTGCGACGACCCGTTCCCCCTGGTTGACGTGGCTGCTCGCGCCGGCGAACTCCGCGAGCACCGAGGCAGGCGCCTCCTTCGCCTGCAGCAGGAGCGGATCGCTGTCGTCGCGGCCGAGCAGCAGGATGATCCAGCAGCGGGTCCCCACGCTGCCCACCCCGACCACCTTGCGGGCCATGTCGACCACTCGGTACTGGGCAAGCAGCGCCCGGCGGTCGGCGGGAAGCGTCAGCGCGTACCGGTCGACCAGTTCCCGCAGTTGCTGTTCCAGCTGCTTGCGCTCGACTCCAGGCAAGAGGCCGTCGAGGGGCGTGATCAGGGGTGGGTCGGCGGTGATCCGCAGCTGGCCGTCGACCACCCCGGCCAGTTTCTCCAGCGCCTGGAGATGGTCACGGGTGCGGGCCTTGCTGAGCGTGCGGGACACCCTCCGCCGCGCGCGCGTGTCCAGCCTGGCGGACATCGCGGCGTACAGTTCCTCCGCGTCGATCCGTGAGTACCACACGTCGATCGTCCGCATCCGGGCGAACTCACCCATCGACTTGCGGTACGAACGCACTGTCGTACGCACCACACGGGCCCGTTCCGTCGTGCTGAAGCCGCTGTCGCGCCCGGCGATGACGAGGCTGACGGCGAGCCGTTTGACGTCCCACTCCCACGGGCCGGGCAGCGTCTCGTCGAAGTCGTTGACGTCGAACATCAGGTGCCGCTCAGGCGAGGCGAGCAGCCGGAAGTTCAACATGTGGGCGTCTCCGCACAGTTGGGCCCGCAGCCCACTGGCCGGGGTGGCGGCCAGGTCGGTGGCCATGATGGCCGCCGCTCCGCGGAAGAACCGGAACGGCGACTCGAGCATGCGGCCGTACCGGATCGGCACGAGTTCCGGGATCCTGTCCGCCGACTGCCGCTCGATCACGTCGATCGGGTCGGGCCGGTCCGGCGCGGGCGCGAACTCGGCGTGGTCGGACCGCCGGGCACGGGTCCGGCCGGCCCTTCCCAGGGCCGCCCGCTCCTGCGGGGTGAGGTGACGGTGCGCGGTCTCGGTCATGGGGTGCTCCCTTCAGGCGCTGAGGACTCTGGGCGCGAACGGGCCGCCCGGCGTCACCCCGTCGGTGTGAGGTCGCCTCCCAGGGGTGAGGCCCGGTCCGTTCCGGGGCCGCAGACTGAGAGACATGGAACCGACGATGCGAGGGCAGCGATGGCTGGCCCGTGCGTCCCTGGCATCCGCCGCCGCCGCGGTGCTCGTGCTCGCAGTGTTCGCGGGGTTCAGGACCTTCGCGCTGCTCGGCGTGGGGCTCGCGGGCCTGGCGATCACGGCAGCCGCGGTCTGGTGGATCCTCAGCAGGCGGGGCCTGCTGAGGATCCTGGCGGTGCTGCTCGCGCTCACCGCTCCGATCTGGGTGGTGGTGGAGTTCACCCGGGCCCGGCTCTCCTGGGTGGTCGTGGCGTCCGGAGTGCTGTGGCTCCTCTCGGCGGGCACGGGCCGAGCGGCCATCGCCCGGCACACGGTCCCGGACCCGATGCCGGAGAGGCCGGCGGCGGCCTTCCGCCACCCGGTGCTGATCATGAATCCGCGTTCTGGCGGAGGCAAGGTGCGCCGCTTCGCGCTGCGCGAGCGGGCGGGCGAACTGGGGGCCGAAGTGGTGCTCCTGGAGTGGCGCGGCGAGACCGATGTGGCGGCCCTGGCCCGCAAGTGCGCGGCCGAGGGCGCCGATCTGCTCGGGGTCGCCGGTGGCGACGGCACACAGGCGCTCGTCGCCGAAGTCGCTGCCGCCCTCGACTTGCCCTTCCTGGTGATACCGGCGGGCACCCGCAACCACTTCGCCCTCGATCTGGGCCTGGACCGCGAGGATCCGTCGAAGGCTCTGGACGCGTTGCACGACGGGGTGGAGCTGCGGGTGGATCTCGGTCGGGCAGGCGGGCGGCCCTTCGTCAACAACGTGTCGTTCGGCGCGTACGCCGAGGTGGTGCAGAGTCCCGCCTACCGGGACGACAAGAGGCGCACCACACTCAAGCTGCTGCCGGATCTCCTTGTGGGCCATGGGGGCGCGCGACTGACGGCGCACGCCGGGGACCACGAATTCTCGGAACCGCAGGCCCTGCTGGTGAGCAACAACCCCTACGGCACCAACGACGTCGCCGGGCTCGGCCGCCGGACGCGGTTGGACGCAGGGGTCCTGGGCTGCGTCGGCGTGCGGGTCACTAGTGCCGCACAGGCGGCGGGACTCCTGGGAGGAGGGCAGTCCGCCGGACTGACCAGGGCGACCGCCGCCTCCGTGGTCGTCGACGCCGATCAGGAGGAGATCCCGGTCGGTATCGACGGCGAGGCGGTGCGGCTGGGCGTACCCGTGCACTGCGAGGTGCGGCCCGGGGCCCTGCGGGTGATCGTGCCCCGGCTCCGGCCGGGTACGTACCGGGAGCGGCCTCGGCTCGACTGGCGTCTGATCGGCAGGCTCGGGCTGACCTCCAGGCGCTGAGGGGGACCGGCTGGCCTCCGGCTACAGAGGCGCCCCGTAGACCTTGTGTGCCTGGGGGTGGCCGTACATGGTCAGCGACCAGATCACCAGGATGTCGAGCGCGATGAGGATGGCCGACCACACCGGCTGGTACGGCGTGAAGAAGAAGTTCTCCAGGGCGCTGAGCGCCGCGACGACGATCCCGACGACGCGGGCCCAGGTACGGCCGGTGAAGATGTTGAACGCCGCCGCGACAATGACGACACCGGAGAGCAGCTGGACCCAGCCACGGATGTTGACGTCGAAGTCGAAAGCGTAGTCGCCCTGCGACTGGTCGTAGTTGTCGCCGAGGATCGCGGAGAGTCCCGCGATCGCGTTGAACGCGCCGACGATGCCAAGGACGCACACGGCGAAGACGACTCCGCCGAGGGCGACCGGACTGATGTGGGGCTGCGGTTCGGGCGTACTGGAACGCGCCTTGTCCCCAGAGATCTGCTCCGCCATGTCGAACCTCCCTCTCGGTGAACCGGAGCATCCGCCCGGCGCCACCTCGCCGGTTCACCCGCAGCGGATGAGCCCGGCAGCCCCGGCGGGGCACCGTCACCCGCGCAAGGTGATGCCGTTCGGCCACACCGCGGCGAGGATGGCGGCCGATGGCCAGGCCGTCGTACAGGAGGTGTCGCCATGGGCGGGGCACAGGAGGACTCGGGGCCCGGACCGGCCGGGACGCCACCCGGCGGCGCCGACTTCGAGATCCGCGTCCGGGGCAGGATCGGCGAGGCCTTCCGGTCGGCGTTCGGAGAACTGACGGTCGTGCTGCGTCCCGCGGAGACAGTGCTGGTGGGAGCGGGGCTCGACCAGGCCGCGCTGTACGGGATCCTCGACCGCATCCAGGCGTTGGGGCTCGAACTGCTCGAGGTGCGTCGGCTGCCCGGCCCCAGCACCTAGACCGCGGCACGGGCGCGGGCGTGTATCGAAAGTGGATCTTGGGGTGAGGTGATCGTGCTTCGTGGCACGTGGAGATCTGACGGGTACGCGGTGGGCCCACCTGGAGCCGTTGTCGCCCAGGGGCAAGAGGCCCGTGCGTCCACCCCCTGGCCCCGCTCGTACGACCTGTTCCGCCGCTGGCAGCGGATCTTCGCGGCGCTGCGGGCCCAGGCCGATGCCGAAGAGCTCATCACCTGGGACCTCAGCATCGACTCCACCGTCAGCCGGGCGCACCACCCCATCAGCCGTACGTGGCCCCAGCTGAGCCCAGGGTCCTCGCTCTTGTGAAGAGCTCCACGGCTCAGGCTGTTCGGGAGGGTTCGGGAGGTGGCCCTGGGGACGGGACGGCGCACGGAATTTTCGTACAAGACAGGACCCCCGAAGTCGGGGACGGTAGAGGCATGCGCAGCCAAGAAGTGGGAACCACCTCCACGGATCGCGATGCCGAGGACGGCTGGGAGGTCGCCCGCCCCCTCGGCGGCGCATCCCTCGACGGCGTCCGGATGGCCGGATTCCGTGACCGCATCGCCGCCGGGCTGGATATGCGGGTGTTCCCCCAGCCCTCCGTGATCGTCATCATCGGGCTCGGGGGCGACCCGCTCACGGTGGAGAGTGCCACTGGGCACCAGTCCATGAGCAGCTTCGTGGCCGCGTTGTCGCACGGCCCGGCGCGCGTCCGTGGCGAGCGCTTCGAAGGCGTCGAAGTGTGCTTGTCGCCCCGGGCCGCCTATGGGCTGCTGGGCGTCTCCCCGCGCGAACTGGACGGGGCCGTCATCGGACTTGAGGACCTTTGGGGGCGGCACGAGCGACGTCTCCGCCAGGAGTTGACCGACGCCACGACGTGGCGGGAACGCCTCGCGCTGACGGACGAGTTCCTCACGAAGCGGGCTATGGAGGGACCGTCGATGTCGCCCGAGGTCGCCGCGACCTGGGACACCATCGTGGCCCGTCGGGGCCGGACAAGGGTCGGTGACCTGGCCGCGTCCTGCGGATGGAGCCGCAAGCGGCTGTGGTCCAGGTTCAGTGCCCAGATCGGCCTCACCCCCAAGCGTGCCGCCATGCTGGTCCGTTTCGACCACGCCGCCCGAGCGCTCCGCGCGGGCGAGAGCGCCGGCGACGTCGCCCTTGTGTGCGGGTACGCCGACCAGCCCCATCTCCATCGCGACGTACTGGCCCTCGCCGGGTGCACGCCGGGCGCTCTGGCCGGCCGGGCTACGTCAGCCGACTGACCCTGGCCCACACCGAAGCGACCGGCCACACGCACGAGTGCCCGCGCCGGTTCATGCACCTACCACCACACGAAGACACGTACCACCACACGAAGAAGGGGAGGCACCTGTGACGAACACCGATGTCCGAGCAGCAGCAGGCACGGCCGACCGCGATCTGATCGTCCGGCTCGCGTTCGGGAGCATGGCCGCGCAAACCCTGCGCGCGGCGGTCCGGTTGAGGGTGGTGGAGCTGGTGGGTGATACGCCCCGACGGGCCGCCGATGTGGCTGTCGACGCCGGAGCCGAACCCCAGCCCATGACGCGGCTGCTGCGCGCCCTGACCGGGCTCGGCTTGATGCGAGAAGACGCCCCCGACTCCTTCTCGGTGACCCCGGCGGGTGCGCTCCTAGACCCTGGCCGCCCCGACTCGCTCACGTCGTTCGTGGGGATGTTCACCGAGCCGGTGGTAGTACGCGCCTGGGAACATCTGGACGACAGTGTCCGCACCGGCGAGGTCGCGTTCGACACCGTCTTCGGCACGGACTTCTTCAGCCATCTCGCCCAACACCCCGAATTGTCGGCGGAGTTCAATGCGGCGATGAGCCAAGCCGTCGCGGAGACCGCTGCCGCGCTGCCGTACGCCTTCGACTTCGGCCGGTTCACCAGGGTCACGGACGTCGGTGGGGGCGGGGGAACCCTTCTGGCCGGTGTGCTCGCCGCGCATCCGGGCCTCACCGGGGTGGTCTTCGACACGGCGGAGGGTCTGGCCGAGACGCCGAAGACGATGGAGCGGCACGGACTGAAGGAACGCTGCTCCCTGATCGCCGGGAACTTCTTCCGTTCGGTCCCCGGGGGCTCGGACCTCTATCTGATGAAGAGCGTCCTGCACGACTGGACGGACGACCAGGCGGTCACGATCCTGAGCCACTGCCGCGAGGTGCTGCCACCCGGTGGCCTCGTCCTGATCGTGGAACCCGTGCTTCCCGAAGTCGACACCGGCGTGGAAGCCGACGTCACCGACGGCGGAGTCACCTACTTGAGCGACCTCAACATGCTGGTGAACGTGGGCGGCAGGGAGCGCACCCGAAAGGACTTCGAGGAAGTGTGCCACCGTGCGGGCCTGTCCCTCAGCTCTATCACCCCGCTCACGGAAGCCGCACCGTACTCCCTCATCGAGGCCGTGGCCGGCGCGGCCGACTGACGGCAGGCCATGTGACGCGGGGTTACGTGAAGACGGACAAGGTGAGCTCGCCGGGGGCCCGGGGCGCCTCGGTGGACGCTCGGGCCTCTTGCCCCTGGGCAACAACGGCTCCAGGTGGGCCCACCGCGTACCCGTCAGATCTCCACGTGCCACGAAGCACGATCACCTCACCCCAAGATCCACTTTCGATACACGCCTCAGAGGTCAAGCTGGACCGCGGCACGGGCGCGGCTCGCGGGGAGGGCCGAGTCTCGTCGAAAAGAGCCGACGGGCGTCTTCCGCAACCGTGCCGACCGCCCCAGGGTGTAGGGGTAATGCCCAGCACATGGGGAGGTGAAGGGCATGTCCGTGACGCTGTGCGCGGAGCCGGGGAACGGCTCGCGGGGAGTGACGGGCGAAGTCTCCGTCCTGAACGGGCGGTTGCATGTGCTCGGCGGAGAGGTCCAGGCGGCCGATTCGACCGTGACGACCTGTCTGGTCTGGTTCGCAGGAACCCTGGTCAGGATCGCGGGGGACGTGGGCGATGTACGCAGCGCGGGTGTACTGATGGGGGAAGCGGCGGCTGTACTCGCGCTGGTGCCCGCGCAGCCGAAGCGGCCCGTACCGCAGCCGACGGAGTCGTTGACGCAGTGTCAGCTGGCGGTGCTGTGCCGACTGGAGCACGAGGTGCCGCTGCGGCAGATCGCCGACGACTTGTATGTCTCGGTCAACACGGTCAAGAGCCACGTCCGCGCCGTCTACCGGAAACTGGGCGTGAACTCCCGGGCCGAGGCGGTGGAGCGTGGCCGTGCGCTGAGGCTCGTGTAGGGCGGCCGGGGAGTCCCCGCTACCTTTCCAGTTCCAGTTCCAGTCCCTGTTCCAGTCCCTGTTCCAGTCCCTGTTCCAGTCCCTGTTCCAGTACCGGGATCAGTTCTGGCTACAGGAGCTGGAGTTCGCGTGCTCGCCGGACAGCGGCCGAGCGCCGGGTCACGGCGAGCTTGCGGTAGACGCTCTTGAGATGTGTCTTCACCGTGTTCACCGAGAGGTAGAGCTCCTCGGCGATCTCCTCGGTGGTCATCATCTGAGCCAGCCGGCCCAGAACGTCGCGCTCGCGCGCGCTGAGCCGTTCGGTGGGGGCCGACGGGGCGGTGATGAGGGCGAGCGTCGGCCGCGTGGCCGTGTGCTGCGGTAGGGAGGTGACGGTGAACCTGCGACGGGCGGAGTCGAGCAGGGAGGCGCAGGCCGGCACCACTGCCCGCAGCACGGGACGTGGCAGCCTGGACGTGGCCGCCACATCACCGATCGGCGCGGGCGCCGAACCACCTCGCTCCACCGCAGTGGCAAGACCCGCCACCAGGGAGCCGACCTCGGAGAGGAACTCGTCCGGCAGGCCGTCCAGCACGGCCCTGACCCTGGTGAGTTCGTGCCGGGCCCGGCCGGGCTCGCCACGCGCCAGCTCGACCCAGGCGCGCACGAGGTGCAGGGACGCCTGCGAGCGCTCCGCCACGGTCCAGGAGGGCAGGGGCGGCTGGACGGCCTGGGCGGCGAGTTCGTCGGCGCCCCGGAAGCGGCCACGGAGCGCCTCAAGAAGCGCCAGTTCGACGAGGCAGTCCCGGCGCAGCGCACCGTTCCCCGCGACACCCGCGGCCTTGAGCCCCCCGGTGAGGGAGGCCTCAGCGGCCTTGAGGCCACCGGCCCGCAACTCTCCGCTGCCCCGGATCGCCAGAGTGAGCGCGAGGATCTCGGGGTGCTGCGCCAAGGCAGCCTGCGGCAGGCGAGTCAGGGCCGACTCCGCGTCGGCCGCGGCGGCGCGGGCCTCATGGGGGTCCCGGGAGCGCAACTGATCCATGCGGATCACGGCATGGGCCAGGCGGCACCGGGTGGCGCGGTCCTCGTCCGCCGTCAGGTCCGCGATCAGCCGCTCGGAAAGGTCGAGGTACCGGCAGCACCCCGGGTCGTCGTCGCGGCCCCGGGCGACCGCCGCGGCGAGCAGTACGGGTTCTGGGCTCTGTGTCGACAGCTGCTCGGGCGTCTTCCGGGTCAGCTCGTTCGACAGCCACAGTCTGCTCAGACCGAGCACCTGACCGATCGCGAGGTGGTCCACGATCAGCCGTCCTGCCTGGTCCCAGTCGCCCGCGGCGAGCAAGTGCCGCACGGCGTCGGCCAGCAGACCGTGTTCGCCGAGCCAGGCCGCCGCGCGGCGGTGCAACGGGGCGACCAGGCCGGGCTTCTCGTGGCGCAGGCACATCCGCAGCACGTCGGCGAACATCTGGTGGCACCGGTACCAGCCCTGGCCGACGGGTTGCAGGAACGAGTTCTCCCGGACGAGAGCGGGGAAGTGCCTGCCCGCGTCCTCGCCGGAGAGCTCGACGGCCAGTTCGGCGTTCACATGGTCGAGCACACTCGTCGTAAGGAGCAGTCGGCGCATGCCGTCGGGCTGTATGTCGAGGACCTCCTCGACGAGGTAGCTGGCGATGGCCTCGTCGTCGCCGGCGAACTGGGCCACGAACCGTTCGGGATCGCTCTGCTTCTCCATGGACATCGCGGCAAGGCGCAGCCCCGCCGCCCAACCGTCCGTGCGCCGCCGCAGCGCGCTCACCGTCTGCTTCGGCACGTCGATCCCGTGCTGGGCGAGGAGCGCCGTCGCCTCCCGGTCGTCGAAGGCGAGGTCTCCGGTCCGCAGCTCGGTGACCTCGCTGGTGAGGCGGCCGCGGTGCAGATGCAGGGGAGGATCCCGGCGGGCGAGCACCACCAGGCGCAGCACCCCCGGCAGGTGCCGCAGCAGGCTGCTGACCCCTTCCGCTATCGGGGATCCGGGAGCGGGCTGGAAGTCGTCAAGGACCAGTACCACCGGCTCACCGCGCTTGCTCAGACCGGCGGCGAGTGTCGCCACGAGCAGCGATTCCGCCTCCGAGGTGTCGGGCTCCGGCACGTCCACGCCGGTCTCGCGCAGCGCGGCGATCACGCGCGGCCAGAAGACGCGGGACCGCTCGGTCCGGCCGTCGCAGGTGACCCAGGCGAGCGGTCCCGGCAGGCGCCGGGTGTGCGCCCATTCCAGGGCGAGGGCCGTCTTGCCGGCGCCCACAGGGCCCACGATCACGGTCAGGGGCCCGAGAACGCCTCTCGCGAGGCGGTCGGTCAGGCGGGGCCTGGGAACGAGCCAGGTGGGCACCGGGGGTGCTGTGCGGGCGGCCTCCTGGTTCGGGTCGGTGTCCCGTGAAGGGCTTGAGCACTCTGCCATGGGCGGCACCTCGCTCTCGGAGCAAAGTGGTGCGGCTGCGGCAAGTATGGGGTTGCCAGGGCAGCGGGAGCGCACGGCAGGCGCCATCTCACCCGGGTGAATTTCCGGTGGGAGACGGCGCCTGCCGAGGCGGCCCGGGTCCGGAGCGGACGGGCCGCCTTCGGTCACTTCTGCTGGAGGGCCTCGATCAGTTCCTCTTCTCGGTCCTTGGTGAGAGACGTGCGGATCACGGTGGGGTTGAAGGGACGTACCGCGTCACGTACGCGGTCGGGTGTCGAGCGCCGGACGAGAGCGAAGAGAGCCGCGCGTCCCGGTTCGAGGGTGCTCGCGGTCTCCTTGACGAAGGCGTCGTTGATGCCGATGTCGGAGAGCTTTCCGGCGATGGCTCCGGTGGCGGCGCCCACCGCGGCACCGAACACCGGCATCAGGAAGAGCATTCCGAACAGCGAGCCCCACAGGGCGCCGCCGGCCGCGCCGGTGGAGGTGGTGTTGAACGTCTGGTGCACATGGAGCTTGCCGTCCATGGTCCGCCAGGCGATCGCCGCGTCCTCCAGGTCGAGCAGTTCCTGGCGGGACAGTTCCTTGGCGAGGCGCAGAACTCCTTCCGCCTTCTCCTTGTCCGAGAATCCGAGTACGACGAGATCGGCCATCAGGCCCTCCTCCGTGGGTTGCGGGTCTTCGGGTCCAGCCGGGCCTCAGGTCGGACCGGGTCACCCAACTTCTGTGCCATCGCCGTGAGTTCGGCGAGGACGGGAGCCAGTGCCTCATCGGTGAGGAAGCCCTCGGCGACAGGGACGGCACCGGCGTCACGGAGGGCTTTGCGCAGGTACTTGGCCCACACGTGTTCCAGCAGGATGAAGGCCGCCGCGGCCCCCGGGTCGAGGGACTCGGCCATCTCCCTGATCTCGCTGGAGGTCAGGCCGAACGCGTTCCCCTCGGCCAGGCTCGGGTACACCTCCTGCGCCGCCCGGGTCTGCTCGTTCGAGATTCCGAGCAGCGCGGCGACCGTCTCGCCCATGCCTTCAGCCTGGAAGTCGAGGGCGAACAGATTCCCTCCGGGCTCCTTGCGGACGAAGAGCATGTCGAGGACACGGATCTGTCCGTTCGCCTCCAGGATCCCCAGTTCCTCGATGATCCGTCCTTCGAACTTGGCGTCGGGTCCGAACTCGACCGTCAGGAGTTGTACCGGTCCGATCCCAGCCATCGTGTCTCCTCTCGGGAAAGTGCCGCCGTCATGGCCGTCATCACAGCGTCGGCACCGGGGGCGGCGCGTCACCCGCCGCAGGTGAAGGAAGCCGGCGCGGGCGCCGGGACGGTGGGAGGCGGAGGTGCGACGCCCATGACGCATCAAGAGACACCGCAAGGGGATGCGGCCGGGCCCGCTCGTGACGCCGCCGGGCCCGCTCGTGACGCCGCCGGGCCCGCTCGTGACCCCGCCGGGCCCAACCGTGTCGGCGCCGACGAGGCCGAACTGGAGCGGCTGCGTGCGGAGGTCGGTGAGCTGCGTGACCGGGCAGGGACCGAGCGGCGGCGCCGGGCCCGTCTGCTGTCCGTGCGACGAGTCGTGGCGGCTGTGCTGATCGCTCTGGTCGCCGTCCTCGCGGTCACCTCGGTCGTGGGGGTGTGGGGCTCGCGGACCACCCTCGACACGGACCGCTGGATCGCCACGGTGGGGCCGCTGCCCGAGGATCCCGACGTGAACGCCGCCGTCTCCACCTATCTGACGCGCGAGATCCTCGACCGGGTCGACGTCGAGCAGCGGCTCACCGACGTGCTGCCGCCGCGCGCTTCCTTCCTGGCGGCGCCCGTCACCGGGGCGGTCCACGACTATGTGCGGGACTCGATCTCCAAGCTCATCGCCAACGACAGGTTCCAGGAGTTGTGGCGTGCGACGAACCGCCGCGCCCACGAGCGGATCGTCGCGGTGCTCGAGAAGGAGAACGAGAACGTGCGGGTGAGCGGCGACACGGTCACCCTCAACCTGCTCCCGATGGTCAACAACGTGCTGCGGTCCCTGGAGGAGCAGGTGCCCACCATGTTCGGCAAGAAGCTCGATCTGCCGGCCGTCTCCTCCGGCGAGCTCCCGCCCGGCCTGCATGACCGCATCGAGAAGGCGCTCGGCGTATCGCTGCCCGAGAACTTCGCACAGATCCGGATCTACAACCGGCACGAGCTCGGTCAACTGCAGGAGACGGTACTGCTGTTCAAGCGCGCGGTGGTCGGCCTGGTGATCGCCGTGCCGGTGCTGCTCGGGCTCGCCCTGTGGATCTCGCCCCAGCGGCGACGCACCCTCCTCCAGCTCGGCCTGTGGCTGGTCGTGACCGTCACGGTGCTCTCGACCGTGCTGCGGGCGGTGCGGGACCAACTGCTCGGCGAGGTGCCGTCGGGCGTCTACCGCGACGGCGCACGCGCCGCGATGTGGACGGTGTTCACGACCCTGCGCGACCGGGGCGACCAGTTGCTGTGGCTGGGCGCCGCCATCGCCGTCCTGGCGTATCTGGTGGGACCCGGACGCCTGCCGAAGGCGCTCCGCCGGTACGTGGCGCGGGGCGCACGGGCCACCGGCCATGTCATGGCCAAGGCCGGGGACCGGGTGGAGAGCGCGCGGGTGCGGCCGTGGCTGGCGCAGCACGCCGATGTGCTGCGGGTGGCGGGTGTCGTCGTCGCGGCCGTTGGCGCGTTGCTCCTGTCGTCGTGGACCGGCCTCTTCGTGGTCGGCGCACTGCTGGCCGCGTACGAGATCGCGCTCACCCTCGTCGCCCGGGCGGAGGGCTCACCCCCGGAAGGTGAGGCGGGTCGGCAGGCCCCCGCCAAGACTGGCGCATCCGGTTGACCTAGGGCAGGGAGACGCGCATGAAGACGCGGACGCACGCCGGGCGGATCGGACCGAAGGGCGACGGGAGCGGGCGGTCGCGCCTGTGGGGTCCGTATCTGAGCGAAAGGCAGTGGGGCACGGTCCGGGAGGACTACAGCCCCGGCGGCGACGCCTGGTCCTACTTCCCGCACGATCACGCGCGCTCACGCGCCTATCGGTGGGGCGAGGACGGCCTCGGCGGCATCTGCGACGAGAAGCAGCGCCTGTGTCTGGCCCTCGCTCTGTGGAACGGCCGCGACCCCATCCTCAAGGAGCGCGCCTTCGGCCTGACCAATGGTGAGGGCAATCACGGTGAGGACGTCAAGGAGTACTACTTCTACCTCGACAGCACGCCCAGCCACTCCTACCTGCGGTACCTGTACAAGTACCCGCAGACAGCGTTCCCGTACGACGACCTCGTGTCCGTCAACCGGGACCGCACGCGCCAGGAGTTCGAGTACGAGCTCATGGACACCGGTGTGTTCGACGAGGACCGGTACTTCGACGTGACGGTGGAGTACGCCAAGGCGGACCACGACGACATCCTGATGCGGGTCACCGTCGACAACCGGGGTCCCGACGAGGCGACCCTGCACGTGCTGCCGACGCTGTGGTTCCGCAACACCTGGTCCTGGGGCGATCACAACGACGAGGAGTCCAGGCCACGGCTGCGGGCGGTCGACGGGCCGAACTCGACCGTCACGATCCGGGCCGACCACCCCGAGCTCGGCAGCTACGACCTTCGGTGCGCCGACTCCGTTCCGCTGCTCTTCACGGAGAACGAGACCGACAACGAGCGGCTGTTCGGCTCGCCCAACGCCACTCCCCATGTCAAGAACGCCATCGACCGGTACGTCGTCGCGGGGGAGGAGAGCGCCGTCAACCCGGCGCGGGAGGGCACCAAGGCGGCCGCCCACCACACGCTCACCGTCCCCGCGGGAGGGTCACAGACCCTGCGGCTGCGCCTTGGCCCCGCGGGGGAGCAGCTCTCCCTGTCCCGGGGATTCGACACGGTCTTCAAGGACCGTATCGCCGAAGCGGACCAGTTCTACCGGGAGTTGACCCCCGAGCGCGCCAGTGAGGACGAGGCACGCGTCCTGCGCCAGGCTCTGGCCGGAATGCTCTGGTCCAAGCAGTACTACGGCTTCGACCTGGAGAAGTGGCTGAGCGAGCACGACATGACCCCGTGGAGCTCGCCGCGGCCGGGACTGCGCAACGACGAGTGGTTCCACATGGTGAGCGACGACATCGTCTCCATGCCGGACAAGTGGGAGTACCCCTGGTTCGCCGCCTGGGACCTGGCGTTCCATGCCGTGGGCCTGTCCGTCGTCGACGTCGACTTCGCCAAGGAGCAGCTCGAACTGCTGCTGCGCGACACGTTCTTGCACCCCAACGGTCAGATACCGGCCTACGAGTGGAACTTCGGCGACGTCAATCCGCCCGTGCACGCCTGGGCCGCGTACTTCGTGTACACGGTGGACAAAGGCACGACCGGCAACGCCGACCACGCCTTCCTGGAGCGCACCTTCCAGAAACTGCTCACGAACTTCACCTGGTGGGTCAACCGCAAGGACCCCGGCGGCCGGAACATCTTCCAGGGCGGCTTCCTCGGCCTTGACAACATCGGCGTCTTCGACCGCAGCGCCCCCCTGCCCACCGGAGGCACCCTCGAGCAGGCGGACGGCACCGCCTGGATGGCGCTGTACTGCCAGTCGATGCTGCAGATCGCGATGGAACTCGCCGAACAGAACCCGGCCTACGACGAACTGGTCCTGAAGTTCGTCGAGCACTATTTGTGGATCTCCGCCTCGATGGACCGGGTCGGGGACCTTCAGGACGAGCTGTGGGACGAGGAGGACGGGTTCTTCTACGACGTGCTGCGTCTGCCCGACGGGCAGGCGGTCCGGCTGAAGGTCCGGTCCATGGTGGGACTGCTCCCGCTGTGCGCGTCGACCGTCTTCCGGCCGGACCAGCTGGAGCGACTGTCCGGTCTCGGCGATCGGCTGCGGCGGTTCGCCGAGCGGCACCCCTCGCTCTCCGTCTCGCTGACCGCGGCGCAGACCGGCGTGGCGGGCGGTCCGCGGCTGCTGTCCGTCCTGGACGAGAAGAAACTGGTGCGCGTACTCGCCCGGCTCCTGTCCGAGGACGAGTTCCTGAGCCCCTACGGGATCAGGGCGCTCTCCAAGGTCCACGCGGACCACCCGTACACGTTCTGGGTGCACGGCGAGGAGTACAAGGTCTCCTACCTGCCCGCCGAGTCGGACACCGGCATGTTCGGCGGCAACTCCAACTGGCGCGGCCCGGTCTGGATGCCGATGAACGCTCTCGTCATCCGCGGACTGCTCAACCTGTACGGCTTCTACGGCGACGATTTGACCGTCGAATGCCCGACCGGCTCGGGGGTGCAGATGAACCTCTACGAGGTCGCCGAGGAGATCAGCTCCCGCCTCACCGGGATCTTCCTGCGCGGCGACGACGGCGGGCGACCCGTGTACGGAGGCCAGGCGAAGTTCAAGGACGACCCGCACTGGCGTGACCTGGTCTCCTTCTACGAGTATTTCCACGGAGACAACGGCGCTGGTATCGGAGCCTCGCACCAGACCGGCTGGACCGGCCTCGTCGCGGCCCTGATGAAGATCTTCGGCACGTTCGACGCGGACGACTTCCGCTCCGGTGCCCCGAGGAGGCAGAAACGATGACCGAGTTGCCCGCGCAGCCCGTCGTGCACGAGGTCAACACCCGCGTATGGCTGAGGGAGACAGGCCTCCGGACCGGTCGCCCGGCCGGCCTGGCGGACGTACCCAAGGACGTATGGGACGAGATCACACCCTCCGGGATCGACGCCGTCTGGCTGATGGGGGTGTGGGAGCGCAGTCCGCAGGGGCGCGCCATCGCCCTGGAGAACCCGGCGCTGCGCGACGCCTTCGCCGCAGCCGTCCCGGACATCGGCGAGGAGGACATCGCCGGATCGCCGTACTGCATCCGCCGGTACGAGGTCGACGCGGCGCTCGGCGGCGCAGCGGGCCTGGCCGCCGCCCGGGCCGAACTCGACCGCAGGGGAGTCGGTCTGCTGCTCGACCACGTGCCCAACCACGTGGCCCCGGACAGCCCCTGGGTGACCGCGCACCCCGAGTACTTCGTGCGGGGTGACGCCGAGGACGCACGGCGTGATCCGGCCGGGTTCATCGACACCGGGAGCGCAGTGCTGGCGCGGGGCCGCGACCCGTTCTTCCCTCCCTGGCCGGACGTGGTGCAGCTGAACGCCTTCGCCCCGGCCCTGCGGCGGGCGACCGAGGAAGTGCTAGAGGGCATCGGCGAGGTCTGCGACGGAGTGCGCTGCGACATGGCGATGCTGATGATGAACGACGTCTTCGCGCGGACGTGGGGCGAGAGGGCCGGGCCCCGGCCGCAGGAGGACTTCTGGCCCGAGGTCGTGACCGCCGTCCGCCGTCGCCACCCCCACATGGTCTTCGCCGCGGAGGCGTACTGGGATCTCGAATGGGACCTGCAGCAGCAGGGGTTCGACTTCTGCTACGACAAGCGTCTCTACGACCGGGTCCTGAACGAGAGCGTCGAGTCGGTCCGGGGGCACCTGCGGGCCGACGAGCAGTACCAGCGCGGCCTGGTCCGGTTCCTGGAGAACCACGACGAGCCGCGGGCCGCCCGGACGCTGACTCCGGCCAAGGAGCGGGCCGCGGCCGCACTGATCGCCACGCTGCCGGGCGCGACCCTGTGGCACGAGGGCCAGTTCACCGGGCGCCACGTCCACCTGCCGGTCTTCCTCGACCGCCGTCCTGACGAACCGCCGGACCCCTCCCTGAGGGCCTTCCACGAGCGGCTGTTGTCGGCCGTGCGCCGCAGCGGCATGCGGACGGGACGGTGGCAGCTCCTCGACTGCGACGGTTGGCCCGACAACGAATCGGGGCGTGACCTGATCGCCTCGTGCTGGTCCGGCGAGGCGGGCCGGTTCCTGACCGTGGTGAACCTCTCCGATCATCGCGCGCAGGCACGTATCCGGCTCCCGTGGGGAGAACTGGGCGACGGAGTATGGGAGTTGGCAGGACTCCTCGACGCCGAGCGGTACGAACGCCCGGGTGGGGAGCTGACGACGAGCGGGCTCTACGTCGATCTGCCGCCGTGGGGCACGCACGTGCTCTCGGTCGTCGCGGCGGGCGGGCCAAGGACCTAGCCCTTGAGCCCCCGGGCCCTGGTCACCGGTCGCCCGGTGCACCAGGGCCCCAGTCCGTGCCACTGTCCGACCGGAACGCGTCCACGGCGGCTTCCACGGTGGGGTAGAAGCGGCGCGCGTCGAAGGTACGGGCAAGGCCGTAGCGCTCGACCTTGCGCCGCACCGTGTCCTTGAGCTCGGCGAAGACCAGGTCCACGCCCAACTCCCGGAGTGCCGCGTCCAACTCCTCCAGGCCGGCCACGCGACGCCGGGGCGAACACCAGGACCACGTGATGCCGGGCGCCCCGACGATCTACAGCGTCAGGCGGTTGGCTCTCGGGTGAGGGGCGACTCCTCGCGCCATGTGGCCGACAACGTCCCCGAGATCTTGCCCAGTTCTGCCGTGTGCGCCCGGTTGTCCTTCATGGGCCACCTCGGCTAGTAGACGGAGTCCTTCTCCACCACGCACAGGGCCCAGATGATGAACCCGTCCATGGCGATCAGGATGATGGACCAGAGGGGGTGGTACGGGAGGGACAGGAAGCTGGCGATGATCATCAGCGACGTGATGACGATGCCCGTGACCCTGGCCCACTTCGCGGCGACGAACAGGCCGAAACTGACGGCCACCGCGATCGCGCCGATGAAGATGTGGATCCAGCCCCAGGCCGTCAGGTTGAACTCGAAGGTGTAGCCGGGCGTGGTGACGAAGATGCTGTCCTTGAGGACCGCCATGAGACCCCGGCAGAAGTCCATGGATCCGGAGAGGAACAACAGAACCCCCGCGAAGATGGTCAGACCGGCGGCCGCGGTCTGTGTCGCGCCCGGGGTATGGCGCCGTGTGGTCGAGGTGGCCATGGCAGAACCTCCGTACTCAAGGCCGTACTCGATGAGGGTGCCGATCGCACCGCTGTGCCCCGAGTGTCGCCCCAGACCGGTGCCCCCGGTCGTCACCCTCCGAGGGTGACGCCGCAGAGCAGGCCTCCCAGGAGGCTGGCCGTCGTCCGGCCCCCGAACGGGGGCGCGGGACCGCGAACGGAGGCGAGGCGATGACCGTGCCGTCCACCCCAGACGGAGCAGGCGCCCGAGACACAGCGGACGCCCGGCAGGAGAAGCGCCCCTGGCCGCGTCAGGTGCTCGCGCCGCTCGCCCTCGCCCAGTTCGTCTGCAGCTTCGCGGGCTCGAACATGAATGTGATGATCAAGGACATCAGCGGGGACCTGGGCACCACGGTGCAGGGCGTGCAGACCGCGATCACGGTCTTCCTGCTCGTCATGGCGGCGCTGATGATTCCGGGCGGCATCCTGACCGACCGCTACGGCCGCAAGCGCTGCCTGATCATCGGTCTTGCCGTGTACGGAGTCGGCACCGTGCTCAGCGCGGTGGCACCCGGCCTCGGCATCCTCATCCTGGGCAACTCCATCTTCCAGGGCGTCGGCACGGCCCTGCTCATCCCGCCCGTCTACATCCTCACCACCCTCCTGTTCACGAACGTGGCCGACCGCGCCCGCGCCTTCGGGGCGATCATGGCGATGGGCGGGATCGGCGCCGCAGCGGGTCCGCTGATCGGCGGGCTCATCACCTCGGCGATCAGCTGGCGGGCCGCCTTCGTCTTCCAGGCCCTGGTGGTCGCGGTGATCATCGTCCTGACCCGCCGCATCGACGACCCGCTTCCGCCGGACCCCGGCCGTGTCTTCGACACCGTCGGCGCGGTGTTGTCCGCGACCGGTCTGGTCCTGGTCGTCATGGGGATCCTCGCCGCCGACGAAAACGCCTGGCTGATGACCGGTCTGATTCTTCTCGGTGCGCTGATGCTGGTGGCCTTCTTCCGCTGGGTACGGGCGAAGGAGCGCGCCGGGGCCCAGCCGCTGCTGCACACCGAGCTGTTCCGCAACCGCACCTCCAACCTCGGTCTGATCACCCAGCACACCCAGTGGCTGATCCTCTTGGGGGTGTCGTTCGTGGTGGCCGCCTACCTCCAGGTCGTCCGCGGGTACGACGCGATCAGCACTGGCGTGATCTTCAGCGCGTCCACGCTGGGTCTGCTCGTGTCCTCGCTCGGCGCCGAGCGCTTGGCGAAGAGGCGTGAGCAGCGCACGCTGATCATGGCCGGGTTCGCCACGTCGGTCTGCGGCATCGGCGTGCTGCTCGCGCTGGCCCACGGTTCACCGAGCGTCTGGACCTTCGTCCCCGGGCTGCTGCTGATCGGCCTGGGGATGGGGCTGATGCTGACCCCCTCGGTCAACGTGGTGCAGTCGAGCTTCTCCGAGGACCAGCAGGGTGAGATATCAGGTCTCTCGCGCAGCGTGTCCAACCTGGGTTCCTCGGTGGGTACCGCGATCGCGGGCACCATCCTCGTCGCGGACCCCGCCGTGGGACCGTACGCGGTGGCGCTCGTGGTGCTCGCCGTCATCGGGCTCGGCGGGCTCGGCGCCGCCACGATGCTTCCACGCACTCCACCACCCACCCGGCACGGGTGAGTACGCGAGGTCCGCTCCGATGGAAGGCGTCAACGCTGGTCGTAACGGACGATACTGACGACCACCAGGTCCTGGACGGACGCACGGCGTCTGCTGAGCGGGATCCAGCACAGGCCCAGCGGAAACGTCACGCACAGGGCGGCACGGACCAGGGAGCGCGGCCACCCCAGAAGCCGTCCTGCACGGTCGGAGACGCGCAGCCCCATCAGCCTGCCTCCCACCGTGCGCCCGATCGCGGCCCAGGAGCAGGCGAGGTACAGGACGGCGAGGGCACAGCCAGAGGCGCCGGAGAGCCAGAGGGACGGGTTGGGGAAGTGGAACGGGGGCCCGGTGACGACCAGTCGCACACACCCGACGCCCACCTGGATCGCGAAGCCGATGACGGCCAGGACCAGCGCGTCGAGCACCGTCGCGATGCCGCGCGAGACGATCCCGGCAGGCTCGGGTACGAGCCCGCCCTCCGGGGCGGTCACCGGGCAGGCCCGGGCGGCGGACCGGCCGCGTTGCCCTGAGTCGGCCCCGTACGCCTCAGGAGCCGGTCGCTGAACCGGTTGACGCTCCTGTCCCCGCGCTTGCCCAGCAGGCGGATCGCGTCGGCGGTCTCCGCGGCCATCCCGCCCCCGGTGTCGCGGACGATCCGCCCGACATCGATCTCGGACAGCACGTCACGGGTGATGCCCACCAGGTCGATCCGCACGATCACCGCGTCGGCATCGACCCGGACTGCGACCCGGTCGACGTCGATCCGGTCGGCGACCCGGTTGACGTCCACCCGCTCCGCGACGCGGTTCACGTCGACGCGGTCGGCGATCGTCTCCACGTCCACCCGGTCGGCCACCCGTTGTACATCGATCCGATCGGCGATCCGGTTCACGTCGACGCGGGACACGATGTCGTCCAGATCGATGCGGTCGAGGACCGCCGCGGTCAGCGTACGGATCACCGCTCCCGCCGCCTCGTCCACGGTGCCGAGCACACTCCGCGCCCGGCGGGCGACGAACGCCACCGGGTTCCACGCGTTTTCATCAGCCATCCGGTGATCGCAGCGGTAACCGGCGGCCCTGGCATCCTCCGCCGCGGGTGAGCCGCCCGCGACGGGGTGATCCCTCAGTAGTGCGGGACGACGACGACCGGGCATTTGGCCTGGTGGATCGCTGCGTGCGTGGTCCGCCCGAGGCGTGCCCCCACAGGCACACGGCGGCCGATGACCAGCAGGCTGGCGGTCGAGGCCGCCTTGACCAGGTGGTGGCCCGCGAGACCGTGTACGAGCTGGTCGGTCACCTGTGTACCGGGGAACTTGCGCCGCCAGGGTGCGAGTTCGGCCGCGATGAGGTGCGCCTTCTCCGGCATGGGATCGATGGCGTCGGCGGAAGGGATCAGCGGGGCGGTCCAGATGTGCACGACATGCAGCGGTGTCCGGCGGGACGCCGCAGCGTCGAAGGCGTACTCGAGAAGTTCATCGCCGGAATGGGCGAGGTCGAGACCGAGCACGACCGGATGATCCGGGCCGACCGTCGGGCCCCGGTCCTCGGGGTGCCCCGACGCCCGTACCAGAGCGACGGGACAGGAGGCACGCGCGGCGACGGCCAGCGCGACCGAGCCGACCAGGGCGCTGGTGATGGCGCCGGAGCCGCGTGAGCCGAGGACGAGCAGGGCCGAATATCTGGCCGCCGCCAAGAGCGCCCCCACCGGTGATCCGGTGACCTGCTCGTCGAGGATCCCCAGGGTGGGGTGTTCGCGCGAGAGCTGCAGGACGGCACGGCCAAGTGCGCCGCTCTCGCGCCCGGACGGGACATCGATCTCCGGCAGTCGGCTGCGGTCCGCCGCCGGATCGCCGGCGTGGATGAGGTGGAGGGGCAGGTCACGTCGTAGTGCTTCGTGAGCCGCCCAGGTGGCGGCGTCCAGGCTTTCGTGTGAGCCGTCGACGCCGGCGGTGATGGTCTGCTGCGTGGGCATGGTGCGCACCTCCGCGGTGTGGTCGGGGCGTCAGCCGGTCCAGGTCCAGTCGGTGACCTCGGGGAGGTCGGTGCCGTGGGCGCGGATCCAGGTGTGGTGGCGGGAGCGGGTGTCCGCCATGGCCTGGCGGACACCCGCGGCGCGGACGGCGAGATGGGGGACGCGGTCGATGACGTCCATGACGAGGCGGTACCGGTCGAGGTCGTTGCGTACGACCATGTCGAACGGCGTGGTGGTGGTGCCCGCCTCCTTGTAGCCGCGTACGTGCAGATTGCCGTGCCCGGTGCGGCGGTACGCGAGGCGGTGGATCAGCCAGGGATAGCCGTGGTACGCGAAGATCACCGGTTTGTCGGTGGTGAAGAGAGCGTCGTACTCGGCATCGGGCATGCCGTGCGGATGTTCCTCGTGGGGGAGCAGCCGGGTCATGTCGACGACGTTGACCACACGGACGGCGAGTTCGGGCAGATGCTCGCGCAACAGACCGGCCGCGGCCAGGACTTCCTGCGTGGGCACATCGCCCGCGCAGGCGAGCACCACGTCGGGCTCGCGCCCGCCGCCCTCGGATCCGGCCCACTGCCAGATACCGGCGCCGCGCGCGCAGTGGACGCGCGCCTCGTCCAGGGAGAGCCAGTCGAAGCAGGGCTGCTTGCCGGCGACGACGACGTTCACGTAGTCGCGGCTGTGCAGGACGTGCTCGGCCACGGAGAGCAGGGTGTTGGCGTCCGGCGGCAGATAGACGCGGACGACCTCCGGGCTCTTGTTCAGTACGTGGTCCACGAACCCGGGGTCCTGGTGCGAGAAACCGTTGTTGTCCTGGCGCCAGACGTGTGAGGTGAGCAGGTAGTTGAGGGACGGCACCGGTGCGCGCCACGGCAGCAGCCGTGAGGTCTTGAGCCACTTGATGTGCTGGTTGACCATCGAGTCGACGATGTGGACGAACGCCTCGTAGCTGGAGAACAGGCCGTGGCGGCCGGTGAGGGTGTAGCCCTCCAGCCAGCCCTGGCAGAGATGTTCGGAGAGGACCTCCGTGACCCGCCCGTCCCTGGAGAGGTGCTCGTCGGTGTCGAGGATCTGTGCCTGCCAGGCCTTGCCTGTGACGTCGTACAGCGCGTCGAGGCGGTTGGACGCGGTCTCGTCCGGGCCCACGACCCGGAAGTCCCTGCGCTCGGACGTGTCCGCCATGATCCGGGCGAGCAGACCGCCAAGGACCCGCGTGGGCTCGTGCAGGGTCGTGCCCGGCTTGTCGACGGGGACGGCGAAGTGTTCCAGGGGCTCCATGGGCAGATCACGCGTGAGGAGCCCGCCGTTGGCGTGCGGGTTCGCGCCGAGCCGCCGAAGACCGTTGGGGACGCAGTCGAGAACCTGCGCGCAGGGGCGGCCCTGCTCGTCGAAGAGCTCCTGGGGCCGGTAGGAGCGCAGCCAGGCCTCCAACTGCGCCAGGTGGTGGGGGTCGTCACGTACCAGAGCGAGCGGAACCTGGTGCGAACGCCAGGTGCCCTCGACCGGCTGCCCTTCCACCGTCGCAGGACCGGTCCAGCCCTTGGGGGTGCGCAGCACGATCACGGGCCAGCGCGCCCGGCCGTGCGCGCCGCCGCTACGGGCGGTTCGCTGGATCGCGGAGATGCGTTCCAGGGCCTGGTCCATGGCCTTGGCCAGCGACTGGTGCACCTTGTGCGGGTCGTCGCCGCTCACGTGCAGCGGCTCGTGGCCGTACCCCTTGAGCAGGGAGTCCAGTTCGGCCTCCGGGATCCGGGCGAGCACGGCCGGGTTGGCGATCTTGTAACCGTTGAGGTGGAGGATGGGCAGGACCGCGCCGTCGTGGGCGGGATCGAGGAACTTGTTGGAGTGCCAGGAGGCCGCCAGCGGTCCCGTCTCCGCCTCGCCGTCGCCGATGACACACGCGACGAGCAGGCCGGGGTGGTCGAAGGCGGCTCCGTAGGCGTGCGCGAGGGAGTAGCCGAGCTCGCCGCCCTCGTGGATCGAGCCGGGCGTCTCCGGCGCCACATGGCTCGGCACTCCGCCGGGGAACGAGAACTGGCGGAAGAGCTTCGCCATGCCCGCCGCGTCCCGCGTGACGTCGGGATACGTCTCGCTGTACGAGCCCTCCAGCCAGGAGTTGGCGAGCACGGCAGGACCGCCGTGCCCAGGACCCCACACGCACAGCGCGTCCAGGTCGTGCTCTTTGACGACGCGGTTCAGATGCGTATGGATGAGGTTGAGGCCGGGCGAGGTGCCCCAGTGGCCGAGGAGGCGTGGCTTGATGTGCTCGGGTCGCAGCGGTTCGGTCAGCAGAGGATTGCTCATCAGGTAGATCTGACCGGCGGCCAGATAGTTCGCCGCGCGCCAGTGGGCGTCGAGGGCTGCCGTTCGTACGAGTGCCACGGTGCCTCCTGCATCAGGGTGTTCGGAGGTGTTGCGTGAGCGATCAGGCGTGCACGGGCGGGGCCGTGTCCCGGCTGGGGCCGTGCTTCGAACGGTTCCACCGAGTAGGCCGGCCGGGGAGGGGCGAACCGGCCTCGGCGGGTGGACGCGGAGCGCGTCGCGTCGCCTTACCGGCCTACCGAGGTACCCGGCGTATCGCCGCCCACACCCTGTCGGCGTCCGGTCCCGGCGAGTGACCACAGTGGCCGACAGGCGCCTGTTCGACGTTGTCGACCCCCTCTATGGTGGCGGATGCCCTAGACCTCGGCGTTCCACCTTTTCGTGTCGATTTCAACCGACAGTGGGGGAGCCGGGGTGTCGCGTCCTGGGGAGCACCTGCGGACAGCCGCGGACGTCAGCCGACCGTCCGGCCCGGCGCCCATGCCTCACGTCGCAGCCACAACGCCTCGCCCGGCACTCGCCCACGGCGTCTGCCCGCCGGTGCGAGGGCGGCGGCCTTTCCCGGCCCGGAGAGCATCTTGGATGTTCCGAAATCCCCGTGCGGCTCCCGGGAAAGGCCGTACCACGGTCCCAAGTCACCGCCCTGGAAACCGGCGCGTGCCCACGTCATGGAAGAGGAGCTACGGAATGAACATCCTGGTCGGCTACACCGGGGTGCACGGCTCCACCCATGGCATCGCCGAGCGCCTCGCGACCCGGCTCGCGGAGTGCGGGCACGTCACGGTCGTCGTGCCGTTGGCGGCGGAGCAGAAGACGGGGGGTTACGACGCCTTTGTGCTGGGCAGCGCGGTGCATCACGGGGCCTGGCTCGGGCAGGCCACCGACTTCATCCGCAGCCACCCCAGTACCTTGGCGACGCATCCGACCTGGCTGTACAGCGTCGGCGTGCCGCCCCACGCGGGACACTGGCCCGTCCGCCGCAGCGCCGAGCCCCGGCAGCTGGCCGGTATCCGCTCACTCATCCGCCCCTGGCAGCACCAGATGCTGGCCGGAGCGGTCTACCGCGATCATGTCCCGGGGTGGCGGCATCTGGCCTTCCGGGCGCGCGGCGGACGGTACGGAGACCACCGGGACTGGAGGGCAGTCGACAACTGGGCGGAGCGCATCCACAAGGGGCTCTCCGGTGTCGACGCCTCCGACACCGGCCTGTGACCCCGCGGAGCACGACAGGACGGCGCGGACGACCGGGCTCGCCCGGATCTACGGAACACGGCGAGCCCGTGGATCCCTCCCTGGGCGGCACGCGCAGCCTGTTGGAGGCCGTACTGCGGGAACTCAACCAGGGCCTGCACGGCTGCCGGGCCAGGACACCGCTGACGGCACGGAGCGGGTCGCGCGGCAACAGGTCTGATACCAGCGGAAGTTGACGGCGTTGTGGCGGCCGTCGCCATTCTGCCCGGGTTGTGGTGGTGCCGCTGCTCCTCCCATGCGAGGTCCGCTGGTCCTGGCCCGACCGGGGTGAACAGCCGCCGCCGAGCCGCACCGTGCCGCCTGCGGACGAGGCCGACCCGGCGGCGCCGCTCGTCCAGTACGCCCTTGCCCGACGGCGAGTTCGGACGGCGAGTTCGGACGGCGATTTCGAACAAGTCCCGGTAGGACGATGCGTTCCGGAAGGTCGGATTCCTCGACGGGAAGCCAAAAGGCACGAGTTAACCTAAGATCGCCACGCTCCCCATTCGTAAGGGAGTTCGGTGCGCTCGGGGAGGATTCGTTCGTTGTGCTGAAGGTGTGCAGGGTCGCCGGGGCGCGTGCGCCGTGGTGAGCCGTCTCAAGCGCGGCTCCGTGGGCCGCGAGGCCGTGGTCTGGCTGATGGCGGTGGTCCTGGCGGCCGCGGGTGCGGTGCTCGCCGCGCTGGACGCGGCGGCCGAGTGGCGGCGGGTCCTGGCCGGCGGCGGCGCCGCGGTCGCGGTGCTGCTGCTCGCCTGGGTGTTCGTGCTGATCCGGCAGTTGTCCGCGGAGCGGGCCGACCGGGCCGGGCAGGAGCGTCTTGCCGCGGTCCGCGAGGCCGAAGTGGAGCACCTGGCCGGTGTGAGACTCCCGGCCATCGCGGAGCGGGTGCGTGCCGGGCAGCGCCTGGAGGGTGTGCCGGGCCCGTTGGCGCCCCCGGGGGACACCGGTGAGGAATTCGCGCGTGCGCTTGCCGCCGTGTCCGCAGCCCTTGGATCGGACGAGGCGGTGCGCCGCGAACGCGGCCTGCGGGACTCGGTGCAGGCCGCCTTCGAGTCCGTAGCACGCACCATGCACGCGATGGCCACCGTGCAGCAGCAGGTCCTCGACCGGGTCGAGCGCTCCATCGACGACCCGCACCTCATGGCCGAGGTGATGAAAGCCGACCACGCGGCCGCACAGATGACCCGCAAGGCCCAGACGCTCCTCGTCATGTGCGGGATCTGGCCCGCCCGCAGGGAGACCCGGCCGGTCTCGCTGTACGACTGCGTGCGTGGCGCACAGTCGCGGATCGTGGAGTACAGCCGGATCGAGGTGCACGGCGGACAGACGCTGTACGCCGTGCCGCCCGCGGTGGAGGGGCTGATGCACGCCATCGCCGAACTCCTGGAGAACGCCACAGTGTTCTCGCCCTCACGCTCCCACGTCGTCGTCACCATCCGCGAAGTGGGCGCCGGAGCGGTCCTGGAGATCGACGACGCCGGACTCGGAATGCCGCCGGACGTGCTGCACCGGGCGATGGGCCAGCTCCGCGACGACCAGGACCTGGCCCGCCTGGGCGCGGTGCCCCGCCTCGGCCTTGCCTGCGTGGGCCGCTGGAGCCGGGAGCTCGGTTTCAACGTGGAGCTGAGCGGTGCCTCGGCCTACGGCGGCACGCGTGCGGTGACGTTCGTACCGTTCCGGCTGCTGACCGAACCTCCCTCGCGCCTCACCGGATCCCATCGGGTGAGCCCCCAGGCGGCGCCGCAGCAGCGGATCGCCGAGCCCGCTCCCACGCGATCGCACGAGCAGCATGAGCGGCACGACCCCGCCGAGCACGACGAGTTGCACATCCGGACCGGAGCCGCTCCGGGCACCCCGCCCGCGAGCGAGACGCCGGTAGGCCTGCCCCGGCGGCGCAACCGCCGCCACGCCGCCCCGGGAGCGACCCGCCCGCCGACGCAGGAGCGCCGGCAGGCACCCACGGCCGCACCCGAAACCCCCTGGACGCCAGAGGCGGCGCGCGCGTCGATCTCCAGCGTGGTGTCCGGTTCGCTGCGCGGCCGCGCGGCCCTGAACGCGGACCAGTCCGCGGCGCAGGACGCGAACAGGCCGGCGGAGCCACCGCCGACCGCTGCACCGTCCCAACTCCCCACCCCTGACGAGCATGACGGAGGCCGGCAGTGACCGGAATAATCACCCCCCTTCCCGACCTGGGCTGGATGCTCCGCCCGCTGATCGAGATCCCCGGGGTCCGGCACAGCGTGGTGGTCTCCGAGGACGGGCTTCGACTCGGGCACGCGTCCGCGGAGAACCTCTCCGGCCCGGTGGCCGACCTGAGCGTCGCCGAAGCCGAGTCCCTCTCCGCGGCCTGCGCGGCGATGACCATGACGGGCAGGTCCACGACCGCGCTGCTCTACGGTCCGGGCGCCGACGTACGACAGTTGATGCTGGAGACCGACCACGGGTTCGTGCTGTTCACCCACGCCGGTGTGGGCGCGCACCTGGGAGTCGCCACCGACCTGAACGCCGATGTCGGCCTGGTGGCCCAGCAGATGCAGCTGCTCGTGGTGAAGATCGGCTCGCACCTGAGCAGCCTGCCGCGGGATCCGGCCGCTTCGGCGTCATGACGACCCCGCGGCCGGAGGAGCCGACGGCCTCGGCGATCCGCCCGTACGTGATCACTCGCGGACGGGCGGCATCCGACACCGAGGCCCTGGCCTGGGAGTCCCTGGTGATGGCGACGGACGCGGCGTTCCCCGCGTCACTCCAGCCCGAGCACCAGGTCATCCTGGCGCACTGTCAGGGACTCCTCTCGGTGGCCGAGGTGGCCGCCCACATCGGCCAGCCCCCCTCGGTCGTACAGGCGTTGCTCTGCGATCTCCTCGAATGGGGACTCATCGTGACGCGCCCGCCCGTGCCTCCGGCCGAACACACCGATGTGACCATGCTCAGAAAGGTCCTCCATGGTCTCGAAAGCCGCCTCTGACGCGCCGTCCGAGGCCCCGCAGTCAGCCGGCTCCGGGAAGTACCTCACCTCCAGCGTCGTGGGCGCCGCCAAGATCCTGGTCGTCGGACCGCTCGGGGTCGGCAAGACCACCCTGATCGGCACCGTCTCGGAGATCAAACCCCTGTCCACCGAGGCCGTCATGACCCAGGCGGGCGCCCGGGTCGATACCGTCGTGACCGGCGGCAAGACGACCACGACCGTCGCCCTGGACTTCGGCCGGATGACCATCGACGGTGATCTGGTCCTCTACCTGTTCGGCACCCCCGGCCAGCAGCGGTTCCTGCCCGCGTGGCGGGACCTGGCCAAGGGCTCGCTCGGAGCCCTTGCCCTGGTGGACACGCGTGACCTGGAGGCGTCCTTCGACGCGCTGGGCAACCTGGAGGACCTCGGACTGCCCTTCGCGGTGGCCGTCAACGTCTTTCCCGGGAGCCCCCTGCACAGCGTGGACGACCTGCGCGCGGCCCTCGACCTGCTCCCCGGCACCCCCGTGGTGACCTGCGACGCACGCGACCCCGCGTCCTCGGTCCGGGCCCTGATCGCCCTCGTCAGCCACCTCATCCACATCGCCACGGAGACCTCATGACCTCGCCCTACGCGGCGGACGGGCCGCCCGGCCGCTGCCCGGTCACCGGAGCCGCGGCGCCGGTGACCGCGCTGTACGGACCCGACCTCGACGGCGACGCGTTGCCCGCCCTGTACGAGCAGTTGCGCGGCGACCACGGACCGGTGGCACCCGTCTCCATCGCCCCGGGCGTCGAGGCCTGGCTGGTAATCGGCCACCGTGAGATGCTGCAACTGACGCGCGACGAGCAGGACTTCTCGCACGACCCGCGCCGCTGGAGCCTGCTGCGGGAGGGCCGGGTGCCCGCCGACTCGCCGATCCTGCCCATGGTCGGCTGGCGGCCCGCCCTGCTGTTCGCCGACGGACAGCAGCACCGCCGCATGCGCGCCGCCGTCTCCGCCGCCCTCGCCGGGATCAACGGCCACGAACTGCGGCGCTCCGTGCGGGCCACGGCCGAGGAGGTGATCGTGTCGTTCGCCGGACGCAGCGAGGCCGACCTGGTGGCCGACTACGCGCGCAAGCTGCCGATGCGCGTCATCACCACGCTGCTCGGCCTCGACGACGAGACCGGCCGCCATCTGGTGGAAGCCCTCGCCGGAACGGCCGCCGCCACCGGCGGCTCCGCGGACGCCAGCAAGCGGATGGGCGCGATCCTGCTCCAGCTGATCGAGGAGAAGCGGCGCCACCGCGGCAACGATGTCACCTCCGCCCTGCTGCACCACCCCGCCCAGCTCACCGACGAAGAGGTCCTGCACAACCTCGTGGTCATGTTCGTCGCGGGCAACCAGACCTCCGTCAACTGGATCGCCACCACCCTGCGCATCCTGCTCTGCGACCCGCAGTTCCGCTCCTCACTGACCGGCGGCCACCTCAGCGTGGACGACGCGCTCGACCTGGTCCTGTGGCGCTTCCCGCCCACACAGAACTTCCCCGCCCGTTACGCCACCCGCGACATGACCTTCGGCGGACAGCACATCCGCACCGGCGACATGCTCATCCTCGGTCTGGCCGGAGCCAACGCGGACCCGCAGATCCTCCCCGACGACGGCTCACCGGTCGTGGGCAACCGCTCCCACCTGGCCTTCGGCGCGGGCCCGCACATCTGCCCGGCCCAGGACCCGGCCAGGCTCATCACCCGTACCGCCGTGGACACGATCCGCCACCGGCTGCCCGACCTGGAGCTGGCCATCCCACAGAGCGAACTGCAGTGGATGAAGTCGCCCTGGAGCAAGGGCCTTGCCGCGCTGCCGGTCCGCTTCACCGCTCCTGTCCTGCCCCAGCACCCGGCCCACTCGCCGGAGCCCCAGCCCATGCTGTGACCGGACACACCGTCAGCCCCCGCAGCCCCCGGGCCGCAGCCGACCCGTCCTTCGACCAGGAGAGCCCGTTGAACACGCCCCAGGTGAACACCGAAGCCAGTCAGCCGCACCGCTTCGACCCGGCGGGCGGCTGTCCGCACGCCGACAACGCCCGGCTCCTCGCACAGGGCGCCGTCACACCGGTGGTCCTGCCCGGTGACGTAGAGGGCATGGCGGTCCTTGGCCACGACGCGCTCAAGGAGTTCCTCTCGCACCCCGACGTCGCCAAGAACGCACAGCACTTCGCCGCGCTGCAGGCCGGTGAGATAGCCGACGGCTGGCCGTTGAAGACGTTCGCGACAGTGCAGGGCATGACCACCGCCGACGGCGCGGACCACCGCAGGCTGCGCTCTCTGATGGGCAAGGCGTTCACCCCGCGCCGGGTGGCCGAACTGGAGCCGCGGATCACGGCCCTGACGACCAGGCTGCTGGCGGACCTGGACCGGGCGGCCGCCACGGGTGACGGCGTCGCGGACCTGCGCAGGCACTTCGCGATGCCGCTGCCGATGGGGGTCATCTGCGAACTCCTGGGCGTGGACGCCGAATACCAGGACCGCCTGCACCACCTGTCGAACCAGATCGTCGCCACCGACATCGGCCCCGCGGAGGCGATGGCGGCCAACCGGGAGATGATCGAGGTACTCAGCGCGGTCGCCGCAGGCCGTACCGCGAACCCGGGGGACGACCTCACCAGCGCCCTGATCGCGGCCAGGGAGGAGAACGGCGACCGGCTCAGCCCGCAGGAGCTGATCGGCACCCTGATGCTCACGATCATCGCCGGGCACGAGACCACCCTCAACCTGATCACGAACGCCGTGCGCGCCCTGTGCACCCACCGCGATCAGCTCGACCTCGCCCTGTCCGGCAAGGTGACGTGGGCCGACGTGGTGGAGGAGACCCTGCGCTGGGACAGCCCGGTCAGCTACTTCCCCTTCCGGTACCCGACCCGCGACCTCACGCTCGACGGCACCGTCATCCCCCAGGGCACCCCCGTAATGGCCGGCTACTCCGCGGCGGGCCGGGACAAGCAGGCCCACGGCCCCGACGCCGACCGGTTCGACATCACCCGAGACAACACCACGACCCGGCATCTGTCCCTGGGCCACGGCGCGCACTTCTGCATGGGAGCCCCGCTGGCCCGTATGGAGGCCACCATCGCCCTGGAGCAGCTGTTCACGCGCTTCCCCGACCTCGACCTCACCATGCCGGAGCCCGAACTGCCCCGTCACGCCTCCTTCGTGGGCAACAGTGTGCAGAAGCTTCCCGTGCGCCTGGGTGCCCCGCGGCCGTAACCGGCCGACGGGGTCCACGCGGTCGACGCCGTCAGCGGGCGGCGCGTCCGGGAGCGGACGGCGGACCAGCGACGGATGCGTGTGCCGGCTCGGCGTGGCCGTCGTCGACACACCCTGTCGCACTGGTGGTCACAGCGGGCGTGGGTGCTCCGCGAGGCGGTACTCGGCGCGATCCTGCCAGCGTGCGCCGTCCCAGGCGATGAGGTGTACCGCCCGGACACGACAGCTCAGCGGCAACAGGGGCTCCAGTTCGGCCTGCAACGCGTCGTACGCGGCGTCCTGGGTCGCGGGGCCCTCACTGTTCGCCACCGTCAGATGCGGGGCGAGCGGAGGGTCGAAGATCCCCCGGTAGGGCACGGCATGGGGCCAGCTCCGGGTGAGGTCCTTGGTCAGGGCCGTGACCGGGGTGTGCGGCCACGGGTCGAGGTAGAGGACGCCGGGATAGCGGGCGAACTCCGCGAAGGTGAGGGTGAAGGCATCGTGTCCGGCGAAGAGAGCGGACATCTCGCGGTGGGCCGCGGCGTCGAGGCGGCTCTCGTGCACGAAGGGGTAGAGCACCGTCACATGGGCCGGGAACCCCGCCCGGACCAACCGGTCGGCCTCGGGGACCTTGATGGTGAGCGCGGTGTCACCCGGTACGTCCGGCCACCCTTCCGTCGCGGGCTCGCTCCCGGCACACTCCTCATCGGCGTTCATCACGCGCCATGATCGCACCGGCGGAGAACTGCCACCGCCTCATGCACCTCTCCGGCGAAGAGCAGAAGAGCAGAAGGGACGATGGACATGGCGGACAACGCCCTCCTCGTGATGGACGTGCAGCGGGACATCGTGGGCCTCGCCGACGACGGCTCGGGGTATCTCCCGCGCCTGCGCCGGGCGATCGACGGTGCCCGTGCGGCGGACATTCCCGTGATCTACGTGGTCATCGCGCTACGGCCGGGCTATCGGGACGTCAGTACCCGCAACAAGGCGCTCACCGCCGTGACGCGGGCAGGCCTGCACATCGAGGGCGAGCCCGGCACCGAGATCCACCCGGACATCGCGCCCAGGCCGGGCGACACCGTGGTCACCAAGCGGCGCGGAAGCGCGTTCTCGGGCAGCGACCTCGACCTGGTGCTCAGGGCGCGCGACATCAGCAGCCTGGTCCTGACCGGCATCGCCACCAGCGGCGTGGTGCTGCACACCGCGTGCCACGCCAACGACCGGGACCTCGGGCTCACCGTCCTGTCGGACGCCTGCCTCGACCTGGACCCCGAGGTGCACGAACTCCTGACCGGGAAGCTGTTCCCGCAGTGGGCGGACGTCGTCACGGTCGAGGAGTGGCTCAAGGCCGCCGCGCGGAGTTGAATCCGTCGCGCCGCGGCCGCGCCGCGGCCGCGCCGCGGCTCAGATGCCGGTGACAGCGGTCAGTACGACGGCCGAGTCGTCCAGGGCGGTCAGGCTGTGGCGCTCGTGCGGGACGGGCGCGAACTCACCCTCGCCCAGTTCGAGCGGTCCGCTCGCCGTGGTGAGCCCGACCCGGCCGCGCAGGACGAAAAGGGTCGCGGCCGTCGGCGTCTCGTGCTCACCGAGCTCGGTTCCGGTGGTGAGCACGATGAGGCTCTGCCGCAGCGGACCGTCGTGCAGGAGCAGCTCGGCGCTGCGCCCGTGCGCGGCGGTGCGGGCCTTCTCGAGGTGCTCTCCGACAAGGGCGTAGAGATCGGCCACGGTATGTCCCTTCGGTGAAGAGTGGGCGTGTGTGTACTGGCCTGCGTCCCCCAGTGTTCCCGTCGCCCGCGCGGGCCGCATCCGGCAGCCGGAACCTGATCACCCGATGGCGGCGTCCTACCGGGCACGTCGCGCTCAGGACCGGGGGAGCGGGAAAGACGGGGGGACTGGGTGGAGCGGGTGGTGGACGGCGGCACGGCGCCGGGGACGCGGACCGCGTGGATACGGCGGTGGCTGCGATGGGGTGCGGACTCGATAGGCCGCTCCCCCTGGGCACGCGGCCGGATTCTCGCGTCGCTCGCCGTCGTCACCGCCGCCCTGCTGGCGTTCCACTCCGCCGTACCCAACACCGTGGGCCGCTTCGGCAGTCTTCTTGAGACATTCCTGCCATGGCTCGGCCTGACCGTTCCCCTGCTGCTTGCCCTGGCCCTGCTGCGCCGATCGGCCATCGCCCTGGTGGCACTGCTGCTGCCTGCCGCCGTCTGGGGAGGTCTCTTCGGCGGACGGGTGGCGGCCGGGGACCATGGCGCCCACGACGTCACGGCGGTTCAGCACAACGTCAGCGACGTGAACGCCGACCCTTCGGGCACCGCCCGCGCACTGATCGACGCCGCCCCGGATCTCGTCGCCCTGGAGGAGCTGACGCCCTCCGCGCTGCCGGTCTACGAACGATCCCTGGCACCGGAGTATCCGCACCGGGCTGTGCGGGGAACGGTCGGACTCTGGTCGAAGTATCCGCTGTCGGACGTCCGGGCCGTGGACATCAGGCCCGAGGGGGTCGGGGAGAGCTGGAACCGCGGGATGCGGGCGAAGGCCCGTACTCCATGGGGCGATATCGCTGTGTACGTAGCCCACTTGCCCTCGGTCCGCGTGCGGTGGCACGGCTTGAGTTCCGGTCGGCGGGACGAGAGCGCGGGCCTCTTGGGCGCGGCGCTCGCCGCCGAGAAACTGGACCGGGTGATCCTGCTCGGCGACCTCAACAGCACGGTGGACGACCGCGGCCTCGCCCCGGTCACCACGCGCCTCGACTCGGTGGGGCGAAAGTTCGCCTTCAGCTGGCCCGCGGCTTTCCCCGTGTCCCGGATCGACCACATCATGACTCGCGCGGCGACCGTCACCCACGTCCGGACACTGCCCGCCACCGGCAGCGACCACCTACCGGTCGCCGCCGGCATCGTGCTGGACCCCTGATCTCCGCTGATCAGGAGTTGAGCTGCTTCCAGTCGGCCTGAGCGGTGTTCAGCTGGTCGGCGAGGTCGTCGAGGAAATCCTTGGCGCTGGTCTTGCCGAGCATGACCTTCTGGAAGGCGGGTTCGTTGTCGGCCTTCGAGATCGTGTTCCAGTCGGGCAGGTAGTACGGCAGCTGAACGATCGTGGTGGCAGGGGAGTTGAGCGCTTCGGCGGCCAGGCGTGTCGGCTCCGACTTCTCGACCCAGGCGTCCTTGACCGCCTTCTTGTTGGCCGGGATCAGACCGGCGGACTCGTTGAACTTGGAGCTGGCCTCGTGGGACGAGGCGAACTCGATGAACTTCCAGGCGGCCTTCTTCTTGGTGCTGGTCTTGAAGATCGAGAGCCCGTCGATCGGATTGGACACCTGGACGCGCTTGCCGCCGGTCGTCTTCGGGTTCGCCAGACCGCGGAACTTTCCGGGGCCGAGGGCCTTCACATGGTCCTGGTAGGAGCCCAGGTTGTGGTTCAGCATGCCGATCCGGCCGCCGTCCCATTGGGCGACCATCTGCGTGAAGTTGTTGTTGAGGTCGGCGGCCGGTGTCGTCTTCTTGTAGAGGGCCGTGTACTTCTCCAGGGCGGCGACGTTCTTGGGATCGTTGACCGTGGTCTTCGTCTCGTCGGCGTTCCAGAAGGACTTGATGCCACTCTGCCCGTACACCGCGTCCAGGGCCTGGGCGATCGACCCCACACCGCCGCGGATGGTGTAGCCGAACTGGTTGCTGTCCTTGGCGGTGAGCCGGTCCGCCGCGTCGTAGAACTTGCTCCATGTGGTCGGCGCGCCCAGACCGGCGGCCTTGAAGAGGTCGGTGCGGTAGTACAGGACGCCGTTGTTCGCGGACGTCGGGACCATGAGCAACTGCGACGTCCCGCCCGCCGAAGTGGTCGAATCGAGCATGTTCTTGCTGAGCTCGCCGTCCAGTGGACTCTCGGCCAGCCGGTCCTGCAGCGGCTCGAGCGCGCCCTGGGCCGCGATCGCGGCGAGCATGGCGGCACCCACGCCGCCGACGTCCGGCAGACCGCCGCCCTGGATGGAGTTGTCGTACTTCGACTGGGCGTTCTCGGCGGGGACTCCGACGTAATCGACCTTGATGTCGGGGTACTTCTTCTCGAAGTCCTTGATGATCTCCATCCAGATGTCGCGGCGGACGGCCGTGTTGTTGTCCCAGAAGGTGATGGTCCCCTTACCGGAGCCCTCGCTGCCCGCGTCGCCCGCGATACCGGATCCGTCGTCCCCGCACGCCGTGGCGGTGATGCCGAGGAGGAGGGACAGGGCTATGGCTGCTGGGGCCGCTCGACGGGGACCCCTGCGGATGCGGGAACTCATGGGTTCTCTCTCCTCTGAACTATGGCTCGACACGCCAACGCGAGGCGTGCGTACACCGCGTATGACATACCGCGTCTCGTATATGACATACGAAGCGCGGCGAACACGAAGCTAGGAGCCGGTAGTTGGTTCGTCAACGCATCTGACAAAAGTTGCTGCGGAGTACTGCGGAGTACCCGAGCGTGATCGGACTCCGGTCGGGGGCCTTCGGGTTGCGCTGTAAGATCCCCGCCACATCACAGTGGGGGGATCATGGAAAACAGCACAGTGCAGACGCCCGACTCGTCCGCGAAACGACGAGGTCCCGTCCCTCGGCGGCCCTAGAGGAAGCTCACGTTCTGGGCCAGCGCCAGGCGGCCCGAGTAGTTGATGGTGTTGGTCGCCGGGCGCATGTACGCGCGCCAGGCGTCGGAGCCGGACTCCCGGCCGCCGCCGGTCTCCTTCTCGCCCCCGAACGCGCCCCCGATCTCGGCGCCGGACGTGCCGATGTTGACGTTGGCGATGCCGCAGTCGGAGCCCTCGGACGACAGGAAGAGCTCGGCCTCCTGCTGGTCGCGGGTGAAGATGCTGGAGGAAAGACCCTGCGGGACGCCGTTGTGCAGCGCGATGGCCTCCTCCAGGGTGTCGTACGTGAGGACGTACAGGATGGGGGCGAAGGTCTCCTGGCGTACGACGTCGGTCTGCTCGTCGACACGGACGACGACCGGCTCGGCGTACGCGGCCTTCGGCGCAGTGTCCGCCAGGCGCCGGTTGCCGCCGGCGAGGATCTTGCCGCCCTGTGCCTGTACGCGGGCCAGCGCGTCCCGCATGCCGTCTAGGGCCGCGGGGGAGATGAGCGGTCCGACGAGCGTGTTCTCGTCGAACGGGTCCCCTATGGGGAGCTTGGTGTACGCGGCCGTCAGGCGCGCCACAAGGGTGTCGGCGACGTCGCGGTGGACGATCAGGCGGCGCAGCGTGGTGCAGCGCTGGCCCGCCGTACCCGCGGCGGCGAAGACGATGCCCTGTACCGCGAGGTCCAGGTCGGCGGAGGGCGTCACGATCGCGGCGTTGTTGCCGCCGAGTTCGAGCAGGCTGCGCCCGAACCGGGCCGCCACGCGCGGGCCGACCTCGCGACCCATGCGGGTCGATCCGGTGGCGCTGAGGAGCGCGACGCGCGGGTCGTCCACGAGCCGCTCGCCCACCGAGCGGTCACCGAGCAGGAGACGGTGTACGTCGCCGGGGGCGCCGACCTCCTCCGCGGCCCGGGCCAGGAGCCGGTCGCAGGCCAGCGAGATCAGCGGGGTCAGCTCGGACGGCTTCCAGACCACGGTGTCGCCGCAGGCCAGCGCCACCGCGGTGTTCCACGACCACACCGCGGCGGGGAAGTTGAACGCGGAGATCACGCCGACCACGCCCAGCGGGTGCCAGGTCTCGGCGAGACGGTGCCCGGGGCGTTCGGAGGCGATGGTGCGGCCGTAGAGCTGGCGCGACAGGCCAACCGCGAAATCACAGATGTCGATCATCTCCTGGACCTCGCCGAGCGCCTCCGAGCGGATCTTGCCCGCCTCCACGGTGATCAGGTCGGCCAGGTCACTCTTGTGATCCCGCAGCAACTCACCCAGACGGCGCACGAGTTCACCCCGGCGCGGGGCCGGTGTGGTACGCCAGGTGAGGAATGCCTCGTGGGCGGCGGCGACCGCGTCCTCGGAGTCGGCGGGCCGCGCCCCGGTCAGGCCGAACAGATCCTCGCCGGTGATGGGCGTACGCGCCTGGAAGTCGCTGCCCTCCGGAACGTTCACGCCGACACGCCGCAGGCTGGTGCGGGCACGGCTGCGCAGGTCGCCGGTGGTGGGCAGGACGGTGGTGCCGGTCATGGTGCTCCCTGGGTGAGGTGTGCGGGTGGAGTGCAGAGAAGAGGAGGGGAGACAAGAGGAGAGGAGACAAGAGGAGAGCGTCAGGGGTGTGTGCCGTCGACCTCTACGCCCAGTTCGCGGCCCACCTGAGCGAGCGAGAGGCTCTGCTGGTGCTCGTACAGGGCGTACGGGTCGAGGACCTCGCGCTCGATGGCGCCGGACAGCCAGTCGCTGTCGTACGCGGCGCCTTCCTGCTCGGCGTTCCGGGAACCCTCGCCGCTGAGGTTGGACTGGAAGATGCCGGCGGCGGAGCGCGGCAGGAAGTCCTCGTAGACGACGGGTTCGGCCCGTACCCAGCCCCGGCTCTCGAGCTCGGCGATGGTGCGGGGAGGTTCGGTGCCGTCGAGCGGACGGCCGGGTGCGGCGCGGTAGGTGAAGTAGGCCAGCCCCCGCGCGGCCAGTTCACGCTCGGTGGCGGGGACGTGTGCGGCCCACAGGGCGCGGGCCAGTTCCGCGCGGTCGGCTGCGGGGTGCAGGGCGGCTTGGTCGTCGACGAGGGTGAGCAGGCGGTCGTAGAGCGCGCGGCCCTCGGGAGTGAGGGCGATGCCGCGGGCCTCGACCTCGCCGAACCGCACCCGCAGGGCGCCGCGGGTGACGCTGCCGTCCGGGCGGCGCAGGGCGCGCGGCTCGGCCAGGGCGCGGAAGGAGGTCTGGCGCAGCAGCAGGTCGGGGCCCTTCGAGGCGGGCGGGCCCTGGATGGTGTCGATCATCTCGATGCCGCGGTCGGTCATCCGCCGGTACAGCTCGTCGATGTCCAGGACGCGCGGGGTGAGGTGGTTGATGTGGGTGGAGCGGACGCCGCCGATGTCCGCGGCGACGGCGGAAACCTTCTCCAGCTCCTCGTACCAGGCCTGGTCGATTGGCTCGGCGGACAACTCGAAGGCGTGGACGGCGAGATGGAGGAAACGCTCGGCGTGCGCCTCGGGCAGTTCGCGCTCGGCCTCGGCCCGGTCGGCCAGGGCGAGCAGCTCCGGCGGGAACAGCTCGCGCCCGGCCAGGAACGTTTCCAGGCGTGAGCGCAGCGCGGCGTCGAAGAAGCGCGGGTCCGCGGGTGTGAGCAGCGAGGTGAAGACACGGAAGGGATTGCGCGCCAACTCCTCGGCGTCCACCGGCCGGAAGGCCGTCGACACGACCGGCACCGCGCTCGCGGCCGCCTCTCGAAGGTCGTAGAAGCCGACCGGACGCATGCCGAGCGCGCCGAAGATCCGCGCGACGTGGCGCAGTTCGGCCGGGGTGCCCACGCGGATGGCGCCGTGCCGCTCGGCGGTGACCCGGCTGATGGACCCGAGCCGTTCGGCGTCGGCGCCCCGCGCGCGCAGAGTGTCCTTGTTCACCTCGTGCGAGACATCCACGAGCGTGGTGTAGGCGGGGACTTCACGCCCGTACATCCCCGAGAGCCGTGCGGCGAAGGCGGCCCGCAGCTGCCACTGGCTGATCATGGAAGGTCTGCCTCTCGAACTGTCGGACACGGGACAAGAGGCATCCGACCACGGGACCGGGGTCATACGACATGGGGCATTGGGCGGACGTGTGCGACGGCGGTGTTCGGGGTTGTCGTGCCCCCTGGTGTCACCCCTGACGCAAGGCCAGGACCAGATCGCGCGGCAGACCGTGGGTGTCATGGAGATAGCGCAGGTAACGGCGCGGGCGGACAGCCGTCACGGACGGCGGCCCCATGCGGAGATCATCGGGGAGGTGGTGAGGTCGAGACGGCCCGACGTGACGCTTGCGAGATGCCGGTCGATCTCTTCGTCGGTCGCGAGCCCTGCCGCGATCAGCCTGTCCCGCACTTGCCGGACCGTAGCCGCCTCCAGAACATCGCAGGCCGCGGACGTGATCGGGAAGTAGGCGTCCGCGGTGACATCGGTCAGCCCCGCCTCCCGCAGCAGCCTGGGGACTTTGCGCCCGTAGGCCAGGTCCGCACCGCGAGCCGCGAGGAGCGAGCGGAATCCGGTGCGCAACTTGTTGGCCAGTGCCTGCTCGGGTCCGTACTCGTCCAGGCAGATCAGCGGCTGCGACGCCGGATCGGCGTCCTCCACCAGCAGCCACCCGCCAGGCCGCAGAGCGCCGACCATCGCGCGCAGGGCCCGCTCCCTGTCGGCCACATGCACAAGGACCAACCGGGCGTGAACGAAGTCGAAGCCGCTCACCGGCGGTTCGTCCCGGCCCACGTCGTGGTGCAGCACCTCGATGACCCCGCCCGCCGCCCGGGAGGCCCAGGAAGTATCGATGTCGCTCGCCAGTACCTGGCCGGTCGGACCGACCCGGTCGGCCAGCCAAGTCACTACCGAGGGGCCGCCCGCCCCGACCTCCCAGCACCGCCACCCCGAGGCGATTCCCAGGGCCTCGATGTGTCGGAAGGTGGTGGGGTCGAAGAGCTCGCTCAGCGCGTCAAAACGGATGCCCGCCTCGGACTGCGCATTGTCGAGGAGATAGCCGCCGTCGTCGCGGGACTCCTGTGCAGAGTGCGTCATGAGGCGATTGTCCCGGAATCGAAATCCGCAGGGCCGCCAACTCGCATCGCTAGTCACTTAGTGACATGCTGTCGTTTGAGGACACCGAGAGGGAAGGCGACGAGGCGTCATGGCGACGGAGAAGCGCGGCAGTGGGGGAGGGATGAGCGAGCAGCGGCGTGTGCGGCTGCGGCTCGAGATTTCCCGGGAGGCGTCGCGCCTGTTCTGGGAGCAGGGAGTGGCCGCCACGAGCGGCGATCAGATCGCGGCGGCCGTCGGCCTGTCCACGCGGACCATCTGGCGGCACTTCCGCAGCAAGGAGAGCTGCGCCGAGCCGATCGTCATGCAGGGAGTCGTCACCCTGCTGAGCGTGCTGCGCACATGGCCCCGGCAGAGCTCCATCGAGGACCACCTGACCACGGCGCTGAGCAGGCTCCGTGAGGCGAAGCCGCCCGTCGATCTTGCCGACGAGATGCTGGCGATGAAGATGATTCGGCTGGCCGACACCGAGCCGGCGCTCCGCACGGCATGGCTCATGGCCTGTGACCAGACGGAACAGGAGATGTGCGTGATCGTCGGCGGGCGTCTGAGGCTGCCTGCCGATGATCTGGATGTGCGGGTGCACGCCGCGGCCGCCGCCGCGGTCGTGAGGCTCCTTGACGAGCACATCGGCGCCGTCATCCTCACCGGCGCCGATCTCACGGAGTTCAACGACGTGGCGGCCGTATCCCGGCGTTACGCCCATGCGATCCGCGCGGCGACCGGCGGCATGGTCGGTGACCCCGTCGCCTGAGCGATCGCACTGAAACGAACGAACCGCACTGAAATGAACGAACCGCAGTGAACCGAACTGAGGCCAACCGAACCGAGGCGAACTCAGGAGGAGTTTCCGCATGTCCGCTGAACCGCGTATGTCGCGCGAGGTCCCGCACCTCACCGTCGAGGACTTCTTCGGCCCGCCGGTCCGTGCCGGCGCATCTATATCGCCCGACGGCACCAGAATCGCCTACCTGGCTCCGTGGCAGGGGCGGCTGAACGTATGGGTGGAGAGCGTCGAATCGGACGAGGAGGCGCGCTGTGTCACCGCCGACGGCAACCGCAGCGTGCACACCTTCCACTGGACCGACGATCCGCGCTGGCTGCTCTATGAGCAGGACGGCGACGGCGACGAGAACTGGCACGTCTACCGGGTCGACCTGGAGAATGTCGACGCGAAGACCACTGACGCGAAGACCACTGACGCGAAGAATGCTGACGCAAGTGACGTCGACGTGGCGAACCCGGGTGCCGAGGCTGTCGATCTCACTCCCTTTCCCGGGGCCACGGTCGCGGGATTCGAGCTGTCCGTCTCCCGGTCGGGCAAGGCGCTCCTGCATCTGAACCACAGGAATCCCGCCGAGTTCGACCTCTGCGAACTCGACATCGCCACAGGTGAGTTGACGATGCTGGCTCAGAACCCCGGCCAGGTCGCCGGCTGGCTGTACACGCCCGGCGGTGACCTGTACGCACAGACCTGGACGGCTGACGGCGAGATCGAGCTGACACAGTGGGAGACCGGGACGGGCGCGCTGCGCGTGGTCACCACGTTCGACGGCTCCGGCTACCCGATGGGCGTCGCGCCGTTCCAGCTCACCCCGGACGGTTCCGGCGTGTGGCTCGGCTCCAACCGGGGCTCCGACCGGACCCGGCTTGTCCGGCTCGACCTGGCCACCGGCGAGGAGACCGAGGTCGACAGTCACCCGCAGTTCGACCTCGACACGCGTTCCACCGTCTTCCCCACCCTGCCGTCGCCGCTCATCCGTGACCGGCGCACCGGAGAGCTGATCGGGGCGCGCTACCTCGGCGAGCGGCAGGTGATCCACCCGCTGGACCCGCACTTCACTGAGGTGTTGGAGAATCTGGAGAGGCTGTCCGACGGGGAGATCTCCGCGGTGTCGTCCGACGCCAGCGGCCAGCGCTGGGTCGTCAGATTCACCCACGACCGTGACCCGGGTGTCACCTGCTACTACGACCACTCCACCGGCGAGAGCCGACTGCTGTTCCGGCCTTTCCCGCATCTGGACCCCGGGGTCCTCGCCCCGATGGCGCCGGTCACGATCCGCGCACGCGACGGCCTGGACCTCCCCTCGTACCTGACCCTGCCGGTGGGAGCCGAACCGACCGGGCTCCCGTTGGTCCTGCTGGTCCACGGCGGCCCGTGGTCCCGCGACAGTTGGGGCTTCAACCCTGTCGCGCAGCTCCTCGCCAACCGCGGCTACGCGGTGCTCCAGGTCAACTTCCGCGGCTCGACCGGTTACGGCAAGGCGTTCCTCAAGGCCGGCATCGGGGAGCTGGCGGGGAAGATGCACGACGACCTCATCGACGCCGTCGACTGGGCCGTCGACGAGGGGTACGCGGACCGGGAGCGTGTCGCGATCTTCGGTGGTTCCTACGGCGGTTACGCCACCCTGGTCGGAGTCACCTTCACCCCGGACGTCTTCGCCGCCGCCATCGACGCCTTCGGCGTCTCGAACCTCGTGACCTATCTGGGGGCCCTGCCGGAGTTCGTGCGGCCGCAGCTGATCAACAACTGGTACCTCTATGCCGGTGATCCGAGCGACCCGGAGCAGCGGGCAGACCTCCTTGCGCGCTCGCCCCTCGGCCGGGTGGACCAGATCCGCACTCCGCTGATGGTGATCCAGGGCGCCAACGACGTCCGCGTGGTCAAGGCCGAGTCCGACCAGCTCGTCGACGCGCTGCGCGCCCGAGGCGTCGAGGTCGAGTACATGGTCAAGGACAACGAGGGCCACGGTTTCGTGAACCCGGAGAACAACATCGACATGTACCGCGCGGCCGACCGCTTCCTCGCACGCCACCTCGGCGGACGCCCCGACTCTGAGGAGCACTGAGCACCCCTCCAGAGGAGCACTGGTCACCGCTCTACGGGCAGTACCTCCCTACGGCTCCACCGCCACCTGCTGGAACGGCACTTCAGGCCCGACCGAAGGCGGCGACATTCTCGTGCTCTCCAGCTCTCCAGCGCGAGTGTCATCAAGGCACTGCTTGCGGCCGACAAGGTCGACCGGCAGGCGCTGACGATCTTTCCGCTCTTCCTCGGCGGCGGCCCGCGCCTCTTCGACGACGGCCTGCCCGCCGGGAAGTGGGAGCTCGTCAGCCAGACCGCGGGCGAGCACGGCACGTTGGCTCTCGTCTACGACCGAGTCCGCTGAGCCGAAGGCCGATGAGCCGGGGACCGCTGTCGGCACCCGGGGCACCGCGCGGCGGATCGCGCGGTGCCCCGGGCGGTGTGGAGCGTCAGTCCTGGTGGACGACGTTCCTGCCGGGACCGCCGGAGAGGGTGTCCGTGCCGGCGCCGCCGTACAGCTCGTCGTCGCCGCTGTTTCCGTAGATCGTGTCGTCACCGCTGTTGCCGTACAGGATGTCGTTGCCCTTGCCGCCGTAGATGAAGTCGTCGCCGGCCGCGCCGCGGATGGTGTCGTTGCCGTCGCCGCCGGTCAGGTTCTGCCTGCCGGCGCCGCCTTGGATCACGTCGTCGCCCGCGCCGCCGTCGACGGCGCTCTCGTCACCGTCCGAGTAGATCGTGTCGTTGTCGTCGCCGCCCTGCGCGATGCTGCCGCCGCCGGCGTGGATGGTGTCCTTGCCGTCACCGCCGCTCGCCACCCCGGCCACGCCCACCGTGAGGCTGTCGTCGCCCGCCCCGCCCTTGACGGAGTTGCCGTCGACGGAGCCGGTCCGGGTCCAGGTGTCCTTGCCCTCGCCCAGGTCCGCCGAGGCGAAGTAGTACGTCTGGCCGGTGGCGTTGTCGTAGGCGACGGTGTCGTCGCGGTCACCGAGGGCCAACTTCAAAGTGGCGTAAGGGTCCTGGGTCTCCAGAGTGGCGACCTTGCAGGAGACCTTGGTGCGGTCCGCGCCGTCGGGGTAGGAGCAGCCGTCTCCCGCACTGATCGGAACGGCGTCGTCGATCACGTAGGTGATCTCTTCGGAGCCTTCGGATATCGATGCGGTGACGGTCACTTTGTTGGTCTGGCCGGAGGCGGCGGTGTAGAGAATTCCGTGATCGCTCGGGCTGAACGCGGCGGTGGCCTCCGGCACCGCGGCACCGGCTGAGCCCGCCAGGAAGAGCGGAGCGGCCAGCGCCGTACCGAGAGCGAGTGTCATCGCGGACGCAGTACGGAATACCCGGCGGCTGTCGAGTTGAGAGGGCATTGCATAACCTCCATGAGGCGTACGTGGTGCTTGCAATTACGTGTGACTGCCGGGGTTTGCGGTTGGTTGTAATGCGTCTCGCGAGGGGATGTGAGCGGGGATTCGCGGTACGGGCGGCATAAGTACTCGCTGGCCAGCGGTGTTTGGCCGCTCATCCGCGGCGCGACAATTCCCCGTAAGGCGTGGTTGGGCGGAAATTCATGAGGGCGGAATCGTCGAACTCCCCTCGCGGGTATCGCCGTACGAATTCTTGTCGTACGACGCTGTCCCCGCCCCGCCCGCCGCCGCGACGATCAGCGGTCGGCGGGCGGGAGGTGAGGGAAGGGCAGGTACGTCACCTCGCCCGCGGCCTGCTCACCGGTCGGAGTCAGGAGCCGACCTGCGGTGGCGCAGGTGCAGGACGGTCGCACCGGCCAGGATCACGGCGCCGGCACCCGCGAGGGTGCCGACCAGGCCGAGGGCGGGGGAGACCGTGGGCGAGTCGGCGGCGGTGTTCCCGGTGGCCGGGGTGATGTCGGCAGCGGAGCGGGACCCTGCCGACGAGTCGTCTCCGTGCCTCTCGTGCCTCTCGTGCCCTTCGTGTACCGCTTCCGCCTCGGCGTTCTTCTCGCCCGCGCCGAGCGCGGTCACCGCCGCACCGGACTGTTCGCCGCCCGTCAATCCGGTGACCTCGCCATTGCCTCCGTCGAAGACCACGTCCGAGCAGGAGAAGAAGTTCTCCTGGCTGTCGGAGCGGATCCACTGGACGAACAGAAGGTGCTGACCGGTACGTTCGGGCAGTCGCAGGTCCCAGTAGTAGTGGCCCGCCTCGCTGCCGGGACCGCCCTGCTGCGGCGGGTTCCGCACGGTCTGTACGTTCTCCAGGTCCGACCAGCCCAAGGGCTGCCGCGGGTCGAAGCCTTCCTTGGTGACGTACACCTTGAACGTGCCAGGATGGTGGGCCCAGTTGCTGTAGTTCACCTCGATGTCGGCGCCGGCGGTGAGGTGAGTGACGGGCCAGTCGGTGCGGGCGGCGTTGTACGGGGAGAAGTCGTAGGGGCTGCGGTCGCCCGCGCTGCACAGCGTGCCGTCCTCGACGTAACCTTCGCCGCGGCCGCCCGCGTTGGAGTCGAGTACCGCGAACCAGTTGTACAGCGGCGTGGTGCCCGCGTCCTGCACCGCCGCCTTGCAGGCCGGGTTGGTGGGCATCTGGGTGGAGGAGTTGGCGAGCAGATCCTTGTAGCACAGGTAGGTGCGCGACCCGGGCATCATGGCCACACCGTGTGCGGCGGCCGTGCCCGGGACGGCCAGCACGGCTGCTGCGGCGATGCCCGTGGCACCGACGAGGGAGGCCAGACGCCTGGCACGTTTCGAGTCGCGTAAGCGGGATCTGACGGGGACGAGCTTGGCGGAGCGACGGGCTCGAGGAAGGTTCACGGGAACGTCTCCTTCGGGGAGTTTCCGATGAGCGGCTCGCCTCGTAGTCGGCGCCGGGCCCGTAATGGTTGCCGCGTCGGACCCCGGTGATTCCTCCCTGGTGCGGGCTGTTGTTCGTCGCTTAGGGACAGCGGGCGTCTCAGAGGATCCCGTGCCGCCATTCGTGGACCAGGAGGTAGCCGAGATAGATGCCTCCGATGGCCATGGTGTAGATGCCGACGGGCAAGTCCTCGAAGAGCGGCAGCTGTTGGGAGCACAGGTCCGCGAGGACCAGGAGCAGCGCGCCGACGAGGGCGGACAGCATCAGATGCGGGCCGGTTCCCCGGGTGACGCGCTTGGCGATCTGCGGCGCGGTCAGGGCGATGAAGGCGATCGGTCCCGCCACGCTGACGGCGCCCGCCGAGAGCACGATGGAGAGGAGGACCGCGATGGTCCTTGTGGCCCTCGGCGCCGACCCGAGTCCCTCGGCGAGGTCGTCACCCATCTCCGCCATGTCCAGGCGCCGTGCGATGAGCAGCGTGAGGGGCACCACGACGAGGAGGACGACCCAGATCGTGGTGGCGTGCCCCCAATCACGCGCGGCCAGGCTGCCGTTGACGTACGCGGTCAGCGCGGTGGCCTTGTCACGTTCCACGGCGTAGACGACGTACTGGGTGACAGCGGTGGCCATGGCGGCGGTGCCGATGCCCGCGACGACGAGACGGCCCGCATTGCGGAATCCGGTGCCGGTGGAGACGTACACCAGCGTCATGGCGAGTATCGCGCCGAGGAGGGCGCCGAGGGAGACCGGAACGGTGTCGGGCAGGAACAGTGCCACAGCCGCCGCGCCCGCACCGGCGCCGGAGGCGAGGCCGATCACGTCGGGGCTGCCGAGGGGGTTTCGGGTGACCGACTGGAACAGGGCCCCCGACAGGCCCAGTGCCGCGCCGGTGCCGATGGCGACCACGAGCCGCGGGCCGCGCAGCCGGTTCATCACAAAGGTGTCCGTGCCCTGGCCGTCGCCGGTGATGGCGGGCACCAGGTCGGCGAGCGGGATGCCGATCCGGCCCAGGGAGAGCGTCGCGGCTGCCGCCGCCGCGATCAGAACGAGCAGTATCGCGGCGACGAGAAGGGAGCCCGGCCGTACCGGCACTGCCACGACCTGCCCGACACGCAGGACCCGGCGCGGCCGTGCCGGGCGTGTCCGGAGCTGCTTGGTCGTCATGTGTTTCCCCTCATCTTGCGTACCGCCACCAACAGGGCGGGCGCCCCCACGAACGCGGTCACGACACCGACCATCAACTCCTGCGGGCGCAGCACCACGCGTCCCACGACATCGGCCAGGAGCAGCAGCGAAGGGCCTGCGATGCAGGAGAAGACGACCTGTAGGCGGAAGTCGATGCCGACCAGGGCGCGCACGACGTGCGGCACGGCAAGGCCGACGAATGCCACGGGGCCGACGGCCGCGGTCGCCGCGGCGCTCAGCAGGGTCGCGGCCAGCAGGCCGCCGCCGCGGACCAGAGCCGGGCGGGAGCCCAGAGAGGTCGCCGTATCGTCGCCCAGGGCCAGCGTGTTGAGGCTCGGGGACAGTACGAGCGTGAGGACAAGGCCTGCCACGGCGAAGGGCAGCACCGCGAGGAGCACGCTGAAGTCCCGGCCTCCCAGCGCGCCGACCACCCAGTAGCGGTAGCTGTCGAACACGGTCGGTTCGCTGAGGGTCACGGCCTGGATGAAGGCGGTGAGGACCGCGGAGAGGACAGCGCCTGCCAGCACGAGTCGCACCAGGCTCTTGCTGGATCCGGCCGAGCTGATGACGTGGACGAGCAGGCCCGCGAGCAGTGCGCCGGGCAGCGCCCACCAGACGGCGGCCGCGGTGCCGGAGGCTCCCAGGTAGGCGGTGGCCGCGACGATGCTCGCGGAAGCGCCGGCGTTGATGCCGAGCAGCCCCGGATCAGCCAGCGGATTGCGGGTGACTCCCTGCATCAGGGTTCCCGCGACCGCCAGACACAGCCCCGCGAGGACGCCGAGCGCCGTTCGGGGATAGCGACTCTCGATGATGGTGGTGATGTTCGGATCCGCGGTGCCCGTAAGAACGTCGACGACATCGCGGAAGGAGGTGACGCGGCTGCCGAACATGACGCTCGCGAACAGGGCGAAGGCCAGTACGACGATTCCGATAAAGAGGGACAGAGCCCATCGGGCGGGGCGGGGCCGGGTGGCGCGGGCGGGAGCACCCGGCCCCGCACCACCCGATACGGCCCGTGCGGTGGTCGTCATGGTGCGCGCGCTCAGCGGTCGGACTTGGTGAGGGCCTTGTCGATCATCGGCAGGTACCGGTCGATACTCCAGGGGACGGTCAGCGGGTTGATCATGGACGACGCGGTCACGAACGAGGGGTCGTCACCGGCCACGACCGCACCGCTCTTGACTGCGGGGATCGCCGCGTAGAGCGGCTGCTTCTCGACGTCCCTGCGGTTCTTCGCGTCGGAGTAGAAGGTGAACACCAGATCGCTGTCCTTGAGCTTCTCGGCGTTCTCCAGGCCGATCAGGGCGGAGTCGGTGCCCTTGGTCTCCTTGAACGTCTTCACCACCGGGTCGACGGTGAGGCCGAGCGACCGCACCATCTGCACCCGCTGCTCCTGCGACTTGAACACGCCGAGCGTGCCGGGGCCGGAGTTGTAGAGGTAGGAGAAGCTGACGTTCTTGTACTTCGGTCGCGAGGCGGCGGCAGCGGCGAGCTGCTTCTTGATCTTCTCCTCCAGCGGCTTGGCCTTCTCCGGCCGGCCGAGCGCCTTGGCGACGATGTCGATCTGCTGGTCCCAGTTCGTGCTCCAGGCCTGATCCGGGTAGGCCACCGTCGGTGCGATGTCCGACAGGATCGAGTACTGGTCCTTCGTGATCCCGGACCACGGCGCGAGGATGACGTCCGGCTCCAGCTCGGTGATCGCCTCGAAGTCGATGTCCTCCCCACCGGTGAACTGCTTGGGCAGCTTGTCACCGGACTTGGTCACCGCCTCGTGGACCCACGGCAGGTAACCGGTCTTATCGCTGCCCCACTTGTAACTCTCCATCCCCACCGGCGTCTTACCGAGGGCGATGGAGGTCTCGGTCGACCCCTGGCCCAGGGTGACGACACGGTCGGGGCGCTCGGGTATCCCAGCCGTTCCGAGCGCACTCTTGATCTTTACGGGGAACCCCTCGCCGGCCTTCCCCGATGCTTTCGAGCTCTCTTCGTCACTGGAGGAGCAACCGCTGAGGACGAGCGCGAGCGTGGCAACTGCTGCTGGTGCGACGAGTGTTCCGCGACGCGCGCGAGAGGGCGAGGACTGGGAGGGCATCAAGTTCCTTTGGCTCCGGAGGTGCAGCCGCTTCCGCGGCTCGTGCACGGCGACATTTCGGATCGGCGCGGCGCGGGACCCCACCATGACAACACTTAGGTAAGCCTAAGTTAATCGGATCTTAAAATTCAACCGGGCCTGGTGCGGCGGGTTCCGTCAGACGGGGCTCATGCGAAGTCCCGGACGGCTTCTGCCCAGGTCGAGTTGACTCGCCTGTGTACGCTCCGGCCCTCGGTGGGGCACGCAGGCCTGTGGCCCGCGGGAGCCGGGCAACCCACCTCTGACGCCGCCGGGACCACAGGAAACAGGTGTATCGGCCAACCCCTCAGGGGACCACCAGGACGAGCTTGCCGTGAGCCTGGTGGGAGCGCAGGCGGTCGAGTGCTTCGGTGGCGGTGGCGAACGTGTGGCTGCTGTCGATGAGGGGGCGCACACGGCCGTCGGCGACCGCGGGCAGGAGCTGTCGGCCGGCGGCGGCGATGACCTCACCTAGTTCCGCGGCCCGGGTGAAGCCGAAGGAGACGCCGCGCAGACGCAGGTGCCGGTAGGACAGGGCATCGAGGTCGATGGTGGTGGCTGCGGTGTCCAGGCGGCCGATGTTGACGACCGATCCGTCGACGCGGGTCGCAGGCAGGGCTGCGGCGAAGACGGCTCCGCCGACGTGGTCGAGTACCACGTCGGCGCCCTCACCACCGGTCGCGTGCAACACCGCACTCGTGAGGTCCTCCTCGCCGGTCGCCACCACGGTGTCCGCGCCGGTGCGGACGAGCAGGTCCGCTTTGGCGGCCGTGCGGGTGGTGGCGATGACCTGCCCGGCGTCCAGGGCCTTGGCGATCTGGATGCCGATCAGGCCGATGCTTGATGAGGCCCCGGTGATCAGTACCGACTGGCCTGGCCGGAAGCCACCGGCCGTGAGGGCCCCGTGCTCGGTGAGCAGACCGGTGGGCAGCGCGCACGCCTCCTCGTACGGGAGTTCATCGGGCACGGTGACGACATGGCGGTGGTCGGCGATGACGTACTGGGCGAAGCTCGCGGGGCTGGTGCCCATGACGCGCTCGCCCACCGTGACCGTGTCCACGCCGCTGCCGACGGCTGCGATCTCTCCGGCGAACTCGTAGCCCGCCTGGTACTCCTTGCCGGTGCCGCCGTTCGTCGGGTCGGCGTCCGCGACCATGGCGGCGTCGGCATTGTTCAACGCCACGGCGCGGGCGCGTACGAGGACCTGTCCGGGCCCGGGTCGCGGTACGGGGACCTGCCGGAGCTCCCAGGCCGGGCCAGCTCCGCCGAACAGCGCGGTCATGGTCGAAGTCATGTGTCTCTGTCTTCCTTCAGGACCTTCAAGGGAGGAGGCCGTTCGGTCAGTGGCCGGGGGCGCGGGGTGCGGCGTACTGCTCGTCGGTGACGTGCTCAAGCCAGGTGGTCTCGGGCCGCTCGTCATCGGGCGCCGTGCCGTCCCACAGCGCCAGGTGCTGCATGAAGCGGCCCTCGGTGGCGCCGTGCCAGTGCTCTTCGCCGGGCGGGCAGGTGACGGTCTCGCCGGGGTGGGCCTCGAAGACGGTGCCGTCACGCGTGCCGACCAGGGCGATACCGGCGACGACGTGCAGGGTCTGGCCTACGGCGTGGTGGTGCCAGGCGGTGCGGGCGCCCGGGGCGAAGCGGGCCATGTTGGCGCGGACGCGGGAGGGTTCCTCTCCGGCGTGGACGACGTCGAACCAGACATCTCCGTTGAACCAGTCCCGCGGTCCCTTGCCGGTGGGCTTCGGCTTGACGAATCCCATGGTGCTCCTTGTTTCCTTGCTCGTTCGGTGCTGCGGTGGGTGTCAGTCGGCGGCGTCGGCGTGGGTGAGGCCGCTTCCCAGGGCGCGGGAGGCCGTCGCCTGAGCGGTGATCTCCCTGCCCTTGGCCTCGGCGGTGCGCTCGGCGTAGTCGTCGACGGACAGTTCCGCCCCGCTGGTGGAGGCGTCCACCAGCAGCTCGGTGCGGAAGAAGCCGGGCTCGACGATGGTGGTGCGGATGCCGTACGGATCGACGCCGAAGCGCAGCGAATCCATCCAGCCCTCGACGGCGAACTTGGACGTGGCGTAAGGCCCTTCAGGGTCTTTCAAGGGCGGACCAGGACCTTGAGGGCCTCACGGTCGTTCATGGCCCGGTAGCCGTCGGAGATGTCGTCCAGAGCGACGGTCCGGTCGAAGACGCGGCCGGGGCGCAGGGCACCGCTGAGGATGTGCGGCATCAGTTCCTCGATGTAGGCGCGGGCGGGCGCGACACCGCCGGTGAGAGTGATGTTGCGCATGAAGTCGCCGACGCCGAAGGGCACGTCAGCGGATTGCGGTACGCCGACCCGGCTGATCGTGCCGCCGTCCCGCACCACGCCGAAGCTCTGCACGAGGGCGTCCTTGAGGCCGACGCACTCCAGAACCTTGTGGGCGCCCTCGCCCCCGGTGAGCTCGCGGACCTTGGCGATGCCTTCGTCGCCGCGCTCGGCCACCACGTCGGTGGCGCCGAAGTCCCGTCCCAGATCGGTGCGTTGGGTGTGGCGTCCCATGAGGACGATCCGCTCGGCGCCGAGCAGCTTCGCGGACATGACGGCGGCAAGGCCCACGGCGCCGTCACCGATCACCGCGACGCTGTCGCCGCCTTCGACGCCCGCGGTGCGAGCGGCGTGGTAGCCGGTGCACAGGATGTCGGAGAGGGTCAGCAGGTCGGGCAGCAGCTCGGAGTCCTCGCCGACGGGCAGCTTGACCAGCGTGCCGTCGGCGTACGGGACCCGGGCGGCCTGGCCCTGGCCGCCGTCGACCCCGTTCACGCCCCACCCGCCGCCGTTCAGGCACGAGGTCTGCAGCCCTTCGCGGCAGTAGACGCAGGTGTTGTCGGCCCAGACGAACGGCGCCACGACCACGTCGCCGGGCTCGAAGCCGCGTACCTCGGAGCCCGTCTCCTCGACGACGCCGAGGAACTCGTGCCCCATGCGGCGGGGCTGGTCGGACGGCGGCAGCGATTTGTAGGGCCACAGATCGCTGCCACAGATGCACGACAGGACGATCCGTACGACCGCGTCGGTGGGGTTCTGGATCTTGGGGTCGGCGACGTCCTCGACGCGTACGTCGTCGGCCGCGTACAGCAGGGTGGCGCGCATGAGAATGGAACTCCCTTGATGCGTGGGGCGGTTGTGCGGGTTTTACTGTCGGGCGGAGTGAGCGCATCCCCGTCCGTGCGGGGTGTCAGCTGGGTTCCAGGCGGAGGGTGGAGGCGCGGGCCTTGTCGGTCAGGACGTGATCGACGATGCCGGTGTAGCGCCCGTACTTGTCTCGGTACGCGGCGTCCACGCTCGCGTACTCGCTGGGCTCCGCCTCATGGAAGGCCACGTCCCGTCGCACACCGCCGGCCTCGATACAGCCCTGCTGACGGGTCTGTGCCCCTCTGTACCAGGGGCCGTCCGCGCCCTTGACCGAGCGCACGTAGAGGTGGTCGCCGGCGCGGACCACCCACATCGTCACAGGGGCGCGCAAGGTGCCGTTCGCGCGCTCGGACTGCAGGTCCAGCTCTTCGGCTGTGCCGATCTGCTTCAGATCGGAACCGTTCCAGGCGGTCATGGTCTGTCCTTTCGGGCTCTGCGGGCTCTGCGGGCTCTGCGGGTTGCGGGGGCTGTGCGGGCCGCGAACGTGCAGGTGGGACGGGATGCGCCTCCCTGTCCATTCCCGGCCCTGGGCGCCGCCCCCGCAACCTGGAACCCCGGGGCCGGGCCCAGCCGACCCAGGCGTGCCGGGGCGAACGCGTCATCCAGCCTGCCGCCGCGAGTGATCTTCAGGAAGGCCGAGTCGTGCCGCTGAGTGGCCAGCCGTGGTGTGACAGGGCCACCCTCACGGCCGCCGTCCAGGTCACGGCGGTGTGAGACTGGTTTCATGGCACCCGAGCAGCACGGCGGCACCGAGCTGGGACGCTTCCTGCGCGCCCGCCGCACCCAGACGAGCCCCGACTCCCTCGGGCTCACCACCGGCCCAGGCGTCCGCCGCACTCCGGGCCTGCGCCGGGAGGAGCTGGCCACACTGTCCGGGGTCAGCATCGACTACTACGCCCGGCTCGAACGCGGCAAGGAGACCAGGCCGAGCCCCGAGGTGGTCGACGCCCTGGCCCGCGCCCTGCGCCTGGGCGACGACGAACACCAGCACCTGCGAGAGCTGGCGGCCCGCGCCGCACGCACCGCTCCCGAGCCACCCTCGGCCCCCAGCCGGACAGTGCGCCCGCACATCAAACTGCTGCTTGAGACCCTGCGCCCGAACCCCGCCTACGTCCTCAGTCGCAGCATGGACCTGCTCGCCTGGAACCCCGGCGGCCTCGCCCTGTACGCAGGCATCGCCGACTGGCCCGCCAAGCAGCGCAACCTCGCCCGCTACCTCTTCCTCCACCCCGCCGCCCGCGACGTCTTCGGCGACTGGGACAACCAGATCCGCGGCTGTGTCGCCCGCCTGCGCGCCCTGGCCGGTACCGACCCCGACGCCCCCGACCTGGCCTCCCTGGTCGGTGAACTCCTCCTCAAGAGCCCCGACTTCGCCGGACTCTGGGAGCGCTACGACGTCACAGGCCGCAAGTACACCACCAAGACCTTCCACCACCCCACGGTCGGCGACCTCACTCTCGGCGTCCAGGCCATGCAGCTCGAAGGCACCCCCGGACAGCGCCTGGGCGTGTACCTCGCCGAGCCCGGCACACCCGACCACGACGCGATGCTCCTGCTTGACCTCCTCGACCTCACCGCCGCCCGGACGGTGGGAGACGAGGCCGCCCCACGCCACCGGTGACGACGCTGCTCGTCCTCAGTCCAGGTCGGACATGTCGAGGACGAAGCGGTAGCGCACGTCGTTGCGCCGGAGTCGGTCGAGTGCCTCGTTCACGCGGGCCGAGGGGAGCAGCTCGATGTCGGCGGTGATGTCGTGCTCGGCGCAGAAGGCCAGCATGGCGGCGGTAGCGGGCCTGCCGCCGCTCCCCGCGGAGCTCAGCCTCTTCCGCCCGATGAGCAGGTCGGTGGTCTCCAGAGTGATGGGGCCGAGGTGTCCCAGGTGGCTGAGCGTCCCGTCCATCGCGACCAGGCGCAGATAAGGGCCGAGGTCGTGCGGGGCGGCGATGGTGTCGATGACGACGTCGAACCGATCCCGGGCGGCTGCCATCCGCTCCGGATCGGTGGAGACGACCAGGTCGTGGGCGCCGAGGCGGCGCGCGTCGTCGGCCTTGTCCGGCGACCGGCTGATGACCGAGGTGTCGGCGCCGAGCGCCACGGCGATCTTGACGGCGAGGTGGCCGAGACCGCCGAGGCCTGCCACGGCGACGCGGGTGCCCGGACCCGCACCGAGGGCGTGCAACGGCTCCCAGACGGTGATCCCGGCGCAGAGCAGGGGAGCGGCGGCTGCCGGGTCCAGGCCTGGGGGAAGGGGGTGGGCGAACCGCGATCGGACGACGTACTCGCGGGAGTAGCCGCCCTGGGTGGTCGACCCGTCGTGGCGGTCGACGCCGCCGTAGGTCAGCGTCGGGAACGTATGGCAGAAGTTCTCCTGCCCGGCCAGGCACATGGCGCACGTCCCGCACGAATCGACGATGTTGCCCACGGCCACCGCGTCGCCGACGGCGAAGGCCGTGACCTCGGACCCCGTCTCGGTCACCACGCCGGTGAACTCATGCCCCGGCACAAGAGGCTGGCCGCCGTCATGAGCCTGGACGGCGTGCAGATCCGTATGACAGACGCCGCAGTAGTCCACACGGACCGCTACGTCGTCGGGGCGCAGGTCGCGCCGCTGCAGCGGTGTCCGCCGCAGCGTCGCCGACGGGCCGTCGGCCTGCCAGCTCACAGTGGTCCTCATGGGGCCCTCTCCTCGATCTTCAGACAGACTGTTCGGTCTATTTGGAGAGTAGGGGACTGTGGCCCGCCAGGCAAACCAACTGTTCTGTTTGGTAGCCTGACGGGTATGGCCGACCAGCCCTTGACCGCACGCGGTGCCGCGACCTACCAGCGCATCCTCGATGTGGCGACCCAGGAATTCGCCGAGCACGGCATCGCCGGAGCGCGCGTCGAACGGATCGTCGCCGCCGCGCGCACCAACAAGGCGCAGCTCTACGGCTATTTCGGGAACAAGGAAGGGCTCTTCGACGCCATCTTCTTCGGTTCGCTGGAACGGATCGTGAACGTCGTGCCGATCGATGCCGCGGACCTCGCGGACTGGGCGGTGCGTCTCTACGACGAGTACCTCCGCCGCCCGGACCTCATCCGCCTAGCCACCTGGGCGCGCCTGGAGCGACGCCCGACGGGCCACCTGGTCGACGACCCCGACCGTCTCGACGACCGCAAGCTGCACGCCATCGCCGAGGCGCAAGCCGCGGGCCTGGTGCGCCAGGGGGACCCGTTCGACGTGATGGCCATCGTCATCGCCATGTCGATGGCGTGGTCGCCGGTCAGCAACGTCTACGCCGCTACCGCGGAAGAGCCCGCGGAGCTGCACGAGCAGCGCCGCGCCCTGCTCCACGAGAGCGTCCGGCGCGCCATGGCGAGCGACTAGGGCCTCTCGTTTGGATCAGGTGTGCTGAGCCCTGTCAGGGTTCCCGGATCAGATGCACCGCGGCGCTGGCCCAGTCGCCCGGCGGCAGCTCGGGCCGGAGGCCGTATGAGGCGAGCACCGTCGCGGAGCGCACCGCACCTGTGCGGGCGTCACGGTAGCGGGCGGCGGGATCGAGGCCGCCGAGGCGCAGTGGCGGGTGCGCGGCGCCATGGCGCGGGGCTCGCTGCCAGACCAGGAGCAGGGTCTCGCTACCGTCCGCCGCCGCGTACTGCACCGCTGTGGGGCCGTCGTCGACCGGTCCGCGCGGCCGGTGTACCGTCCCGTGCTGCACGAGATGGCGCACGCGCTTGTACTCGGCCACCAGGGCTGCCCCTTCGGCCAGTTCCTCGTCGCTCCAGCGCAGGAGATCGCCGCCGAGCCCGAGTACCCCGGCCATCGCCACATGGAAGCGGAAGCGCAGTGGCACCGATCTGGCCGTGAGCTGATTGGGGACGTCGGTCACCCATGCCGCCATGGTCCGGGACGGATAGAGCTGGCCGTAGCCGTGCTGGATGAGGACACGGTCCGCCGCGTCGGTGTTGTCCGACGCCCATGCCTGGTCGGTGCGGGAGAGCATGCCGAGGTCCACCCGGCCGCCGCCCCCGCTGCACGCCTCGATCCGCAGGCCGGGATGGTCGGCGCGAAGCCGGTCGATGACGTCGTAGAGGTGGTGCACGTACGCCGCCCCCACGCGGTCGGCGCCATCCTCCTGATCCGGCCAGCCCGCTTCGCTGAGCGCGCGGTTCATGTCCCACTTGAGGAAGTCGATGCCGTGGTCGCCCACCAGGCGGGTCAGCCAGTCGTACGCCCAGTCCGCGACGTCGCGGCGGGCGAAGTTGAGCACCAGTTGGTTGCGCAGCTCCGTGCGGTCGCGGTGCGGGAAGTGCAGTACCCAGTCCGGGTGCCGACGGTAGAGATCGCTGTCCGGGTTGACCATCTCGGGCTCCACCCACAGGCCGAAACGCATTCCGAGCCGGTGCACCTCGCTCACCAGTGGCGTGAGCCCCTCGGGGAAGCGGTCCGGGGACGGCGTCCAGTCGCCGAGCCCCGCGTTTTCGCTGCGGCGCGCGCCGAACCAGCCGTCGTCCATGACGTAGAGCTCGGCGCCGAGCGCCGCCGCCCGGGCCGCAAGCGCCATCTGGCCGGCCTCGTCGACATCGAACCCGGTGGCTTCCCACGAGTTGTAGAGCACCGGTCGTATCTCGTCGGGGTGGGGCAGCACATGGGCGAGGACGTACGCGTGCCAGGCGCGGCTCGTCGCACCGAATCCGCCGTCCGCGTAGAGACCGGCGTGTCGTGGGGTGGTGAACTCCGCTCCGGGCGCGAGGGGTTGGGTCATGCCGTCGCGGCCTGCGCCGCCGGTGAATCCCGCCCGGCCGTCGGGGGTGCGCTGCACGGTGACGCGCCAGTTGCCGCTCCAGGCCAGGGCCGCGCTCCACACCTGGCCGTGCTCCTCGGTCGCGTCACCCGCGTCGAGCATCACCCAGGGGTTCGCGTGATGGCTGGTGTTGCCCCTGCGGCTGGTGAAGACCGTCTCGCCGAACGGCACACGGTCCCGACGCAGTTGGGTCTCGGCGGACCACTGGCCCGTGACATGGCTGAGCCGGTAGTCGTCCCTGGCCGGAAGCGTCCACGCGGCGGAGTCGGCACGAAGGAGTGTCACGGGCTCGTCGCCCGTGTTGCGCAGCACGGACCAGCGTTCGATGACGTCGCTGTCGTCGTGTACGCGGTAGTGGAGGGCGATCTCCAGGGGGTAGTGGCGGTCGCGGAACTCCAGGGTCAGTTCGGTGGAGCCCGGAGAGGGCCCCGGCGTCGGCTCATGGACGCGGTGGCCTGAGGCCTCCCATTCGATGGCCCGGGTGCCGTCGGCGAAGCGCACCTGCAGTGAGGGGGTTCCGTACCGTGCCCCGCCGTCGACGGGCAGTTCCTCGCCGACCGGGGGCCGCCCCTCGAAACTGCTGGGCTGCGGGGCCGGGGGAGTGGCGAGCTCCTGCGCCTGAGCCAGGGTCAGCCGTGGTCCCCACGCGAGATGGCAGGGCGCTCCGGTCTCGTCGATCCGGAGCGCGTACGACGTACGTGGAGTGCAGAGCAGCCAGACCCCGGTCTCAGGGGCGAAGGAGATCACAGGCATGGATCCTCACGTTCAGGTAGCGCCTTGAGAACATGCGGCAGCCAACACCGCCTTCGATCGGCTGTCAACACCCTGATGTGTGCACCTGTTTGAAAGATGGAAGCCCTCTGCAGGGGGCTCTTGAAAGGTGTTTGCTTCTTTCATTGACAGAGGAAAAGAACACCCCCTACGTTTCGGCCATGCGATCGACGACCCCTCGGATCGATGTGGTTCCGGCACCCACTCCGGCCGCTTCCCTGGTCTTCACCACTGTTCTATCCCACGGCCCGCTCACTCGGATCGAGATCTCCCGGCGGACCGCGCTCTCCTCGGCGGCGGTCACCAAAGCGGTGAGGCCGTTGATGGCGGCCGGCTATCTCGTCGAGGGAGCGGACGAGGAGGCGCGGCCCTCCCTCGGGCGGCCCGCCACCCTCGTGCGGGTCGACGGCGGCCGTGCCCTGTTCATCGGGGTCAAGGTGACCGGCGACGAGATCATCGCGGTCCTGACCGACCTGTGCTGCCGCATCCGCGTCGCCCGCCACCTCCCGGTCGCCGACCGCGACCCCGGCGCCGTCCTCGCCTCGATCTCCGGTCTCACGCAGGAACTCCTCACGGAGGCCGAGGGGTTCGGCGTGGAGGTGCGCGGGCTCGGGATCGCCGTCTCCGGTGACGTGGACCGCGCCGCCGGGGTGGTGCGCTACTCGCCCTTCCTGGACTGGCGGGACGTGCCGCTCGCCGAGCTGGCCTCCACCGTCACCGGGCTGCCCGTCACCGTCGACAACGACGTCCGCGCGCTGACCGTCGCCGAGCAGTGGTTCGGTGCCGGGGCGGGGATCTCCGACTTCGCCCTGGTGACCGTCGGCGCGGGGATCGGCTGCGGGCTCGTGGTGCACGGCAAGGTGGTCTCCGGCGCACACGGCGTCGCCGGTGAGATCGGCCATCTGTCGATCGACCCGCTGGGCCCGGCGTGCCACTGCGGCAACACCGGCTGTGTCGAGGCGATCGCCGGTGACGCCGCCATCACCCGCCGCGTCCGCGAGGTGACCGGCGCCCCGGTCACCGACTCCGCCGCGGCCCTGGAGCTGGCGCACCGGGGCGACCCCGGCGCCCGGGAGGCCTACGCACGGGCCGGGGAGGCGATCGGCCGTGCCATCGGGGCCGTCGTCAACGTCCTCGGACCACAGCGAGTGATCATCTCCGGCGAAGGTCTCGCGGCGTACGACCTGTTCGCCGAGCAGATCCGGGACGCGTTCACCGCCTCCGCCTTCGGTACCGCCGCGCAGTGCGACGTGATGACACGTCCGCTGCCCTTCGAGGAGTGGGCGCGCGGGGCCGCGGCCACCGCGATCCAGTCCTTCATCGGCATAGACACGCATGAGGAGTAGCCGCGATGACGCAGCAGAGCCGCAGACCCTTCCCCGCTCGTGAGCCGAGCGGCAGCCCTCTTCCCGCCCACGAGCCGAGCCGCCGCACCGTGGTCCGCGGGTCCCTCGGGGCCGGTGCCGCCGCCCTCGCCGCGCCGCTCCTGACCGCCTGCGGCGGCGGACCGGCCGCCGACCCCAAGACGGTGACCTTCGGATCCAACGGGGCCGACGCCACACCCAAGAAGGCCTACACCGCCGTCACCGGCGCCTTCACCGAGGACAGCGGCCTCAAGGTCAAGACGAACACCGTCGACCACGACACGTTCCAGAAGAGCATCTCCACCTACCTCCAGGGCACGCCGGACGACGTCTTCACCTGGTTCGCGGGCTATCGCATGCAGTACTTCGCCAAGAAGAAGCTGGCCCGTCCCATCGACGACGTATGGGAGAAAATAGGCTCCGGATTCAGCGACGCCGCCAAGCAGCTGTCCAAGGGCGAGGACGGCAACTACTACTTCGTTCCGCTGTACAACTACCCGTGGGCCGTCTTCTACCGCCGAAGCGTGTTCAAGGAAAAGGGGTACGAAGTACCGCGCACCTGGAGCGAGTTCACCGCACTCGCCAAGCGGATGAGGAAGGACGGGCTCTCGCCGATCGCGTCCGGCTACGGCGGCGGAGACAGCTGGTCCATTCTCGGAGCCTTCGACTATCTGAACCTGCGCGCCAACGGCTACGACTTCCACATGGATCTGATGCGGGGCGAGGTCGCCTGGACCGACCGCCGCACCACCAAGACGCTCGATCTGTGGCGTGAGCTGAGCGGCTTCTACCAGCAGGGCGCGGGCGGCCGTTCCTGGCAGGACGCCGCCCAGTCGCTGCTCGACAAGAAGTCGGGCATGGCGGTCATCGGACTCTTCCTCGGCCAGCAGATAACCGACGAGAAGCTGCGCGCCGACATCGACTTCTTCGCCTTCCCGGAGGTCGACCCGTCCCACGGCCAGGAGACCGTCGAGGCCCCCACCGACGGCTTCATGCTCAGCCGCGAGCCGAAGAACCAGAAGGGCGCCACCAAGCTGCTCGAATACCTCGGCAGCGCCGTCGCCGAGAACCTCTACATGGGCGTCGACCCGAGCAACGTAGCCGTCAACTCGCGTGCGGCCACCGGCAAGTACAACGCCCTGCAGAAGAAGTCCGCCGACCTCATCGCATCGGCCAAGCACATCACCCAGTTCGGCGACCGCGACAGCGACCCGGGCTTCATCTCGACCGTCGTACTGCCCGGATTCACCGAATGGCTCGGCCACCCGGACGACGGTGCGGCCCTGCTGAAGAAGATCGAGTCCCAGCGTTCGCGCTTCTTCACGGCCTGACGCGGGCCCGCCACGTCCTGATACGGCCTGATCAGGTCCGGGAAGGTTCACCATGTCCTCCGTGCGCTCCGCGCCCCCGGCGTCCAAGGCGCCCCCGTCCAAGCGTGCCCGGCCCCGGCGGCTCGGGCCCGGTGACCGCGTCTTCCTCACCGTGATCGTCGGTATCCCGCTGCTCGCCCTGCTGGTCTTCGTCTGGCTCCCGGCGCTCGCCTCCGTGGGCCTGTCCTTCACCAGCTGGGACGGCATCGCGCTCTCCGACATCCGCTGGACCGGGTTCGACAACTACCGGGAGATCTTCACCAACTACCCGCCGTTCTGGCCGGCCGTCCAACACAACGTCGTCTGGCTGCTGTTCACGGCGCTGCTGCCCACACCGTTCGGCGTCTTCCTCGCCTACCAGCTCGACCGGAAGATCCGCTTCACGCGGGTCTACCAGACCGCGATCTTCCTGCCGATGGTGCTCTCGCTGGCCGTCGTCGGCTTCATCTGGGAGATCATCTACAACCCCGACAACGGACTGCTCAACGGCATCCTGAGCGGCGCGGGCTCCGGTCAGCCCATCGACTGGCTCGGTGACCCCGACCTCAACCTCTGGGCCGTGCTCGTCGCGTCGGCCTGGCGGCACACCGGCTACATCATGATCCTCTACCTGGCCGGACTCAAGGGCTTCGACCCCGCTCTGAAGGAAGCCGCCGCGCTCGACGGCGCCAACGGACGCCAGACGTTCCTGCGGGTGGTCTTTCCCGCACTCAAGCCGGTCAACATCGTCATCCTCGTGGTGACCATCATGGAGTCCCTGCGGGCCTTCGACATCGTGTACGTCCTCGGGGGCGGCACCGGCAGCAAACCCGGCATGGAGCTCCTCTCTCTCCTGATCACGGACAACATCATCGGCGAGTCAAGCCACATCGGTTACGGCTCCGCGCTCGCGGTGGTGCTCCTCGTCGTCTCGCTGCTCGCCATCTGCGCCTTCCTCGTACAGACCTTCCGCAAGGAGGACCAGTGACCGCGACCGTCACCCCGCCGGCCGCGGGCTCGCGCACCCGCCGTGCACCACTGCCGTCGGGCGACGGTCCGCAGCGCCCCAAACGGCAGACCGGCAGACACCTGCTCCTCGGCGGGATCGCCCTCCTGTGGCTCGTCCCGCTGCTGTGGGCGGTGTACACGTCACTGCGGCCGTACGAGGACACCAGCAAGCACGGCTATCTGTCCTGGCCGCACGGCATCAGCCTGGAGAACTTCTCCAACGCCTGGAGCCAGTCCGGGATGCCCCACTTCTTCTGGAACTCCGTCCTCATCACGATCCCCGCGGTGCTCGGCACCCTGCTGTTCTCGGCCGCCGTCGCCTTCTTCGTCTCGCGCTTCGACTTCCGCTGGAACATCGCGCTCCTGATGTTCTTCACCGCGGGCAACCTGCTGCCCGCGCAGGTGCTCATCACTCCGCTGTACCGGCTCTACCTCCAGATCGGTCTTCCCGGCTGGATGAGCGACTCGTTCCTGCTCTACGACTCCGTCTGGGGCATCATCGCGATCCACATCGCCTACCAGTGCGGTTTCTGCACCTTCGTCCTCAGCAACTACATGAGGACCATTCCCAAGGAGATCACCGAGGCGTCCCTGGTGGACGGCGCGCCCGTGTGGCGGCAGTTCTTCCAGATCGTGCTTCCGCTGTGCAGGCCCGCGTTCGCGGCGCTCGCCACGCTCGAATCGATCTGGATCTACAATGACTTCTTCTGGTCGCTCGCCCTGATCGACACCGGCGACAAGCGGCCGATCACCTCCGCCCTCGCCAATCTCCAGGGCCAGTACTTCACCAATCCCAACCTCATCGCGGCCGGTGCGCTCCTGACCGCGATCCCCACGCTCCTCGTGTACTTCGCGCTCCAGCGCCAGTTCATCAGCGGGCTGACCATCGGTTCCGGCAAGGGCTGACCTTCTGCCCCCGACCCACCCCTGGGAGGTGCGGCCCATGCGGTCGTCCCTGTACTCCTTCGTGCTCGTCCTGGCCCTCGCCGCCGGTCTGACGACGGCCGTGCCCGCCGCTGCCACCCCCGTGGCCGATGCGGCGCCCGCCGCGGACCTGGCCCGGAAGCCCTACATGGGCTGGACAAGCTGGAGCATGCAGTCCTCGAAGTACCCCGGGCTCAACCCCGACGGCGACTACAGCTACCTGACCGAGAAGAACGTCCTCAAGCAGACGGGCGCCATGGCGTCCAAGCTCAAGAAGTACGGCTACGAGTACGTCAACATCGACGCCGGCTGGTGGCGTGACATGGCGTGGAAGCCGAAGTTCGACGCCTACGCCCGCCAGGCACCGGACGCGGGCCGCTTCCCGCGCGGGATGAAGCCGGTCGCCGACGACATCCACGCCAAGGGGCTCAAGGCGGGCATCTATCTGCCGGTGGGCCTGGAGAAGGAGGCGTACGGCGAGGGCAAGATGCCCATCTGGAACGCCGAGGGCTGTACCACCGGCGACATCGTCCACGACGACCTGCGCACCACCAACGGCTGGGACAGCGCCTACAAACTCGACTTCTCCCGCCCCTGCGCGCAGAAGTACATCGACTCGCAGGCCCAGCTCTTCGCCGACTGGGGCTACGACTTCCTCAAGCTGGACGGCGTCGGTCCCGGGTCCTCCAAGAGCGGTGACAACTACAACAACGTCGCTGACGTGGCCGCCTGGAAGAAGGCGATCGCCAGGGCCGGGCGTCCGATCCACCTCGAAATCTCCTGGTCGCTCGACATCGACCACGTGGCCGACTGGAAGAAGTACTCCAACGGCTGGCGCATCGACACGGACGTCGAGTGCTACTGCAGCACCCTGGTGTCGTGGGAGAACTCCGTCGACGACCGCTGGGACGACGCACCCGGCTGGACCCGGCACGCCGGTCCCGGCGGCTGGAACGACCTCGACTCCCTGAACGTGGGCAACGGCGAGATGGACGGCCTGACCAAGGCCGAACGGCAGAGCTACGCGACTCTGTGGGCCATCGCCAAGTCGCCCCTCTACACCGGCGACGACCTGACACGCCTCGACGACTACGGCGTATCCCTCCTGACCAACCGCGAGGTCATCGCCCTCAACCAGGGCAGCACCCCGCCCGCGAGGCCCGTCACCGCCTCCGGCGACCGGCAGGTGTGGAGCGCGAAGAACGCGGACGGCAGCCACACCGTGGCCCTGTTCAACCTCGGTGACTCGCCCGCCGCCGTCACCGCCGAATTCTCGTCCCTGGGCTTCTCGGGCCGGGGCAAGGTCCGCGACCTGTGGAACCACGAGGACCTCGGCACCCACAAGGACAAGCTGACGCAGACACTGCCCGCGCACGGTTCACGCCTGTTCACCGTCGCACCGCGCGGCCCCGAGCAGCAGGCGACGGCGTACGAGGCCGAGTCGAAGGCCAACACCCTCAGCGGCAACGCGGCGGTCGGCGACTGCGCCGCGTGTTCGGGCGGCAGCAAGGTCGGCAACCTCTACCAGGGCGGAAAGCTCCGGTTCAACGACATCGTGGTGCGCGAGCCGGGCCGCTACGTCATCGACGTCGCGTACGTCAGCGGGGACCCGCGTACGGTCCAGGTCTCCGCCAACGGCAACGGCTCCACGGCCCTGAAGTTCCCCTCCACCGGGGACTGGGGGACCACCGAGACCATCGGCGTGCCGGTGACCCTCAAAGCGGGCACCAACACGGTCACCTTCGACAGCGGCGACGGCTACGCCCCCGACATCGACCGGATCCGTGTCCCGAGGCGCTCCTGACGCCACGCCCGCTCCACTCCACGCTCCCCCCCTCACGTCCGCTCCACCCCTCCCGCACGCACTTTCCTCCTGAATGGAGTGCCTCGTGGACGACGACCAGCACACCGACTCCACCCGCCCCGGACCGAGCCGCCGCGACATCCTCTCCGTGGCCGCCGCCGCGAGCGCCTTCACCGCACTCGGCGGCCTGCCCGCCTTCGCGTCCAGCGCACCCGTCACCCGGCCGGTGGGCTCGACCCTCCTTGCCGAAACGGCGACGACCCGCTTCTGGTACCAGGCTCCCGCATCCGACCGGGCGATGATCGAACAGGGCCTGCCCGTCGGCAACGGGCGCCTGGGCGCGCTCACAGGCAACGATCCCGCCCGCGAACTGCTCCTCATCACCGACGCCACGATGTGGACCGGCGGCCTCAACGCGACACTCGACGCGGACGGCCAGTTTCCTTACGGGCGCGCCGACTTCGGTTCCTTCACCCTCCTGGGCCGCCTGACCGTCGACATACCGGACCACGATCTCTCGGCGGTCTCCGACTACCGCCGCGAACTCGACATCAGCCAGGGGCTCGTCACCTCCTCGTACGTCCGCTCAGGGGTGACGTACCGGCGCCGGATCTTCGCGAGCCATCCCGACGACGCGATCGTCCTGCACTTCTCCCAACAGGGCGGGGGCCGTTACACCGGAACGGTGACCCTGGCGGGCACCCACGACGAGACCACCATCGGGCAAGGGCCCCGTACCGCCTCGTTCGGCGCGGTCCTCCCGGACGGCGGGCTGCGCTACGGCGCCGCGGTGACGGCGTACAGCACCACCGGCACCGTGGCTGTCGACGGCTCACGGATCTCCTTCGCCGGATGCGAGGAGCTCACGGTCGTGGTCAGCGGCGGCACCAATTACGCGCCCGATGCCTCCACCGGTTACCGCGACCCCAGTCTCGATCCGCAACGCCTTGCCAGGACCAAGGTCCTCGCGGCGGCCCGTCACTCCGCGACCGCGCTCCTGCACTCCCATGTCGCCGACCACCGGAGCCTGTTCGAGCGGATGAGCGTCTCGCTCGGCGCGTCGTCCCGGACGCAGCGCGGCCTCGACACCTGGGAGCGCGTGCGGGCGCGCGCCCGCGACGGCGAGGCCGACCCCGAACTGGAGGCGTCCTACCTCCAGTTCAGCCGCTACCTCATGATCGCCGGGTCCCGCGACAGCCTGCCGCTCAACCTCCAGGGCCTGTGGCTCGACGGCAACGACCCGGACTGGATGGGCGACTACCACACGGACATCAACATCCAGATGAACTACTGGATGGCCGACCGGGCAGCGCTCTCCACCTGTTTCGACGCGTACGCCGACTACTGTCTGGCGCAGCTGCCTTCCTGGACCGAGCTCACCCGCACCCTGTTCAACGACCCGCGCAACCGCTATCGCAACTCCAGCGGGAAGATCGCGGGCTGGACCGTGGCCATCTCCACCAACATCCATGGCGGGAACGGATGGTGGTGGCACCCGGCGGGCAACGCCTGGCTGTCCAACTCGCTCTTCGAGCACTACGAATTCACCCAGGACCGGTCCTACCTCGCCAGGATCCACCCGCTGCTCAAGGGAGCCTGCGAGTTCTGGGAGGCGCGGCTGCTCACGACGACCGTCACCGACGAGGCGACGGGGAAGAGCCGCGAGGTCCTGATCGCCGACAGCGACTGGTCACCCGAACACGGTCCGCTCGACGCCAAGGGCATCACGTACGCACAGGAACTTGTCTGGGCGCTCTTCGACAACTACCGCACCGCCTGCTCCGTCCTCGGTGAGGACACCGCCCACAGCAAGAGGGTCGGCGCACTCCAGGACCGCCTTCACCTCCCTCGAGTAAGCGCCAAGACAGGCTGGTTGGAGGAGTGGATGTCACCCGAGAACCTCGGCGAGACCACCCACCGGCACCTCTCCCCGCTGGTCCAGCTCTTCCCCGGCGACAGGATCCGCCCCGACGGCTCGACACCGAAGGCCCTGGTCGAGGGGGCGACGGCGCTGCTCACCGCGCGCGGCATGGAGAGCTTCGGCTGGGCGAACGCCTGGCGGAGTCTGTGCTGGGCGCGGCTGAAGGACGCGGACAAGGCGTATCAGCTGGTCGTGAACAACCTGCGGCCGTCGATCGACGGGAGCAACGGCACCGCGCCGAACCTCTTCGACATCTACGAGGTCGAGAAGGGGCGTGGCATCTTCCAGATCGAGTCCAACTTCGGCACAGCGGCCGCGATGCTCGAGATGCTGGTCTATTCGCGCCCGGGGCACGTCGAGTTGCTCCCCGCCCTGCCCGAGGCCTGGGCGCGCTCCGGCTCGGTCACGGGCGTCGGTGTACGCGGCGGCTTCGTCGTCGATCTGAGGTGGCGGGCCGGAAAGGTCAGCGAGGCGCGGTTGCGCAGTGTCGGCGGGCGCGGCATCACGGTGTCGTACGGGGGAGTGACCCGGAAGGTCGCCCTCAAGCCGGGTGGCGCCATCACGCTGCGCGGAGCGGGGAGTTGAGCCACCGGCAGCGGTCCGCGCGACATCGCGGGGTGGTCGGTATCGTCTGCGGGTTCGTTCTCGCGCTCTGCTCACCGATGGGAGCGGCGTCGGCGACGGGGGCGTCGGCGGCGGGCGAGCCGTCCCGGCGTCAGGTCATCACCTGGGGAGCGAGCGCCGACCGCCTCGGCCAGGCAGTGGCCGACCGTAGCTACCGCCTCGTCGTCCGTACCAGTGTCGGCGGCACCCACCCCCGCGTCCGGCTGTCCAACGCGTTCGGAGACCGGCCGGTGACCTTCGGGAGCGTCTATGCCGGAGCGCGCGAGGAGGGGGCGAGACTCGTCCCGGGCAGCAATCGGCGGGTCACTTTCGGCGGTGCGCGGTCCGTCACGGTGGCGCCGGGCGGCATCGTGACCAGCGACCCGCTGTCCGGACGGCTCGCGGCACAGAGTGATCTGGTCATCAGCCTGTACGTGGCCGAGGCCGCGGGCCGGGCGACGGGGCACGGCATGGCCATGCAGACGTCGTACGCGGTCGGCGGTGACCACGCCCGTGAGGAGGGCGAGGCCAACTGGAGCGAGCGGACGGGCTCGTGGTTCTACCTCGACGCGGTGAGCGTGGAGAGCGGGGCGGACACGGGCGCCGTGGTCGCCTTCGGCGACTCCGTCACCGATGGCTGGCAGTCCACCACCGACACGAACCGCCGCTGGCCGGACTACTTGTCCCGTCGGCTGCGGAGCGCGTCAGACATCAACATCAAGGGCGTCGCCAACGAGGGCATCTCAGGGAACAAGGTGCTTGCCGATGGTGCGGGGCAGAGCGCCCTGGCCCGTCTTGAGCGAGACGTTCTCTCCCACCCGGGCGTGCGTACGGTGTTCTTGTTCGAGGGCATCAACGACATCAAGGCGCACACCGGCGTCACCGCGGACCAGCTCATCGCCGGTTACCGCCGGATCATCGACCGGACGCACGCGGCGGGCAGGTGCGTCGTGGGCGGGACGGTGCTGCCCTTCAAGGGCTGGCCGGAGTTCGACGCCCCCGGTGAGGCGGTACGCCAGGAGGTCAACGACTTCATCAGGAACAGCGGCGAGCTGGACGCCGTCACCGACTTCGACAAGGTGCTCCGCAGCCCGTACGACCGGGAACGGCTGTTGCCGGTCTTCGACGGCGGAGACCATCTCCACCCCAACGACAAGGGCATGCGGGTGATGGCCGATGCGGTCGACCTGGGGGATCTGCGATGTGAGCGGTGAACGCGGGGAGCCTGCCCTGGAAGGTCCTGCGGGTATGTTCGGCCCAGGCGGTGAACGGCCGTCCGGTATTGACCTGTTGGGCGTGGGCGTGCGGGAGTAGGTTCGGAGCAGTTCGTGGTCGATGGGTTGCTGTTGGCGCGGCTGTCGACCTCCCGGCGATCACTCGGGCCTGGGGCGGGGCCTCAACGCCAGTGTCCGTACCCAGCGGGATCCTGTACTCGCGACGAATCATCGCGCAGAGAACCGCCATGGCCCCCGCAGCCTTCTGCCGGTGCGCCCCAAGCATCCGGGACTGATGATGCGCGGTTACTTCACCGACGACCTGCTGCTCATGATGCCCCTGGCCGATCGTCCCGGGGTGCGTCTGCACGGCGAGGCCCTCAGCGCACACCGAGGCCCACTGATCGACGCTCTGACCGAAGAGGCGCGACGGAGCAGTGAGGTCGTCGTCGACCTTGTCGGTGTCCGTTTCCTGGCCAACAGCGTCCTGGAAGCCCTCGTACTCCTGGCTGTGCGGCTGGCTCCGCCCCAGCGTCTGCTGTTGCGCGCCGGCGCCGAACTCGCACTGCGCGAACGGGTCACCGCCGCTGGCTGGGACCGGATCGACACGTTGCATCTGGTGGACGGCTGACCCACACGGTGGGAACGCCCACCGGGCGGCGTTTGGCCCGGAGCCCTGTCCCTGGGGCAATCGCAGGTCTTCCAGGGCGAGGATTTGTGTGCCGAAGGACTGCGAGAGTTCCCGCCAACAGCCTCCGCCGTCGTGACGGACCGGCTCGAAGCTTGCTGGATCGGCAAAGAAGCTTGCCGATCTGTTGCGGTCCGGCGCACGGTGTCGTCATGACTGAAACGAACGAGCGAGACTTCGCAGACGTGGACGCAGACGCAGACGTGGACGCAGACGCAGACGCAGACGTGGACGTGGACGTGGACGTGCTGGTGGTCGGGGGAGGGGTGGCCGGGCTGTCGGCCGCGTTGACCCTGTCCCGGGCCAGGCGTTCGGTGCTGGTGGTCGACTCCGGCGAACCGCGCAACGCTCCCGCCGACGGAGTGCACGGATACCTGTCCCGAGAGGGCTTGGCGCCGGGGGAGCTGCTGCGGATCGGCCGCGAGGAGGTGACCGGGTACGGCGGGCGGATCGTCTCGGACCGGGTCACGGACGTCCGGCGGGTCGGTGAACGCTTCGTCGTGCGCACCGAGGGCGGCCGGAGCCATGGCGCGCGACGCCTCCTGGTGACCACTGGGCTCGTCGACGGGCTTCCGGATGTCCCCGGACTGCGCGAGCGGTGGGGCCGTGACGTCCTGCACTGCCCGTACTGCCATGGCTGGGAGGTGCGTGACGAACCGATCGGTGTCCTCGCGACCGGTCCGATGGCCGTGCATCAGGCGCTGCTGTTCCGTCAGTGGTCGCCGGACGTGACCTTGTTCCTGCACACCCAGGGCGACCTGACCGATGAGCAGTGGGAGCAGCTGGGCGCCCGTGGCATCGCGGTGGTCGACGGGGAGGTGGTCGGCCTCGATGTGGAGGCGGACCGGCTCTCCGGCGTACGGCTGGCCTCGGGCAGCGAGATTCCGGTGCGGGCGCTCGCCGTGGCACCGCGGTTCGAGGCGCGCGGCGCGATCCTGGCCGGACTCGGTCTGGCGAGCGTCGACCATCCGATGGGCGTGGGCAGGTACGTGGAGTCGGACGCGACCGGGTTCACGGGTGTTCCGGGAGTATGGGCGGCGGGCAACGTCACCGACCTGATGGCCGGAGTCGTCGTATCCGCAGCCACCGGAATGACTGCCGGGGCCGCGATCAATGCCGACCTCGTGGCCGCTGACACCACGGCGGCGGTGGCGGCCCGGCGCGCCTTGACGGCATTCAGCCCCGCCGTGGAGGCCGCCAACTCCCGACAGGTTCTGGGGGTGCGGCGGCACGGCATCGAATCCGTCCTGGCCGACGAGGAAGCGCGCCGTCGGGCGGCCAGGGGTTAGACAGGGGTTGGAGAGGAGGTTGGTGGCCGGTCTCGGGCCGCTGGAGGGTTATGCCGTCGGCGCGTTCACCGTACCCGTGTAACCTTCAGCGGCGCGCTCTGTCCCTGGGTGCCCGTGTTGTGTCTCACCGCTGCGCCGAGGACCTGCCCATGCCTCAGATGAACCTGCCCGAAGAGCTGCGTCCGGAACTGCCCGAGTCGTTGCAGGACATAGTCAAGAGTCATCAACTGCACAGCGTCCTGGAGTGGTTGGAGACCAATCCTCCCCACGTGATCGCCGATGAGCTAGGCCGGATGGACGCGGTCGACGCGGGGATGGCTTTCAGGCTCCTCGACAAGGACAGGGCGCTGACCGTCTTCGAGGAACTGGAACCGGTCGACCAGCAGCAGATCCTGGAGGGACTGCGCGATCGCACCTTCCTGGAGCTCGTCGAGGGCATGGACCCCGACGACCGGGCGAGGATGCTGCGAGAGGCTCCCGCCAAGGTCGCCCAGCGGGTACTCGGCGGGCTGAGCGCGCACGAACGGGGGATGACCTCCGCGCTGCTCGGCTATCCGGAGGGCTCTGTCGGCCGCTATATGACCCCCGAAGTGGTGGCGCTCGATCAGGACCTCACCGTCCAGCAGGCGTTGGAGGTCGTACGGGAGAAGGGAAGCCAGGCCGAGACGGTCTACACGCTGCCCGTCGTGGACGACGGGCAGCGCCTCACCGGCATCGCGGAGCTGCGGGAGCTGGTGCTCAGCCCGCCGGAGACGATGGTCTCTTCGCTGGTCGCCACCGAGCCCGCGTCCGTGTACGCCACCGACTCGGCCGAGCGGGCGGCCCGCCTGATGCGCGAGACCAACGACCTGAACCTCGCGGTCGTGGACAGCGAGAACCGGCTCGTCGGACTGCTCACCATCGACGACGCGCTCGAAGTCATCGAGGCCGCGGACACCGAGGACGTCGCACGGCAGTCGGGCGCCGCGCCCTGGGCCGGGCACTACATGGCCGCGACGGTGTGGCAGCTCGCGCGCTACCGGGCGCTCTGGCTGAGCCTGCTGCTCGTCGCGGCGACACTGACCGTCAGCGTGACGCAGTCCTTCGAGGGCACGCTGGAGAAGGCCGCGCAGCTCGCCATGTTCATCCCGATGCTCATCGGCGCCGGCGGCAACGCCGGGGCCCAGGCCGCGACCGCTTGCGTGCGCGCCATGGCCGTCGGAGAAGTGCGCGGCTCGGATCTCCTGAAGGTCATATGGCGCGAGTGCCGCGTCGGCCTGGTCCTCGGCTCGCTGCTCGCGATCCTCGGCGTGGTCGTGGGAGCGGTGTTCGTCAGCGCGAAGATCGCCCTGGTGGTCGGGATCACCCTGGTGGTCATCTGCGGTTGGGCGGCCACCATCGGCGGCACGATGCCGCTGCTTGCCAAGCGGTTGCGGATCGACCCGGCGGTGGTGTCGGCACCGATGGTCACCACACTGGTCGACGCGACCGGCCTGGTCATCTACTTCATGACGGCGAAGGCCGTGCTGGGGATCTGATCCGCCGCTGATCCGCTGCTGGTCCGCCGCTGATCAGGCCGGGCAACGCAGGGAAGCAGCGAGGGCAGTTGCGGCGTTGTGACCGAAATTACCGGATTCCGTTACGCGTTCTCCGGGTGATCGCAATGTCAGGTGCGTACGTTTATGTTCCTCATTGTGCGACTCGTCGCACAATGAGGACCGCGTACTGACCGACATCAAAGGGGATCACTGTCGTTATGCGTAACACCCGCCGCCGCAGCCTTCTGCGCACCGCCGCCGTCTCCGCCCTCGCCGGATCGGTGCTGTTGATTCCCGCCACCGCCGCACTCGCCGACGGGTCGGGCCCGGAGCCGCAGCCCACGCAGGCCGAGCCCGCCGCGGCGCCCACGCTCACGGCGAAGGCGTCCGTCTCCCACGTCCGCGCGTGGCAGGAGCTGCGCATCACGGGCAAGGCGACCGGCCTGAAGGCCGGGAGCAAGGTGACCCTGCAGCAGAAGCAGCACGGGGTGTGGAAGGCCCTGCCCGCCAGTACGGTCACCAACAAGTCCGGGGCCTACGGCCTGCGTGCCAAGCTCGGCCTCAAGGGCAAGAACGAGCTGCGTGTGGCCAGCGGCGCCACCGTGTCGCCGGTCGTCACGGTGACCGTGAGCTGACTCGCGGCGGGTCAGTCGGGCGCGCCTGAACGCCAGTCGGGCGCGCCCTGAACGCGAGGCGCCTCCTTGCCGCACCGCTCTGTTGGAGTTGGCCGACGAGTGTGGCGAACTCCGTGAACAGGAACCGCCCGCCGGGACGCGGCACCCGCGGGACTCCACGGAGCCCCGCGGGCCGGTCGGAGAGATGGCGGACGCAGCCGATGGACCACGTGGCGTCCAACACCGCGTCCGCTTAGCCCAGTCGCATGGCGTCGCGCGCACATCCCGACGTGGACGGCGCTCGACCCGAGCGTCAGAGCGAGCGCGTCGCCGAACTGGTGGTGCATCGCACCGACTTCCACGGGGGTGGGAGGGGGCACGGTGCGTCCCTGCGCAAGGAGACGTGCTCGTTAGGGTGTGCGCGCAGACCGTGAAGGCGAGTACGCGGTACGCGCCGGACGCTGGGCCGCTACTGGCACCGGGCAGGCCCGCGGTGGAGCCCCGGAAGAGCCAAGCGGTACGGCTGCCCGGCACCCGGTGAGGGTCACTCGCGCTCCGCACGCACCGGTGGTTCGGCGGACTCCTCGGTTCTGGCGTGCGCTTCGACCTGCCGCCCCACCTCGCGCGCCTCGTCGGTCAGCCTCCGCAGCCTGGCCTCGGCCTGATCCGCGCGGGCCTGGAGGCGGGCGGTGTCGTCGGCGATGACCTGGCAGGCCAGGTCCATGGCGGCGTCCACCTCCTCGGCGGAACCGCGCTCCGCAAGTTCCTCCAGCGCGCTCTTGACCGCGGTGATGCCGCCGCGGTGGTGGATGTCGTTCCAGAACTCATAGTCCATCCGGGCAGTTTGCCGGATCGGGGCCATGCTGTGCGAACCGCCCCCGAGGGCGCTGGGCCGGCCGGACGGCCGAGCCCGGGACCGATCCGGCGCCCGGCGCGCTAGGCCCGCAGGCTCGTCAGGACCTCGCGGCAGGCGGACGCCGCGCGGTTCGTGGCCTCGGAGCAGAGGCGGCAGTGCTCGTGGTGCGACGCGTGCCGGGAGCACAGCTCGTGGCTGTGCTCGCAGGCCATCACGCACGCCTGCAACTGCGCGGCGAGGAGCGCGTGATCGGCGTCCGTGCCGCGCGTCAGGACGCGCCGCGTGGCCGAGACCACGTCGGCACAGTTCAGATCGCGGTTGATGGAGGCCCGCAGTTCGTCGGCCTCCTTCTCGGCGAGCATGCCGACCGCACAGGCGGTCGCGGCCTGTTCGCACGCGGAGAGGGCGTCGGCGGCGTCGGCGAGGGTCTGGTTGTCGAGGTGGTCGGCACGAGAGGCAAGGCTGTCGAACAACTCGCGTGTCTGGAGCATCGCGTCTCCAACGGAGTGTTGGGGCCCCGGTTCCGGGGGTTCCCGGCCCTGAGGTTCCCGGTCTCCCGACGCTAGTCCTGTCCCTGCCGCCGGTTAAGGGCCCGCGATACGCCAATCGCGCAGTGCACGGCCATCGGCCGGTTCTCCCCTGTGGATGTGGCTCTGCCACACCGTCCTGTGTGGTGCGCGTCACGCAACCGGTGGCGGCTGCGGGGAACTTATGCGCCCCTCCAGCCGACTCCTGCACCGGTCGCCACGGCCGATCGATCCGCGTCACCTTCCTCCAGGAGAGCAGCACATGTCCGCCGAACCCACACTCCTCGCCCCGGACGACGGGCAGGAGACCCAGGGGGCGCCGCCCTCCGCAGGACGGTCGGGATGGGCGTCGCTGCGTCCGCTCGTACTGCGCCTGCACTTCTACGCCGGGGTGCTCATCGCCCCCTTCGTACTCGTCGCCGCCACCACGGGACTCCTGTACGCCTGCTCGTACCAGGCCGAGAAGATCGTGTACTCCCACGAACTGCGTGTCCCCGTCGGCGAGCACAAGACCGAGCTGCCGATCTCGCAGCAGGTGGCCGCCGCCCGCAAGGCACACCCCGACGGCGCGGTCAGCGCGGTGCGGCCATCGCCGGAGGACGGCGCGACGACCCGCGTGCTCCTGTCCGGAGTGCCGGGCGTGGGCACCGATCACACCCTCGCCGTGTTCGTGAACCCCTACAACGGCGAAGTGCGCGGCGCCCTTGAGCAGTACGGCTCCAGCGGCGCACTGCCGCTGCGCACCTGGATCGACGAGCTCCACCGCGATCTGCACCTGGGGGAGACCGGCAGGCTCTACAGCGAACTCGCGGCCAGCTGGCTGTGGGTGATCGCGGGCGGTGGCCTCGTCCTCTGGTTCGGCCGCCGACGCTCCCAGCGCAAGCTCAAGCTGCGCGGGGCGACCGGCCGCCGTCGCACGCTCTCGCTGCACGGCTCGTTGGGCGTGTGGGCCGCTGCCGGACTGATCTTCCTGTCCGCGACGGGCCTTACCTGGTCGACGTACGCGGGAGAGAGCGTCGGTGACCTGCGCGAGGCCATCGGGCAGACGACGCCGGAGCTGACGGCGACCGTCGCGGGCGGCGGAGAGCACGCGGGACACGGAGGGGCGGGCTCGGGCGGCGCCGCGGGAGGAGAGGGCGTCGGGCTCGACGCCGTCCTGAAGGCGGCCCGTGGCGCGGGGCTCTCCAACCCGGTGGAGATCGTGCCGCCGGCCGACGCGTCGTCGGCGTACACCGTCCGGCAGATTCAGCGCAGCTGGCCCGAGAAGCAGGACTCGGTCGCCATCGACCCGGCGACCGGCGAGGTCACCGAAGTGCTGCGGTTCGCCGACTACCCGGTGCTCGCCAAGCTGACCCGCTGGGGCATCGACGCGCACACCGGCTCGCTGTTCGGGCTCGTCAACCAGATCGCCCTCGCCGGTCTCGCCCTCGGGCTGATCCTGATGATCGTGTGGGGGTACCGCATGTGGTGGCAGCGCGGGCGCGGCAGCTCCTTCGGGCGTCCGCTGCCGCGCGGGGCGTGGCAGAACGTACCGGCGTACGTCCTGGTCCCGCTGATGGCGGCGATCGCCGTGCTCGGCTACTTCGTGCCGCTGCTCGGCATCCCGCTGGCGGCCTTCCTCGTCATGGACGTCGTGCTGGGGGAGATCGCCTACCGACGGGGCAGGCGCGACTACGCCTGAGGCCCGCTCAGTCGTGGGTGGCCGCGCCACTGAGGTGGTGGTCGGCGAGGTTCAGGACCTCGTCGACCACACGGCGCAGGTGTCCGTCGGGCGGGCCGTAGATCATGCGGCGCCCTTCCTTCCGTACGGAAACGAGCCCGGCGAGGCGGAGTCTGGCCAGGTGCTGACTGACCGCGGGGCGGGCGGCGCCGCACGCGGCCGTCAGTGTGGTGACGTCCGCTTCGCCCTTGGCGAGGGCGTGAAGGAGGGCGAGGCGGGTGCGGTCGGCGAGGAGGCCGAGGACCTCGGCCGCATGGGTGAAGTGCTCGACGCCCGGATCTTGCGGGTGCGCATCGTGCGCAGGTGATAGGTGCATGCGTGCGCTCATACGCACATAATGAGTGCGGGCGCCTCGCGGTGTCCACTCTCCCGTCCCGCGTCGGAAGGCCGTACTCGTGAGTGAGCAGCACGGACACCCGCACCCTTCGCATGAGCACCACCGGAACCATGGCCGGGGGCACGATGGCCACGCTCACGACCACGACCACGCCCACGATCACGCTCACGATCACGGTCATGGGTCCGGCGGCGAGGGGCGCTTGGAGCGGTGGCGGCACAAGGCCGGGCACCTACTGAAGCCGCATTCGCACGAGGCCGCGGACAAGGTCGACCCGGCCCTCGAATCGTCCGCGCGCGGAATGCGCGCGCTGTGGATCTCGCTGGCCGTCCTGGGGGTCACTGCCGGGGCCCAGGCAGTGATCGTGGTGCTCACCGGCTCGGTCGCGCTCCTCGGTGACACCGTGCACAACGCGGCGGACGCACTGACCGCGATCCCCCTCGGTGTCGCCTTCGTCCTGGGCCGACGGGCCGCCACCCGCCGCTTCACCTACGGCTACGGCCGTGCCGAGGACCTCGCGGGCATCGTCATCCTCCTGACGATCGCCGCGTCGGCGGCCTTCGCGGCCTGGGCGGCGGTCGACCGGCTGCTCAACCCCCGCGCCCTGGAGCACCTCTGGGTGGTGGCGGCCGCCGCCGTCATCGGCTTCATCGGCAACGAATGGGTCGCCCGCTACCGCATCCGCGTCGGCCGCGAGATCGGCTCGGCCGCCCTGGTCGCCGACGGTCTGCATGCCCGCACGGACGGATTCACCTCCCTCGCCGTCCTGTTGAGCGCGGGCGGCGCGGCCCTGGGCTGGCGGCTCGCCGACCCGATCGTGGGCCTGCTGATCACCGCGGCGATCCTGCTGGTCCTGCGCGACGCGGCACGAGAGGTGTTCCGCCGGGTGCTGGACGCCGTCGATCCCGCCCTGGTCGACGCGGCGGAGGCAGCGCTCCTGACGGTTTCCGGCGTCCGTGGCATCGGCGAGCCGCGCCTTCGCTGGATCGGTCACCGGCTGCGCGCCGAGGTGGCGGTCGTCGTGGACGGGGAGTTGTCCGTACGGGAGGCGCACGAGGTCGCGGTCGACGCGGAGCACGCCCTGCTGCACGCGGTGCCGAAGCTGACCGCCGCACTCGTGCACGCGGATCCGGCGACTGTGCCCGGCGCCCAGGACCCGCACAAGGTCCTTGCGCACCACGCGGTGTGAGGGGGAAGGCCGGGGCTCGGCGCCGGAGCGGCAGCCGCTAATATCTGCGGCCATGGCGTCAGGTCTGCGGGACACGGTGCACGGGGAGCGGCGTACCGCCGCGCGCTGCACCGTGTTCGGGACCAGCCTGGCCACCCTGCTGGCTGTCCTGTGCGTGTGCTTCGGCTTCTCGGCACATCACGACGCCCCGAGCGATCGCGTCGCCGTCTCCTGTCCCGCCGCGCCCCTGCCCGGAGCTGGTGCCCCGGCATCCGCCGCGGAGGCCTCGCTCGGCCACAGCTGTCCCCCCGGCGAGCGGTGCGCGTCCGCCACGCACGCCGCGGCGATCGCGCTCCCGGCACCCGAGCCGTCGGTGCCGACGACGCTGGGGGAGGCGGGACTGCCCGCGGCCCCGGCCACCGCGCTTCCCGTACCGCCGACGCCTGTTCACCGGTACGCCCCGGATCTCCACGTCCTTCAGGTGCTGAGGACCTAGGCCGGACCTCCGCGCGTCCGAACCCGTCCCGCCCCGTCACGCTGCTGTCCACGGACGCGGTCACCGTCACGCGCTTGTGCCGATCACCTCACACACCATCACCGTCACCACCGCCGTGCCCCGGGCACGGCGGAGACAAGGACATACCCGGACATGGGCACCTCCAAGAGCACCTCTCAGACAGGCAAGAAGGCCGGTACCACCGCCGCACGCAAGGCCCGCGTCCAGGAGCTGCGCCGCGCCGAGCAGGCGCGTGACCGGCGCAACCGCATCATCGCCATCACCGCGGGCGTCGCCGTACTGGCCGGTCTCGCCGGATTCGGCTCGTACGTCCTGCTCGACGCGTCGGAGAAGAAGGACAAGGAAGAGGCCGTCGCGCAGGCCCCGGTCAAGGGTGAGAAGACGTGGGACGCGAAGAAGCTGGGGCGCAACCACGTCACGAAGAAGGTCGACTACCCGATGACCCCGGCAGCGGGCGGTGATCACAGCCAGGCGTGGGCCAACTGCCAGGGCGACGTGTACGACGAGCCGCTGGGCGAGGAGAACGCCGTCCACTCTCTGGAGCACGGCGCCGTCTGGATCACGTACAGCGACAAGGCGTCGGCCGACGACATAAAGACGCTGAGTCAGAAGGTCAGTACAACGCCCTACACGTTGATGAGCCCGGTCAAGGAACAGAAGGACGCCCTCACGCTCACCGCGTGGGGCCGTCAGCTCACCGTGGACGGGGCATCGGACCCCCGGGTCGAGCAGTTCCTTGGCAAATACGTCCAGGGCGAGCAGACTCCGGAACCCGGTGCGGCCTGCACGGGCGGTGTCGGGCCGGCATGAGGGTGAGCGCGTGAGCGGAACGAGAGTGAGCGTGTGAGCGGAACGTACGCGGGAGCGGCCGGGAGGCGAGTTGCCGGCCTCCCGGCTGCTCCCGCCGGGTGCCATCGAAGGTCGGTACGCCTAGTCTCTGTGGTGTGCTGAGCATCGTTGATGATCTGGCCGGGTTCGGGCCGCTGCGGATGTGCGCCCACGCGCCGTCCTTCGGCGACCGTGAAGACCCGGACGACCTGACCGGTCTGCGCGTGCTCCTCGTCGCGGACGTCCTGGCCCGCGTCGTCGAGCTGGGCGGCCGGGCCGTCCTCATCGGGTGGACCTGCCCGCCGTCGGCCTCGGCCGACGCCGCCGGTATCCGTCCGGCCGACGCCCACGGCACCCCCGACGAGATCGCCGAGGCTCTCGGCGGCCCGCCGACCGTGCACCTCACCAGCCGTACGTACGCAGGTGCGGACGGTCTGTCCCTGCACATCGGCGAGGCCGTCGCCACGGACGTGGATCGCGCCACGGACGTGGATCGCGACACGGGCCGGGACGCGGGCGGGGACGCGGGCCGGGATTCCGATCGGGACGCGCTCGCCCTGCGGCTGCTCCTGCTCGGCCACCCGCACCACGAGCCCGTCGACGTCACGGGGCAAGCCGTCGCCGCCGCCGCTGAGAAGCTGGCCAACTGGCGTAAAGCGGTGGCCACGTGGGCCGACGAACCGTCCAAGGCGATGCCCGCCGACGTTGTGCGACGGGCCAGTGCCGCCCTGGAGGAGGGGCTCGACACCCCGGCCGTGCTGCGGCTCCTCGACGATCTGGAGGCGGCCGTCGACGTACCGGGCGGCGCCAAGTTCGAGACGTTCGCGCACCTCGACCGCGTACTCGGTCTCGAAGTCGTCCGCGACATCGGCCGCTCGCACTCCGCCGACGTGTACCGATGAGCCGCCCTGACGCCTCTTCGAGCAACGGATCGAGTCCGACAACTACCGCGTAAAGCACAGAAGGTCGAGGCGTGCGGCCAGGCGTTCACATATGGATGACCGCCTATGTGGACGTGGTCGGGGTCGGCCCGCAGGTTGCCGACGAGGCGGTGGCTCGCTCCGACGCGTCTGAGGTCGCTGCCCCGGCAAGGCCGTACACCTCGGCAGAGCGTCTGATTCCCGCAGTCCAGGCGGATTACGTCCCCCCTGGTCAGAGCCGTCGCCCGGAGCGATCCGACGGCCGCCGAGCCGGTGCGGGTTCGGGCCGGGCGCGATCGTGATTCGTGACGCATAGATGCTGCTCATCGGCTTCGAGGAGCACGGACAGCCGCGACTTCGGCAGTGCCGACGGGCCGTAGACGCGCGTGCAGTGCCTCGGCCAGCGAGAGAGTGCGCCATCCGCCCGGCATCTCGATTCCGGTGTCTGACGTTCTGTGGCAAGGCTTCGCACCGTGCCGGTGCCTGTCGGCGTGTGGGGTGCGGCTCTAGGGGCCCACCGCGCCCCGCACGAATCTCCGAAGGTGCGCGCGTGCCCCATCGGGCTGTTCGAGCCAGGGCTCGTGGCCGGCGCTGTCGATCCGCGTCAGGGGAACATTGAGCCGGTACGCGAGGGACTCAAGTTCCGACAGCGGGCGGGGATCATCAGCACCGCCGAGGATCTCCACCCGCGCCGGAAGACACCTGCGCAGCGCGTCAAGGTGCTGGTCGAGTGGGTCCGCACGTGATTCCGCGCCGAGTTCACGGTTCATGACCCAGTTGATGGGGCGGCGTTCGCGGGCCCCCTGCGCGGCCCAGTGCCAACGGCGCTCGGGATCGGCGTGGTCGGTGAACCAGGACAGCGTGAGCAACTCGACTTCCTGGTCCTCGGAACGGTGCGGCAATTCCTGCAACTCGCGCAGCCGCTCCCCTTGCGGTGCCGACATGCGGCGCTCGCGTTCCGCTTGATACCCCGTACGCCACTCGCCGACAAACGGCCCGCACATCAGCAGCATCGCGGCCACCCGATCCGGGTGGGCCACACAGAACCGGCCGGCCAGGGTGGCGCCGTATGAGTGCCCGATCAGCACAGCCTCCGGCACGTCCCACACGTCTAGAAGCTCAGCGAGATCGTCAACATGCCGGGCGAGAGTATGGCGGCCCTGCCACCGGGACTTGCCGGTGCCGCGCTGGTCGTAGCGGTACACGGGAGCGAGGTCCGCGATCATGGTGGCGACGTCGCTCAGATAGTCCGGCAGGCCAGGTCCGCCGTGCAGCAGGACCACGGGCGGCTTCCGAGCCCTGTCGCCCAGCGCAATCCAGCGTATGCGAGCTTCGTCGGTCATCGGCGCAAGGCCCTGCGTCTCTGTCAATTTCACCGTGGAGAACCTACCGACGTCCCGGGATCTCCAGCCAGCCCCCGATTCACGTGGACGGTGTGTGGCTCGCGGCTCCTGCCGCAAGGCCATGGAACTGGAGGCGCTCTTGGCCAGGCACCTTGCGCGCGGTACGGTCTGTTCGATATCGACGACGGCAGGCGGAAGCCGGTGGAACTCCGGCACGGTCGCGCCACTGTGAACGAGGCATTTCCCCGTAAAGCGGGAAACGTCGCGTGAGTCAGACCCGCAGCTGTCGTCCTGTGCACCACCGAGATGGGACGCGAACTCCCGAGGAGGATCTGCCATGGCGCAGACCGTCGCCCAGTCGACAGCCACCACCCCTGCTCTTCCCGCCAAGTTGCCGATCGGCGCGATCGTCCCCTGGGCGGTTTTCTTCGGCATCCTGATGCTCGTCCTGCTGTACTTCGTCGGCGCGGAGCAGGGTGCCACCTCCGTGGTCAACGGCGCGGATGTTCACGAGTGGGTCCACGACGCCCGCCACCTGCTCGGCTTCCCCTGCCACTGACGAGGAAGACCGCGCGCCCATGAACTCCGCAACTGTCAGAAGACTTCTTGCGCGGGGCATGCTCGCCGGCCTGGGCGCCGGCGTGCTCGCCCTTCTCGTCGCCTACTTCCTGGGCGAGCCCAGCGTCGACAACGCGATCGGTTTCGAAGAGGCACACGCCCCTGCCCACGAACACGAGGTCGAGCTGGTCAGCCGCAGCCTCCAGTCCACCGGCGGCCTCGCCACGGGTGTCCTGATCTACGGCGTGGCCTTCGGCGGCATCGCCGCCCTCGCCTACTGCTTCGCCCTCGGGCGCGTCGGCCGCTTCACCCCTCGTGCCACGGCCCTCCTGCTCTCCGGCACGGCCCTGCTCGCCGTATACGTCGTGCCGTTCCTGAAGTACCCGGCCAACCCGCCGTCCGTCGGCGACCCCGACACCATCAGCAAGCGCACGATCCTGTACTTCCTGATGATGGTGCTCAGCGTGCTCCTCGCGATCGCCGCCGTGATCCTCGGCAAGCGGCTCGCGCCCAGATGGGGCACCTGGTACGCCACTGTCACCGCAGGCGCTTTCTTCATCCTGGTGATCGCTCTCGCGTATCAGTTCCTGCCGGTGATCAACGAGGTCCCGAAGGACTTCCCCGCCGCTCTGCTGTGGCGGTTCCGCACCTCGGCGCTCGCCATCCAGCTCACTCTGTGGACCGGATTCGGGCTGATCTTCGGGGAGTTGGCGCAGCGTGTGCTGACTCCGCGATCGCAAGCGGCTGTAGCGCCGGAGGCAACTACCGCACCGCACTGAGAGATACCGCACTGCTCCGGCGCCATCGAAACGGCCGCGGCGCGGGACCCTCAGGCAGCGGGCAGACCTCGTCGTCGCGAGACGGGCAGCAGGCGGCTGTCGACCCCGGTGGCTGACGGCTCGCCTCGCCCCGGCCTGCCGGGCATCCGTAGGCGCTGCGGCATCAGTCTTCGGTGTCGGCCCGCCGCGTGCCGAGCGCCTCTCCGAGCCGCAGATTCCACCGTCCGGAGCGTCCGCTGATGTGGGCAGCCGTCAGTGGAGGCACGTCGAGCCGCCAGAAGGCCGCGGAGGGTGCTCTGAGGACCGTGACCACGACGGCCCGAACGATCTCCGGCTCCACCACGGCGAGGGTTCTGCCCGTGACCCCGGAAGCCGCGTCCAGCCATATGGCGACGCGCTCACAAAGGGCCAGTACCGATTCCCCGCCGGGAGGCGCGATGGCCGGGGCCGACAGCCAGCGGCTCACCGCTTCCGGCTCCCAGGTGCTGACTTCTTCGAGTGTTCTGCCCCGCCAGCGCCCCATGTCCAGGGCGCCCAGTTCGGTTTGGTCCAGAGCCGCGAGACCGAGGGCCGACGCCGTTTCCCGGCAGCGCACAGTGGGCGAGGCCACCACCCGGTCAGCGGCGGGAAGCGTACCGGCGGCCGCTTTGGCGAGTGCGGCGCCTCGCGTGTCGAGCGGGCTGCCGTCGTCGAACCGGGCCTCCCGCAGGGATCGGCTCGTCGCCGGCGAGATCAAGGTGACGCGACTGGTCACGCCTTCGCTCCTGTTCTTCGTGCCGGGTGGGTGCGCACGACGTCTGCGTGGCGTCACAGCGGCGCACTATACGTGCGTCCGGCGGTGGCGAGTTGATCTGCCCTGTTGCACCGTCACAGGCTCCCCGGCCACCCGGTCGTCGATCAGCGGCACAGGACAGGGACGCGCTGTACGAGGTTGTTTCCGAAGCCTCCTCGGTTCCACGGTTGGTCCAGGGGCTGGGTATGGCCGTCGGCGTCGGAGGCCCGGACTGGCCTGCTGGAAGCCGGTGAACGGGGTGTCGACGAGTTCCACGGCGCGGAGCCGTTTGACGTGCGCCATGCCGTACCAGCCGGGTACCACGAGCCGCGGCGGGCAGCCGTGCTGGGGCGGCAGCGGGCCGCTGTTCATCGCGTACGCGAGCAGCACGTCCGCGCCCACGGGGAGTGACAGGCCGCGCCGGTAGTCCTGCTCGACGCCACGCTCGTCTCCGTGGTCGGCGCCCGTGAAAACGGCCTCGACCGCGCTGTTCCCGACGTCCGCCTCCGCGAGCACCGTCCGCAGAGGCACGCCCGTGCAGTCGGCGGTACCCACCGCCTCCACCAGCCAGGGCTGACTGACCGGGCGCGGGCTCAGGCGGGCACGGCCGTTGCCCGCGCACTCCATCGTGACCCGGTGAATAACGGACGCCAGCGCCCGCAACTCGTCAAGACCCAGTTCCAGAGGGGCACGGACCTGCCCGCCGACGGACAGCCGCCACGTGCCCGCGTCGACAGCGGGAATGTCGTAGTGGACCAGTACATAGTGGAGGCCGAGCGGTGTGACGTCGTAGCGCAGGGCCTCCAGCGGCAGCCCGTGATTGCGTGCCGCGAGCGCCAGTTCTTCCTCGCCGATGCCCTCACCGGGAGCGGCGACGCGCCCCGGTGTGCTGACTTCACCGAGGGATGTCCGCTTCATGCCTCCATGATGAGCCCGCGCGGGCCGGACGCGCACGGGCGACCGGCTCCTTTTGGCCTTCAGAACTCATCGCGCTGGTAAGCAAGTTGTCGGTGGGACTCTTGAGACGAACGGGATTGCTGCGCGTACGTGACGGCACACGGAAACCCAGCCGGTGGTGGCGTACACCTCCGGGAACAGGAGCCGCACGTGTCACGCGAGAAGACCCTCAGCCGTAAGAAGAAGGCTGTCCTCATGGTGGGCGCCGCCGCGCTGGTGGCGGGAACCGCGGTGATGATGACCGGTACGAGCCAGGCCTCGGTGGCGTGTGAGGGGCTGGCTGCCGCGCTGAGCGACAACGAGCAGTTCATCGCAGGTCAGCGAGCGAATCCCGATGCACAGTCCGCGGTGCGGATCGCCAACCGGGAAGCGGTGATCGAGGAGATCGGGCGGAAGCAGGCGGCGTCGGGCTGCAACGCGGAGGCCGGCGCGGGTGACAGCGCCTCAGCCCCCGCGACTCCGCCCGCGGACAGCGGAGACGCAAGGGCTGAGGGTGAGGTCGTCTGCGCCGGTTCCACCGTCACACTGTCCGGCGAGGGCGGCGCGCCGGCCGCGTCCAGCAGCGATTTTCCCCTCGGTACGCGGCTGAAGATCACGAACCTGGGCAACTCCAAGTCCACCACGGTGGAGGTCGCCTCGACGTCGGGCAGCTGTGTGCTGCTCAACAACGCGGCGTTCGAGGAGGTGCGTGAGGCCGGGAAGTTCCTGATCCGCGAGGTGCGGATCGAACGCGTTGGATAGATGGATTTCGGGGTGACAGGTTCCCCCCGGATGAGGAGACAGAAGCTCAGGGCATCGGGTGGGACAGCTCGATGTCGAGGGCCTCGGTGCCGGGGCCTGTGACGCGCAACGGGGTGGAGAGAGGCGGGTAGCCGCTGGCGATGACGGAGTACTCACCGGTGTCCAGGTCCGTGAAGGCGTACACGCCCTCCGCGTCGGTGGTGGCCGTCGCCGCGACGTTGCCGGCCGCGTCGACGAGTGTGACGCGGGCGTCCGGCAGCAAGCGCTGGTCGGCTCCGGACCGCACCTCGCCCCGGAGCCAGGTGCCGGGGACGAGGGCGATCTCCACCCGGCCGGGTCCGCCGTCGCCGACGATGACCGGGGCGGCGGCCGGCCGATGCCCCTCCGCGTTCACGGCGACGGTGAACTCACCCGCGGGCAGATCCCCGAAGGCGAACTCTCCGTCCTGGCCGCTCTGTCCGGTGGCGAGCACCTCGCCGCGCGCATCGGTCACGATCACCATGGCGGCACCGACCGGCAGCCCGGCGGCGTCGCGGATGCCCCCGCTCAGGCCTCGGGTGCCGGAGAGCAGGATGTCGTACGCGAGCGGCTCGTCGCCGACGGTGACGGTGGCCGCCTGCGGCTGGTGCCCCTCCGCGGCGGCGATCAGTACGTAGGTGCCGGCGCCCGGGGCGGTGAGGTCGTAGCCGCCGTCGGATCGGGCCACCGTACGGCTCAGTTGGCGCCCCGTCAGGGAGATCAGGGTGACCGTGGAGGAGCGGGCGGCGCCGGTCGAGCTGTGGATGTGTCCGTGGACGACGGGGCCGGTCCGGACGGCCGCTTGCGGGGCCTGGGACGGGGGCGTCTCGTGTGCCTCCGCCGCGGCAGGGGCCGGGGGCGTCGCCTGGGCGGAGGCCGGAGTCGGCCTGGCCGGTTGCGGGCGGCGGAAGCCGATCAAGGTGGCCGTGGCGATCAGGGCCACCAGCATGCCGACCGCGCCGATGGTCATGCAGACGTGGACGGCGTCGGTGAAGCTCGCGCCGATCGCGCCGAGCGCGGGTCCTGTCGCCTCGGGGGAGAGGCCGAGGTGACCCGCGGCGCCCACGCCGCCCTTCGCGAGGGCCTCGCTCACCTGCTGCTGGTCGGCGACGGGCAGTCCGGAGTCCGCGAGGTGCCCGGGCAGGGCGGAGGTGAGCCTGCTGGTGAGGACGGCTCCGAGGACGGCGGGGCCAAGGGCGCCACCGAGCTGGCGCAGGGTGTTGTTGCCCGCGCCCGCCATGCCCGCCAGGTGGTGCGGGACGCTGCTGACGGCGACCGCGCTGATCGGCGTCATCACGAAGCCCATGCCGAGGCCGAACAGCGCGAGCGGGCCTGCCATCGCGCCGAATCCCGAGTCGGTCTCCAGGCCGGTCAGCCACAGCATGGCGCCGCCGGTGCCGAGCAGGCCGACGCAGAGGAGCACGCCGGGGGCGACCTTGCCCATCAGACGGCCGACGAGCGGTCCAGTGACGATGGAGACGCCGTTGAAGACCAGCATCCGCCAGGCGATGTCGAGGACGGAGAGCTGCTGGACGCTGCCGAAGAAGAGGCTGAGCGTGAAGACGGAGCCGATCATCCCGAACATGACGATGGCGTTGACGACGCCGGCGCCGGTGAAGGGGCGCACCGCGAACAGTTTCAGGGAGAGCATCGGCGAGGGGGAGCGCAGCTCGACGACGACGAAGGCGATCAGGCCGAGTGCGGCGGCGGCGAACGCGACGACGACCTTGGTCTGGCCCCAGCCGTCGGCCCCGCCGCCCTCGATCACGCCGTAGATCAGGCCGATGATGAAGATGATCGCGGCGATCTGGCCGGGGACGTCGATGGCGCGTCCGTGCGCGGAGCGGGAGTCCTCCAGCATCCGCATGGCCACCAGGCCGGTGACGGCGGTGATGACGGCGGCCGGCAGGAAGATCCAGCGCCAGGAGGCGTGCTCCAGGATGACGCCACTGATCAGCGGCCCCAGGGCCATGCCGATACTCAGGGACGCGGCCCATGCTGCGATGGCCTTGGCGCGGGCCCGGAAGTCCGGGTAGGCGTGGCTGATGAGGGCGAGCGTGGAGGACGCGAGAGCCGCCGCACCCGCGCCGGCGACGGCCTGGCCGACCCAGACCTGCTCGACGCTGTGCGCGGTCAGGGAGGTCACGGAACCGGCGGCGAACAGGAGCATGCCCGCGAGGTAGGCCTTCTTGCGGCCGTACAGGTCGCCGATCAGGCCGAAGGTGAGGATCAGAGCGGCCATCGGCAGGATGAACGCGTCGGAGACCCATTGCAGGTCGGACGTGGAGGCGCCGAGCCCTTGCTGGATGCGTGACAGGGACACCGAGACGCTGCCGATGGGCACGTATGCGGCGAACATCCCGAGACACGCCAGCACGGTGGTCAGTGCCGGGCGCGCGACGGCGCGGTGGTGGGGGGTGGATATCGCGGACATGGTGAGACGGCCCTCCTGATCGAACGCGCCGATCAAGTTATCAGTTGCCTGTCAAAGTCCCAAATGGCTGAGATCGGAGGGGGTGGGGCTCGGCCCCTCTTGGGACGCGTGGACCTGTCCGCTATCAGGGCCGTGGCGCCTGCTCGGCCATCGAGGCGTGGGTCGGCCGATCGCCGGCGATGCCCGTTCGTCGTGGTCCCGGTGCCGGGAGGCCCGGCACCGAAACGCTCTCAGCCGGCCTTGGGCGGGTCGGGCCACATGCGGGCCACGGGCGAGTCGGGGCCGTCGAGGGCGACGGCGATGCGGCGCATACCGAGCGTCAGACGGGCCAGCTCCTCGGGCCCGCCGACCGCGTCGGAGAGCCGTTCCACGACCGCCTCGACGAGCCGCCGCCCCTTGACCATGCCGAGCAGCCCGGCCTCGGTCGGCTCGACCAGCACCACCCGTTTGTGCACGGCGTGCGGATGCCGCTCGATCCACCCGATCCGCTCCAGATGCGCCAGCGCCGTCGTCACGCTCTGCGGCGTGATGTTCTGCGTTCGGGCCAGGTCCGCCCCCGACAGCGGCCCGTACTGGTCGAGAGTCATCACGATCCCGAGCTGCGTCATCGTGACGTCCAGGGAGCGCAGCCGTTCGTTCAGGGCACGATGCACGGAGTTGTTCGCCCGCCACATCGAGTGGCTGAACGTCTGGTTCCACGGCGTGTCGGAGGCGGTCCCCTCCGGGTGACGGCTCGGCATCTTCAACTCCCTGCGGGCAAACGGCCCTCATCCTAGCGGTGAGGGACCGGCCCGGGCCCGACCACTTGCGAGGGAGGGACTCGTGGCGGAGTGACGGCCCGATCGTGACCGGGATCGACCGGGACCGGGCACCACGGCCGGTCGGTCAGGCGGTGGTCAGGTGTGGTCGAGCGCCCATGCCAGGGCGTGATCGGCGATCTCCTCCCAGCCGTTCTGCGCGGGCATCAGATGGGACCGTCGCGGATACTCGGCGCGGGCGCGTACCCAGGCCGTCGATCAGTTTCTCCAGTGACGCGATGATCGAGGGGACGGTGAGTTCCTCGATCGGGGCGGGGGGGGGTGTTGAGTTCCTCCACCTCCCCCTCGAAACCCGGGTAGGGCGGGGCGAGGATCCTGAAACCCTGGGACTGGTGATCCTGAAACCCTGGGACTGGTAGTGAGTTCGCTCTGAACACAGCACAGGTGTCCGAAGCCGGGTCCGTCCCGTAGCCGGCTGCGGGCCCGTTCAAGTGCCGTTCAGCGCACAACCATCAGCCGTTTCCGCGTGTCTCGTAGATGAATCACATCTGTGCGCACGCGTCTCGACATCGCTCGCGCCATGAGGAGGAACCGTGGGCATCCGCAGACCTGCCATTTCGACCGCCGTGGCCGCCGCCCTGATCGGGTCACTCGGCGTGCCGATCGTCGCGGGCACCGCATCTGCGAGGGACGGCGCCGACACCGTGCGCGAGGACTTCGACGGTGACGGCTACCAGGACATCGCTGTCGCAGCCCCCGGCGCGAAGGTCGGTGGCCATGTTTGGGCCGGCTACATCACGATCAGCTACGGCTCGGCGCATGGCCCCGACCCCGCGCGCACCACGGTCATCACCCAGGACACCCCCGGTGTCCCCGGCGACTCCGGCGACAACCAGGTCTTCGGCTACGCGATGGTCTCCCGCGACCTGGATGGCGACGGCCTGACCGATCTGGCGGTGGTCACCCGCGATCACCGACCGGAGAACAACGTCGGCGGATCGGTGACCGTCCTGTGGGGCCGAAAGACCGGCGTCTTTGGCCAAGGCGCCGTCCGTATCGACGCACCGGCGAACGCCCAGGTCGGCGAAGACATCACCGCGGGCGACTTCGACGACGACGGGCACCTGGACCTGTTCATGCGCAACGGCGAGGACTACGACTACCACGACGTGCTCTACGGCCCCTTCGGCCGGGACGGCGCCCCCGCCCGCGAGCAGCAGGTGAAGGTGTACAGCACCGACAACTCCATCAACTCGACCGCCGCGGGCGACTTCAACGGCGACGGCATCGAGGACCTCGCGACCTTCTACGTCTACGAGAACCACGCCGAGGGCGGCAAACTGTGGCTCGGCACCAAGGCCGGTCTGTCCACCGTCCCGCAGCGGCTCGACTCCTCGTCCAGCACCGCCGTCGCCGACTTCGACCAGGACGGCTACTCCGACCTCGCCACTCGCATCTTCCCGAACGGCGACACCGAGGGCACCGAGGAGGACCCCGGCACCGTAAAGATCTACTACGGTTCGCCGTCCGGCCCCAGCCGGACCCGCACGCAGACGATCACGCAGAACACGGCGGGCGTGCCCGGGGCGAGCGAGAAGGGCGACCAGTTCGGCGGACGGCTGAGCGCAGGCGACGCGAACGGTGACGGATACCCCGACCTGGCCGTCGGCGTCCCCGGCGAGGCGATCGGCTCGAAGGCGAAGGCCGGCGCCGTGGTGCTGCTCAAGAGCGGCAAGGGCGGGCTGACCGGCAAGGACGCGCAAGCGTTCCACCAGGACACGGAAGGCGTGCCGGGTGCCGCGGAGTCCGGCGACCTGTTCGGTGGTTCGGTACGACTGCTCGACGTGACGGGGGACGGCAAGGCTGACCTGGCCGCGGGCGCGCCGGGTGAGAACCTTGGCACCGTCGTGAACGGCGGCGCGGTGTGGCTGCTGCGCGGCGCCGCCTCCGGCGTGACGGCCTCGAAGTCGGCCGCGCAGAACCCGACGGACATCGGGGCACCGGCGGCGAAGGCGTTGTTCGGCTTGAACCTGAGCGGCGACAACGGCCCCGGAACGGTGATCCCCTAGAGCTCGCAACACGACCATGAGCGGGATGTAGAGCCTGCCGCACAAGGACGTGAACCGCCCGCGCCCGGTGCGGCGCCCCTGGCACCCTTGCAAGATGACTCCCAGGGTCGTCCGCACCACAGAGCGCCTCCTGGCCCTCGACGCCACGTCCGGTGCGACCTCCGCGATGCCCGCCGTGCGCGAGGCCATGCGGAGTATCCCGGAACTGTCCGCCGGCCCCGAGGCCTTGCGTTCCTGGAGCAGTGACCGGCTCGCGGGGCTCGCCGAACTGTGCGAAGTCATCGGGTGGGTCCTCTTCGACGCGGGCTTCTACCGCGAGGCCCACCGGATGAACGCACGGGCGCTGGCCCTGGCGGAGCTCTGCGGTGACCGCTGGACGGCCCGCTTCGTCCTGCTGAACGACAGCATGCTCAAGGCCCATACGGGGGCGCCGCGCAGCGCCCTGGCGACAGCGGCGCGTGCGAGCGGGACACGAGTGCTCCCCGCCAGGGTCAGTAGCCTCGTACTGATCCGCCAGGCACACGCGATCGCGCTGCTGGGCGGACATCGGGAGCCCATCGACCTGATGGCCCGCGCCCAGAGCCGGTTCCTGGACGGCGTCTCGCGTCACGACCCGCCCTGGGCCTGGTGGATCGACCAGACCGAACTCCTGGGACACCAGGGCTGGGTCCTTGCCCGACTGCGCCAGTGGGATCAGGCCATTCCCCTTCTGTACGAGGCGGTCGCCGCGCCAGGTCCTTCCTACCGGAACCTGTTCGCCGCCCAACTCCTCGCGGCTCTGGCGCGCGCCGGAGCCTGGAGAGAGGCGGAGGATCTCATCGCCGAGCTCGCTCCCCGTGCCGCCCGCATCGGGTCCGTACGGACGACCCGGACACTCGAAGGGACGGCGTCGGGCCTGCTCGACGAGAGGCGCGGGCCCGTGATCCCCGTACCGCTGCGGGAAGCGGCGGTGTTCCTGCTGGAGTCCCTGCCCGTGCCGCAAGGCCTGAGCGAAGGCCTCAGCTCAGCTCCGTCACCTGTGATGCCCTGACGTCTACCACCAGCTTCCCTCGGACCCCGCCCGCCTCCAGCGCACGGTGCGCACCGGCGACGTCAGCCAGTGGGTACACGCTGTCCACAACGGGCCGTATCGCACCGCTCTGCGTCAACCGGGTCAGTTCCGCGAAGAGTTGGTGGCCAGGGTTCCCGCTGAAGATCCGCACGCGTCGCGAACCGAACACCGTGGACCCCATGATGTAGGAGAGCGACGCGGCCATGCGCCGGGCGTCGAAGGTGACCGCCACCATGCGGCCTCCCGGTGCGAGCAGTCGGCGGAATGCGCTCAACTCCGTGCCGACCGTGTCGAGTACGACGTCGAAGCGGTCGAGGTCGGCCGGCCCAGTGGTCGTGTAGTCGAAGGCCTCATCGGCTCCGAGCTCCCGCACGAAGCCGAGGTTCTTGGCACTCGCGAGCGCCGTGACATGTGCGCCGTACGCCCGCCCGAGCTGGACGGCCACGCTCCCGACGCCGCCGCTCGCACCACGCACAAGGAGTCGCTCGCCCGCCGCCAGACGGGCCTTGTCCCGCAGCGCCGTGATCACCGTCGTGCCGACACCGGGCAGGGCCGCGGCCCTGACCAGATCAAGTCCGGCCGGAGCGAGGGCCAGCTGCCGAGGGCGTACGACCACGAACTCGGCCGCGCTGCCGAATCCTTGGGACCGTGCCAGGGCGCCCCACACGCGGTCGCCCGTCGCGAGGCCGGGCACGGGGGAGCCCAGAGCCGCCACCTCACCGGCGAAGTCGATCCCCGTGCGCTTGGGGAAGCCCCGCCCGGCAAGTCCCGTCACCAGCCGCACCTTCCCTGCCCGGCCCATCAGCTCGCCGCCGTTCACGCTGGCGGCGTGGACGCGCACCAGCACCTCACCCGGGCCCGCGTCCGGCTTCGCCAGGGTGCCTTCGTACAGGACCTCCGGAGAGCCGTAGCTGCCGTACAACGCCGCGCGCATGTCACTCATCGTTTCCGTATCCCTGTCCGTGGCCGCTGGATGTCACTGTCAGCGACGTTAACGCGCTAAACGGAGAGGACCGTCCACTTGAGCTAATGTGAGAAACATGCCTGCTGATTCCTCTCGGATGCGGCCCGAATCCTCGCGGACGCGGCCGACGGCGGAGCTCGCCCCGACCTCGGCGGCAGGGCTGCGCGCGGACGCGCTCCACAACCGCGAACGCGTCCTCGAAGCCGCCCGCGATCTGTTCGCCATACGCGGCCTCGACGTGCCGATAGCCGCCATCGCCCGCCGTGCGGGCGTCGGCGTGGCCACGCTCTACCGCCGCTTCCCCACCCGGGGCTCCCTGGTCACGGAGGTCTTCGCGGACCAGTTCGCGGCCTGCGTGGCAGTCGTCGACGACGCCCTCGCGGACCCCGATCCGTGGCGCGGGTTCCGAACGGCCATCGAGAAGGTGTGCGCCATGCACGTGGCCGACCGCGGATTCACCGCCGCGTTCCTGACGGCGTTCCCGGACGCGATCGACTACGAGGGGGAACGCGCGCGTGCCGAGCGGGGCTTCGCGCAACTGGTGCGGCGCGCGAAGGACGCCGGGCGGCTGCGCGCCGACTTCGACCCGGCGGACCTCGCGCTCCTCCTCATGGCCAACTGCGGCATCGCGGTGGGCTCCGAGGAGGCGGCAGCGGCCGCCTCCCGGCGTTTCGTCGCCTACCTCCTCGATTCCTTCCGTGCCGACCGCACTGCCCCGCCCGAGCCGCTGCCCGCCCCGGTTCCGCTGGAGTTGCGCCACGTGGGGACCGGCCGGTGAGGTGACGCACGGTGCGCCGGGGACACCTGACACATCTGACGGCTCCGATGGGGGCGACATTCAGCCTCCGGCCCAAGCCGCCTCACGGCGTATTGCTTCCGCGCCCCACTCGTACGACAGTCAAAGTGCCCGCTGTAGGGGCGAGTTGACAGCTCGCCCGCAGAGGGATCGCCCCGGACCCCGGCGACAGATCACGCCTGTGATGTGGACACTGCCCGCCCAGCGGGCATCCCGCCGGGGGAGCCGGGACATGGACCGACGCGAACGACGCGAACGCAGTGCGCTGACCGAGCAGGAATGCCGCGAGCTGCTGGCCTGTGCCCTGGCCGCTCGACTGACCGTCGTCCACCGCGGCCTTCCGTACATCGAGCTGGTCGGCCTGATCGACCTCGACGGGGAGCCGGTGGCCCTGCTGCCCGACGACAGTGACATCGCGCGGGCCCTCTCGGCCGTCATCTCCCCGCGCAGACTGATCGCCATGCAGACCGACGACCTGACCGACGCCCACCGCTGGGTCAGCTCCGTCACCGTCGTGGCCCGGCCCCGGTGGATCGTCAGTGTCGACGGACTGCGCGCGTGCCGTCGCGCCGCCGCTGCCTGCGGCATGCACGCAGCCCTGGACGCCTGGTTCCTGGCCCTGACCCACCCCGCGCTCACCGGTCACCGCACCGCACTGCGCGGGGCGGCGCACCTGCGGCTCGCGGCGGCACAGGCTCCAAGGAGCGCCGTCGCGAGGTGACCGGTCCCTCAGGAGCAGGAACCTCTCGGGCGCTGGAGGCGTTCAGACCCGCGGAGCCCTGCTCGCCGACCGGCCCCGGCCCTCGACCGGCACATCGAGCGGGCGGGCGAGGCCCACCACTCCCTCGTCGAGGCGCTGCAGATGGCGCAGGACGCGGTAGGTCACCGTGCCCGAGCGGGGGGCGCCGGATCCCTCGGCGTCCAGCATCGAGGCGATGCTGGCACCCGACTCGACCTCACCGGTGGCCTTGTCGTCCTCCACGTACCCGGCGATGACTTCGATGTTGTGGGCGATGCGCAGGCCCGCTCGCTCCAGACGCGGATCGGCCGCGATGTTCTTGCTGTACGGCACGAGCTCGGCCGTCGCCGCCAGGGAACGGGCGTGATAGGCGCAGGTCTCCAGGAGCGCCACGAGGTAGCGGGCGGTACGGCGGCGGCCGCGCAGCGGAGTGATCGGGTGGGTCAACGGCTGGATGGAGGCCCGCAGATCGTCGAGCGCGGTGTCCAAATCCCGCGCCTTGTCCAGGAGATCGGCCGCCGGGCCTCCACTGAGCTGCTCGACCGACGCGGAGACGACGTCGGCGAGCCTGGTCAGGACCGTGTTCAGGAGCTCGTCCGTGCGCCGGTCGGTGTGCACCGGCAGTACGAGTACCGCCGCGATGATGCCGCAGGCCGCTCCGAGTGCCGTCTCCTCGATGCGCAGCCAGAGCACGGAGAGGCTGTAGGTGTTCAGGAGCGTGTAGAGCAGGCCCAGCATCGCCGTGACGAAGAAGGACATGAGCGCGTACGACAGAGGAGCGGTGAAGAACATTGCGAAGATGAAGACCAGGACGAGCGCGAACGCGACCCACGTGTGGTTGCCGACCAGACCCGCGAGGGCCACACCCGCGACCACCCCGAGCACCGTGCCCAGGAGCCGTCGGTAGCCCTTGACCAGGATCTCGCCCGTGGACGCGGTGTTGAGGAACACCACCCAGCAGGTGAGCACCGCCCAGTACCAGCGCTGGGTGGAGAGGAACTCGCCGCCGATGATGGCCAGGGTCGAGCCCACGGCGACCTGGAACGCGGCCCTGGTGGTGGGTCGCCGCAGCCCGGTGCGGTCGTCCTCGTCGGTCTCGGCGGCCTCCTCGGCACCGGCGATCGCGATGTCCTCGGCGTCGAACTCCTCGCGGGAGCGGGTCGTCGCCGGCGAGTCGTCCGACTCGTCCTGGGGACCGTCGAGCGCGATCCGCAGGCCGAGCACGGCGCGTGCGGCCTCACCGATTCCGCGGAAGACGTCCTGGACGGCCATCGAGGCCCGCGGCAGATTGTCCTCGTCGCGGTAGCCGAGCAGCCTGTTGCGTACGTGGGCGAGGGCCGTGCCTCTGTCGTCGGCGACCGGGCGGCCGACCAGCAGATGCAGCGCGCCGAGATCGCGGCGCAGAGTGACGGTCGCGTCGTCCTCGGCGCGGATGCGGGTGCCCGTCGCCGGTACGGGCGCGTGCGGCAGGTGCAGGGTAAGGGTGTCCGCGCGTTCGGCGCTGCGCGCGTTCAGGAGCAGTACGCCCAGACGTTCCGCCGCGATCTCCGCGTCCGCCACGCGGCGTTGGACCAGCGCCGCCGTGGCGGCGTCGGGGGTGCCCTCCTCCAGGCGGCCCTGGATCATCAGGGCGGTCTCGTGCAGCCGGGCGGTGCCTCGCCGCAGCTCGCCGAGTACCTTCTCCAACTGCTCGGGCGTGGCGTCAAGGAGCTCCGTCTGTGTCGCCACCAGTTGCGCGAGCCGCGCTCTGAAGGCGACGCGCAGCCGCCCCAGATCACGCCCTGGCGTCTCCGGCACGACGGCGAACCGTACGACGGCACTGCACGCGAAGGCGACGGCCAGAGACAGGTACAGGCTGGGCAGCGCGGACGTGGTGGCGCCCACGAACAGCGAGACGAAGTAGACCTGAAAGCCGATCAGACCGAGTGTCGTGCCCCGGTCGCCGAACCGGCGGCTGTAGACGGCGCCGAAGATCAGCGCGATGAAGAAGACGTCCCCCGCGACGACCTGATCGTGCAGCAGCGCACCCAGCGAGATCGCCGTGATCGCGACGGGCAGGCTGAGCGCGAGCGTGACCGCCTGGCCGCGCACCTCCTTCTCCTTGATGGCGAAGGTGGAGACCATCGCGGTCATGGCGCCCGCGACCATGTGGGTGACGTCGGTGCCGATCAGCGCGAGAACGACGAGCGTGAGCGCGATCGAGCCGACCGTCCGCAGCCCCGCCATAAGGCGCAGGAGCCCGGGGTCGGACGCCACAAAACGGTCCCATGGGCCGGTCCTGGTCCGCCGTGTCACTGCGCTCACACCCTCATCGCCGCTGTTCAAGGCGAGATTCTGTCATGACGGGTGCGACCGGGGCTTGCGGGTTCACAGCGTGATACGCCCAGGGCGCCGGCCGGAAGTCAGAAGAAGTGAGCCCGGCCCAGCTCCTCGTGGTCCTCGACGGGGCCGTCGCCGAGTGACGCCTCAGCGCCCGGGCGCCCCGGCGCGCAGTCCGTCCATGACCAGGTCCATGAGCCGTCCGGCGCGCGACTGCCAGTCGCCGTGCGGGTCGATCTGCCAGAGGCCCGCGATCGCGAGCAGGAAGTCGTCGGGGGTGATCCCCGGGCGGATGGTGCCGGCCTCCTCGTTGGCCTTCAGGAGGAGCGTGACGGCCAAGGTCACAGGGCCGTGCCCCACTCCGGCCAGCGTGCCCATCGTGCTGGTGGCCTTGCGCATCGCGTCGGCCAGGCCCGCCTTGGCCATGGCGTACTGCGCGAGGCGGTCCATCCACTCTCTCAGCGCCTGATCGGGGGCGCGGGTGCCGAGGAGCTGGCAGGCGGTGTCGGCGACCTGCTGGACCTCGTAGCGGTAGACCTCCAGGACGAGAGCCTCGCGGTTGGGGAAGTTGCGGTAGAACGTCCCTTGCCCGACGCACGCCTTCTTCGCGATCACGCTCAGCGGGGCGTCCGCGGAGCGCGTCAGCTCGGCCAGTGCCACTTCCAGGATGCGGTCGCGATTCCGTTGCGCGTCCGAGCGCAGCTGTGCGTCCTTCTTCGGGTGCACTCGACCTCCAACCGGGAATCACGGCCTGAGCCGCTCTTGCTAAGCGGACAGCTGTCCGTTAAGTTCTGAGGCTAACGGACAGCTGTCCGCTTAGGGGCACCATACCGGCAGACTCAGCCGGTGGGGATGGTCGGCCGCGATCACCGCGGAGCGCTCACTCCATCGCGTATGCCATGGGTGCCCCGAGCGGACCCCCTTTACGCACAGCGCCAACCCCTTCCCGGACTCTCCGTCGGGATCGCCCCGCACGACGCACCCCCCTCACGTGACAGAAGCTGACAGAAGCGAAAGAAGGCTGATCGTGGCCCTATCGACGTCCAGCGCCATCACCCTGAACATCAACGGCGAGAAGCACACGCTGCCCGTCGACCACCGCACCACCCTGCTCGACGCCCTGCGTGAGCGCCTCGATCTGACCGGCACCAAGAAGGGCTGCGACCAAGGGCAGTGCGGCGCCTGCACGGTCCTCATCGACGGGCGCCGGGCGGTCTCCTGCCTGCAACTCGCCGTCGCTTCCGAGGACCGCGAGATCACCACCATCGAGGGCGTGGCGCAAGGAGAGAGTCTGCACCCGGTGCAGCAGGCGTTCCTCGACCTCGACGGCTACCAGTGCGGCTACTGCACACCGGGGCAGATCTGTTCGGCCATCGCCGTCATCGAGGAGCACGCGGCGGGCTGGCCGAGCGCCGCGACCACCGACGTACGGCCCGAAGCGGGCGTGCCCGAGCTCAGCGCCGACGAGATCCGGGAGCGCATGAGCGGCAACCTGTGCCGCTGCGGCGCGTATGTGTCGATCGTCCAGGCGGTCGCGCAGGCGGCAGCCACCGAGACCAAGAGTGCGGAGGCCGTAGCATGAGGGAATTCGGTTACCAGCGGGCGTTCGACGTCCCCGGCACGGTCGCGCTGCTCGGCACCGACCCCGACGCGCGCGTCCTGGGCGGCGGCACGAACCTCGTCGACCTGATGAAGACCGGCGTGGAGCGGCCCGGACTGCTCATCGACGTACGCGAGCTGCCCCTCGACCGGATCGAGGTCACGGACGACGGCGGTCTGCGGATCGGCGCCACCGTCACCAACAGCGACCTCGCGGCCGACCCCGAAGTGCGCCGCCGCTACCCGGCGTTGTCGGAGGCCGTCCTGGTCGGCGCGTCCGGCCAGCTGCGCAACATGGCCACCGTCGGCGGGAACCTGCTCCAGCGCACCCGCTGCGGCTACTTCGCCGACCTGTCCAAACCCTGCAACAAACGCGACCCCGGCAGCGGTTGTCCCGCTGTCGGGGGTGAACACCACAACGGCGCCATCCTCGGCGCCACCGAGCACTGCGTGGCCGTCCACCCCTCCGACATGGGGGTGGCACTCGCCGCCTTCGATGCCGTCATCTCGTACGAAACGGCGGAAGGTACCGGCGAGTTGCCGCTCGCGGACTTCTATCTGGCCGTGGGCAGTACTCCGCACCTGGAGACCGCGCTGCCCTCCGGCGCGCTCATCACCGGCATCACCCTGCCGCCCGCACCGGTCGCCGCCCACTCCCGCTACCGCAAGGTGCGCGAGCGCGCGTCGTACGCCTTCGCGATCGGCTCGATCGCGGCCGCGATCGACGTCCAGGACGGTGTCGTACGCCAAGTGCGCCTGGCGTTCGGCGCGGTCGCGTCCCGGCCCTGGCGTGCCCGGGAGGCCGAGCGGGTCCTGACGGGAGGTCCGGCGACCGCCGAGGCGTTCGCCGCCGCGGCGGACGCCGAGCTGGCCGCCGCACGGACACTGCCCCACAACGGCTACAAGGTGACGCTGATGCGCAACCTCGTCGTCGCCCTGCTGACCGAGCTCACCGAGGAGGCCGCGCGATGACGGCGACGACCACATCCACCGGGGCCGCGAGCGCCGTCGGCACCTCGTTCACCCGCGTGGAGGGCCGGGACAAGGTCACCGGCGCGGCCCGGTACGCGGGGGAGATCCCCTTCGCCGAACTCGCCCACGGCTGGCTGGTGCTCTCCACGATCGCCCGCGGCCGGATCCGCTCGATCGAGAGCGATCCCGTCCGCGGGATGCCCGGTGTCCTGTCCGTCCTGCACCACGGGAACGCGCCGCGCGTCGACGCGGACTACGTCAGCATCCTCGGCAAGCCCGACCCGATCGTCGAGGTCTTCCAGCACGACCGGATCCCGTTCGTCGGCTGGCCGGTGGCGCTGGTCGTCGCCGAGACCTCCGAGCAGGCCAGGGAGGCCGCCGAGGCGCTGGTGGTGCGGTACGAGGAGGAGCCGCACGACGTCGCGTTCTCCTCGGGGCACCCCGGCACGTACACGCCGGACGGCGACGGCATGCTGATGGAGAAGGGCGACCTGGAGGCGGAACTCGCCTCGTCCGCCCAGGTGGTGGACGAGGAGTACACCACCCCCGAAGAGCACCACAGCTCGATGGAACCGCACGCGGCGATGGCGCGCTGGGACAACGGACGCCTCGAAGTCGTCGACTCCAACCAGGGCAGCACCTGGGTCGCGGACGAACTGGCGAAGCTGTTCTCGCTCGACCCTTCCTCGGTACGGGTGCGGTCCGAACACGTCGGCGGCGCCTTCGGGTCCAAGGGCGTGCGCGTGCACCAGATCCTCGCCGTGATGGCGGCGACGCAGCTCGACCGCCCCGTCAGGGTCGTCATCACCCGGCGCCAGCTGTTCACGCTCACCGGCTACCGCAGCCCCACCGCCCAGCGCGTGCGGCTCGGCGCCGACGCCGACGGACGGCTGCGCGCCATCGACCACCAGGCGCACAGCCTCTCCTCGACGGTCCATGAATTCGTCGAGGCGAGCGCCGGGTTCGGACGCCCCCTGTACGCCTCCGACGCCCACCGCAGCGTCAACCGCGTGGTGCGCCTCGACGTGCCCACGCCGACCTTCATGCGGGCGCCCGGCGAGGCCCCGGGCTCGTTCGCCCTGGAATCCGCGCTCGACGAACTCGCCGAGCGGTGCGGCGTCGACCCGATCGCGCTGCGCGCCCGCAACGAACCGGACGTGGGTCCTGTCTCCGGGCTGCCGTTCGCCAGCCGCAATCTGCTGTCCGCCTATCGGGAGGGCGCCCGCAGGTTCGGCTGGGCGGACCGTGACCCGCGTCCCGGCGTGCGACGCGAAGGGCGCTGGCTGCTCGGCACCGGTACCGCGTCGGCCACCTTCCCGGTGATCGTCGCGCCGTCCACGGCGGCCGTCACGGCGGAGGCCGACGGTACCTTCACCGTGCGGATCACCGCCGCGGACGTCGGGACGGGGGCGCGGACGGCGCTGACCCTGATCGCCGCGGAAGCCCTTGAGGTGCCCCAGGACCGCGTCCATGTGCGCATCGGCGACAGCAACTTCGGCCAGGCGGCGATCTCGGGCGGCTCGATGGGCACCCGGTCCTGGGGCTGGGCGGTCACGGCCGCGGTGGGTGAGCTGCGCGAGCAGCTGGCCCTGGGCGGCGACATTCCGCCGCAGGGAATCACGGTGCGCTCCGACACGAGCGCGGCCATCGGGGCCCTCTCGCAGAAGGAACGGCACTCTTACGGAGCGCAGTTCGCCGAGGTCGCCGTCGACGTCACCACCGGTGAGGTCCGTGTGCGGCGCATGCTCGGCATCTTCGCGGCGGGCCGGATCATCAACCCGCTGACCGCACGCAGCCAGTTCGTCGGCGGGATGACCTGGGGCCTGTCCATGGCCCTGCACGAGGAGGCCCACCGGGACCAGGCGTCGGGCGGCCATGTCGGCGCGGACTTCGCGGGCTACCACTTCGCCGCGAACGCCGACGTGCCGCTCATCGAGGCGGACTGGGTGGACGACACGGACGCCGACGACCCGATCGGCATCAAGGGCATCGGCGAGATCGGCATCGTGGGAGTCGCCGCGGCGATCGCCAACGCGGTCTGGCACGCGACCGGCGTACGCCATCGGAACCTGCCGATCCGGCCCGACCGTGTCCTGAACGCGGGAGGAGCCCTGGATGCTTGACATCGCCGACGCGCTGCACCGCTGGGTCGAGGAGGGCCGCGCCTTCGCCGTCGCCACCGTCGTGACGGTGGGCGGCAGCGCGCCGCGCGCGCCCGGCGCGGCCCTCGCCGTCGACAGCGAGGGCACGGCCATCGGCTCGGTCTCCGGCGGTTGTGTGGAAGGGGCGGTGTACGACCTGTGCGTCCAGGCGCTCCAGGACGGCCGGGCCGTGCGCGAGCGATTCGGCTACAGCGACGAGGACGCCTTCGCGGTCGGCCTTACCTGCGGCGGCGTCATCGAGGTCCTCGTCACGCCGCTGGGCGTGGACGCGCCGGGCAGGCAGGTCTTCGCGGCGGCACTCTCGGCCGCGGCCCGGGGGCAGGCGGCGGCGATCGCCCGCGTGGCCCTGGGCCCGGCCGAACTCCTCGGCAGGGTCGTGCTCGTGCACCCCGACGGTTCGTACGAAGGAGGCCTGGACGGCCATCCGGACCTCGACCGTACGGTGGTGGGGGAGACCCGGGCGATGCTGGACGCGGGCCGCACCGGCGAGTTCGCCGTCTCGGAGAGCGGATCGCGCTGCGGGGTGCCGCTGACCCTGTTCGTCGAGTCGAGCGTGCCCCCGCCCCGCATGATCGTGTTCGGTGCGATCGACTTCGCCGCGGCCCTGGTGCGTACCGGCAAGTTCCTCGGTTACCACGTGACGGTGTGCGACGCCCGGCCGGTCTTCGCCACCCGGACCCGTTTTCCCGAGGCCGATGACATCGTGATCGACTGGCCGCACCGCTATCTCCGGGACGCAGAGACCGACGGGCGCACGGTCTTGTGCGTACTCACCCATGACGCCAAGTTCGACATCCCGTTGCTGGAGGTGGCCCTGCGCCTTCCGGTGGCGTTCGTCGGTGCGATGGGCTCGCGCCGCACCCACGAGGACCGCAACCGGCGCCTGCGTGAAGTCGGCGTAACGGAAGAGGAGTTGGCCCGCCTGCACTCCCCGATAGGGCTCGATCTCGGGGCCCGCACCCCGGAGGAGACCGCGCTGTCCATAGCGGCGGAGATCGTCGCCGCGCGGCGGGGCGGGACGGGCGTACCGCTGACCGACTCCGGGATGCCGATCCACCACGAGCACGAGGCGGGGGTGGGCGGCTCCACCGCAGCCGCGTGACCTAGCCGAGTATGAGGGCAGCCGCGGTGCTCGGGCACCGCGGCAGCCCTCGCTCTCATGCCGGTTCCACCGCCTCCCACAGCAACTGCACCGGATGCCAGGCGCTGCGCTCGGTCCCGTGAAAGATCTGCTGGCGGCACGAGACACCTGTGGCGACCACGACCGTGTCGGTGTCCTCCGCCTTGATCGCGGGGAACAGCCGGTCCTCGCCGACCGTCATCGACACCTCGTAGTGCTCCGACTCGAAGCCGAAGGAGCCCGCCATCCCGCAGCACCCGGCGTCAAGTTCACAGACCGACGCCCCCGGAATCCGGTTCAGCAGTGCGACGGTCGCGGCCGTGCCGACCTCCGCCTTCTGGTGGCAGTGACCGTGGTAGAGCAGCTTGCGTCCGGCGAGCCAGGAGTCGCCGCGCAGTCGCAGCCGCCCGTCGTCGATGGCCTCCACGAGTAGTTCCTCGACCTGGCGGACCCGGCCGGCGATGTCCTTGACGGCGGGATCGTCCGGCAGGAGGGCCCGGTGTTCGTCGCGCAGGGTCATCAGGCACGAGGGCTCGCAGCCCACGATAGGCGAGCCGGGTTCGGTCGACTGCCGCAAGGAACGCGCGAGTTGACGTGCCTTGGTCTTCGCGTCGTCGACCAGGCCCTTGGAGAGGCTGGACCTGCCGCAGCAGCCCCCGCTCTCCAACCGCACCCGCCAGCCCGCCCGTTCGAGCAGTTCGATGGCCGCCCTGCCGATGCCTGGCTCGGTGAACGTGGTGAAGGAGTCCGCGAGGTAGGTGACGGTGCCCTGGGTGAGCGGATACGCGCCGGGCGTACGTCGCCGGAACCAGCGCAGCAGATTGCGGCGCACGAACACCGGCAGCGGCCGCTCGGGGGCGATGCCGACCACTCGGTCCATGAGCCGCCGCACGGGGGTGATGCGTCCCGGCAGGTTGGACAGCGGTGCGGTCGCCGAACCCAGCCGGTTCAGGAGCCGGATCGCACCGAACAGGCGGGTGCGCAGGGGCACTCCGTGAGTGTCGTGGTAGTGCGAGAGGGTCTCGCTCTTGAGGGTGGCCATGTCGACGCCGAGCGGGCATTCGCTCTTGCACGCCTTGCACATCAGGCACAGGTCGAGGATCTCGTGCAGGCGCTCGTCCCCGAGCGCAGCCTGCGGGTCGGGCTCGGACAGGGCCTTGACCAGAGCTCCCGCGCGCCCGCGGGTGGAGTCCTCCTCCTTGCGGGTGGCCATGTACGAGGGGCACATGGCGCCGCTGCCCGACTTGCGGCACAGGCCGATGTTCATGCACCGGTCCGCCGCCGCCCGCATGCCGCCACCGCCCACGACCTCGAAGGAGAGACGGGTGCGCAGCGGCTCGGCGGGCGGTAGCGCCGCGTCGCGGAGGTTCTCCGTCATCGGCGCGGCGTCCACGATCTTGCCGGGGTTGAGGATGCCGTCGGGGTCGAAGAGCCGCTTGACCTGGCGCATCGCCTCGTACAGCTTGTCGCCGAATATCTCCCGGTTGAACTCGCTGCGCGCGAGTCCGTCGCCGTGTTCGCTGGAGTTGACCCCGCCGTACTCGGCGACCAGGTCCTTGACCTCCTCCGCGACGGCGCGCATCCGGCCGATGTCCGCCGGGTCGGCGAGGTCGAGGTAGGGCCGGATGTGCAGACAGCCGACCGAGCAGTGGCCGTAGAACCCCGCGGTCATGCCGTGCCGGTCGAGGACGTCCTTGAACCTGCGGGTGTACTCGGCCAGATGCACGGGGTCGACCGCGGTGTCCTCGACGAAGGCGAGCGGGCGGCGGGTGCCCTCGCTGGCGGCCATCAGCAGGCCGAGCCCCGCCTTGCGGACCTTCAGGAGTGACGACTGCTGGGCCGGGGTGATGGCCCGCAGCGTGTGGTAGCCGTGCCCGTGCCGGGACCACAGCGTGGTGAGCTGCCGCATCCGGTCGAGGAGTTCGCCCTCCTCGTCGCCCGTGAAGGAGACGAAGAGCAGGGCTTCGGGTTCGCCTTCGAGGAGGTCGCCGAGCGCCGCGTACTCGATCTTGCGCCGGGACAGATCGAGGATCGTACGGTCCATCAGCTCCACGGCGGCCGGATCGCAGGCCAGCGCGTCCTCCGTCCCCGCGATGGCGCCCGCCACGGAGGTGAAGTGGCCGACGGCGATCACCGTGCGGCCGGGCTTGGGCACCAGGTCGACGAGGGCCGAGGCCGCGACGGCCAGGGTGCCCTCAGAACCGACGACGAACTTGGCGAGGTCGAAGGCCGCGTCATCCCGGGCGAGACGGTCGAGGCGGTAGCCGCAGGCGCGGCGCCAGTGTTCCGGGAACCCCTCGGCGATGGCCGCCGCATTGGCGCGGACGATCTCGGGCAGCTCGCGGTAGAGAGCGCCTTCGAGCGTCAACTGTGCCGCGCGGTGGGCGCGTTCGTCCTCGTCGACCCGCGCGAGGAGCGCGCGGCTCCCGTCCGCGAGCACCACGTCCAGCTCCCGGACGTGGTCGATGGTCATGCCGTACCGCACCGACCCGCTGCCTGCCGAGTTGTTGCCGATCATCCCGCCGATGGTGGCGCGGTTGCTGGTCGAGGTGTCCGGGCCGAACATCAGCCCCCACGGGCTCGCGGCGCGATTGAGCTGGTCCTGTACGACACCGGCCTCGACCAGGGCCGTACCGCTGTCGGGGTCCAGCTCCACGATGCGGTTCATGTGCCGGGACAGGTCAAGGACCAGGCCGGGCCCGACGGTCTGGCCCGCCAGGCTGGTCCCGGCCCCGCGGGGTACGACGGGCACGCGATTGGCCGCGGCGGCAGCGACCGCCGCGGCGACGTCGTCGGCGTGCCGGGGGAAGGCCACGCCCATCGGCGTGATGGCGTACATGCTCGCGTCCCGGGCGAACAAGTGCCGGGTGTAGTCGTCGAACTGGACCTCTCCGTCGAGATCTCTGACCAGGTCCTTCTGGAGACCGCGGGCCCGTTCCTGGCTCTCGGCGTCTTCATCGGTGGGGCTCTCGCCCTCGGTGACGGTCATGCTCGGCAACCTCCTCGGCGGGGTGGGGAGTTCGGCGGGCGCACGGCCGCCGTCACTCGGAGCGCAGGACGTCCAGGGCGGCGGTGAGTCCGTTCGGGTCGATGCGTACGCCGGCGAGCTGAAGGCCCATCTGGACCCCGGCGAGCGTGCCAGCGAGCGTCAGATCGTTGAAGTGGCCGAGGTGACCGATGCGGAAGACGCGTCCGGCGAGTTTGCCGAGGCCCGCCCCGAGAGACATGTCGAACCGTTCCAGGATGATCTCGCGCACCTTGTCGGCGTCCTGGTCATCGGGCATGAGCACGGCGGTGAGCGAGGACGAGTGTTCGCGGTCGTCGACGCACAGCACTTCAAGTCCCCAGCCGCGCACGGCCGTTCGGGTGGCCGCCGCATGCCGGTCGTGCCGTGCGAAGACGGCGGGCAGCCCCTCGGCTTCCAGCATCCGCAGTGCCTCGGCCAGGCCGTAGAGAAGGTTGGTGGCGGGGGTGTACGGGAAGAAGCCGCGCCGGTTGGCCTCGATGATCGGTTGCCAGTCCCAGTAGGACTTGCGCAGCCGAGCCGTGCGGGAGGCGGCGAGGGCCTTCTCGCTCACCGCGTTGAAACCGAGCCCCGGCGGGAGCATCAACCCCTTCTGGGACCCGGCGACGGTGACGTCGACTCCCCATTCGTCGTGCCGGTAGTCGATCGAACCCAGCGAGGAGATGGTGTCGACGAGCAAGAGCGCCGGGTGTCCCGTCGCGTCCATCGCCTGCCTGATCTCGGAGACCCGGCTGGTCACACCGGTCGACGTCTCGTTGTGCACCACGCAGACGGCCTTGATCGTACGAGCGCTGTCGGCCGTGAGGCGTTCGGCGACGGCCTCGGGCGAGACGCCGTGGCGCCAGTCGCCGGGCACGAAGTCGACGTACAGGCCGAGGCCCGCGGCCATCCGCTGCCAGAGGGTGGCGAAGTGGCCGGTCTCCACGTGCAGCACCCTGTCCCCGGTGCTGAGCGTGTTGACCAGGGCCGCCTCCCAGGCGCCGGTACCGGAACCGGGGAAGACCACCACGGGTCCCGATGTGCCGAAGACCGGCTTCAGGGAGGTGAGCAACTCCGTTGTCAGAGAGGCGAAGTCGGGGCCTCGGTGGTCGATGGTCGGCGCGGAGATCGCGCGGAGCACCTGGTCGGGGACGTTGGTGGGGCCCGGTATCTGTAGGAAGTGCCGCCCGGGTTGAGAGGTCACTGTGGCCAACTCCCTTGAGAAGCGTGCCGTATTGTGGCACGGTGTGTCGTAAGGTGGCACGAGGAGCGTAGGGCCGACCGGGTGGGGAGTCAACGGATGCAGAGCGTTCTGAACGCACTTCGCGTGCTGGAAGAGGTCGCCGCGCGGCAGCCGGTCGGCGTCGCCGACCTGGCCCGCGCCCTGGAACTGCCCAAGAGCTCGGCCCAGCGCGCCCTGCGCACGCTGCACACGGCGGGCTGGATCCGCCCGGCCGGGGGAGAGGTCACCCGCTGGGTCGTGACGACCAAGGCGTTGCAGGTCGGCCGCCGTGCCACGGGGGAGTTGAGCCTGCGCGACGTCGCCCTGCCGCTCATGGAGGAGCTGCGGCGGCGCATCGACGAGACGGTTCATCTGACGGTGCCGGACGGCGACAGGGTGGTGCTCATCGAACGCCTGGAGACCTCCAAGCCGGTACGGATCATCCTGGCCCTCGGCACCCAGCTCCCCATCCACGCGTCCGCGAACGGCAAGGCGGTTCTCGCGGTGAGCCCTCGGGAAGTGATCGACCGTCAAATGGGCCTCGGGCTCGAAGGGTTCACGGACTCGACCATCACGGACAAGGAGCGGTTGCTCGCCGAGCTCGCGCGGATCAGGGAGCGGGGGTACGCCACCAATGGCGGAGAGTGGCGCGACGACGTCTCCGCGGTCGCGGCAGCCGTGTGGGACGAGTCGGGGACACCGGTCGCGAGTATCAGCGTGAACATGCCCACTAGCCGGATGACGCGCGAGGCGAGTGCCGAGTTCGGCGCGCTGGTGAGCGAGACGGCGCGGCAGGTCAGCGCGGCGCTGGGGCATCCGCGGCAGGGTGAAGGAGGAGGCCCGGCGGCCGGGCGCTAGCCAACGTCGCCCCGCGCAACGACTTCGGGCGTCCCCCTTGACGCCCCGGGAAGCGCGCTCCAATACTCCCCATTGCGAAAGCTCAATTCCGCCAGACGGAATTAATCATCCCCCCTGGGCTCGTTCGGTCCATGGGTGGACGTCCGTGCGCGCCTTCATGCACCGCGCACTCCTCGGTGCCGCGCGCACCCTTCGTCACGCGCCCCGGCACACCGCGACATGACCATCGGCCGACGGCAAGGGAGCCCTCGTGTCAGATCAAGTCATCTCCATCATCGCCCTGGTCCTCGTCTTCGCCATAGCGACCTTCTCCGCCGTGCACCTGGGAGCGCTGGCCCTCGTGGCCGCGTTCATCATCGGCTCCACCGTGGCGGACGAGTCGACGGACGACCTCTTCTCCGGCTTCCCCGGCGACCTCTTCGTCGTCCTTGTCGGCGTCACACTCCTGTTCGCCGTAGCGAAGAACAACGGCACGGTGGACTGGCTCGTCAACGCGGCGGTGAGGGCGGTGCGGGGCCGCATCGCCCTCATCCCCTGGGTCATGTTCCTCGTCACCGCCCTCCTCACCGCGGTCGGCGCGGTCACCCCGGCGGCGGTCGGTATCGTCGCCCCCATCGGCCTCGGCTTCGCCGCCGCCTACGGCATCAACCCCGTGCTCATGGGGCTGCTCATCGCCAACGGAGCCAGCGCCGGAGGCTTCTCGCCGATCGGCGTGTTCGGCAGCATCACCAACAACGTGGTCGAGCGCAACCATCTGCCGGGCAACCCCGCCCTCCTGTTCACCGCCTCGTTCCTGTTCAACGTGGTGCTCTGCGTCATCGTCTTCTTCACCTTCGGCGGACGACGATTGCTCGGGCAACGCGCGGAAACGTACAAAGGCGGAGTCGGAGGCGGAAGCGGAGGGAAGAGCGGCAGCGAGCGAGGCGACGGCGCGTCGCCGTCCGGCGGACAACCGGTCGAGGCGGGAGGGGCTGCGCCCGGGCGCGCCCTCGCCGTCGCCGCGGCCACCACCACACGCACGGCGCCGGAAGAGCCCCTGAGGCTCGACGGCCCGCGCGTCCTCACCCTCGTCGGACTGCTCAGCCTCGTCGCCGGAGCGCTCTTCTTCGACCTCGACGTCGGCCTGATGGCGCTCACCATCACCGTCGTCCTCTCCCTGGTCTCACCGAAGTCGGTCACCGGCGCCGTGGACCGGTGCGCGTGGTCGACGGTGCTCCTTGTCTGCGGCATCGTCACCTACGTGAGCCAGATGGAGCGCATGGGCACCATCGACTACCTCGGCAAGCAGGTCGCCTCCATCCAGGCGCCCCTCGTCGGTGCCTTGCTGATCTGCCTCATCGGCGCCCTGGTCTCCGCCTTCGCCTCGACCACCGGAATGCTCGGTGCGCTGATCCCGCTGGCCGTGCCCTTCCTGCTCGCCGGCGAGGTGGGAGCCGTCGGACTCATCACGGCACTGGCCATCTCCGCATCCGTCGTGGACGCATCGCCCTTCTCCACCAGCGGCGCACTGGTGACCGCCAACACCCCCGAAGACCAACGCGACTTCGTCTTCCGGCGCCTCATGGCCTGGGGGCTCGGCATCAGCCTGGTCGGCCCGCTCGTCACCTGGGGTCTGTTCGTCGTGCCCACTTCGCTGTGAGGCCGTGCGGGGCGATGTCGTACGCCGTCGTGGCGGCCGTCAGGGAGTCGGGATGCCGCCAGGCCGGGCCGGACGCCCGAAACGGACCGGAACACCCGGTGAATACAGCACGCTCACCGGGTCCCCGACCGGCCGCGGCAGCCCCGCGGCCGCGACCAGGTCCTCGTCGCACTCGATCAGGTCGGCCCGGTGCAGCGGCCAGCGCGGATGCACGTTCGGCAGGAACATCTGCCGCCCGAAGAACGTGTTGTGCATGCCCCACCGGGCCGTCAGGAAGTGCTCGAAGTCGGTCGGCTCCTCGACCCGCTCGCCCACCCTGACGGCGATCCGACTGTGCGTGCCGCGCGGTCCGGGCCAACGCCTGGCACTCGTGTACGTGACGGTGTCGCCGCTGTGCCGGATACTCATCCGCGACCACTGGTACGGCAGCCGGAAGGCGCCGCGCGCGACCGCCACCGGTATCAGGCGCGAGGCGTCCAGGGAGCGGAAGACGACTCCGCGGCGGCCATGGGCGTCCATCGAGTAGAGACGGACGTTGGTCTCGGGAAACGTACCCAGATAGGGGACGCCGGGCAGTCGGAACCAGCCGACCCGGTGCATGCGGAACGCGACGAGACCCACGTAGGTCGCCCCGTCGTGGAGGTCGGGAACCGTCCCGGCGGGCAGGAGCGGTGCCACGTCCGCGGGGTCGACGGCCCAGTGCACGAAGGCGAGGTCGAGCCACGACTGCGTGAGCAGTGGATTCTCGGCGGAGGTGGGGGGATCGGCGGATATCGGTTCCGGTACGGCGGGGACAATGGCCACGCAATCAGGATCGCAGGCACCTCGACCACGCCTGTCACGGGGGCGGATATCCGGGCGGACGACGGGCCCGCGCGCCGCTGACCAGGGCGATCAGAGTCAGCCGCGCACGACTGAGCCCCCGGCCGACCATGTCGGTGTCCGGGGGGCTCGGGTCTGCGAGGGAGGTCAGGAACCCGGCTTGCGGTCCTGCTCGGCCCGCTCCGCGTTCTTCTCCTTGATGCGTACCGTTTCCTTGCGGACCTCGGCCTGCGTGGCACGCTCCTTCTGCAGCCACTGAGGGTTGTCCGTCTTCAGTGCGTCGATCTGCTCCGTGGTGAGGGCCTCCGTGACCCCGCCACGCGCGAGACCGGCGATGGACACACCGAGCTTCGCCGCGACGACCGGCCGGGGATGCGGGCCGGTGCGCCGCAGCTCCTGCAGCCACTCGGGCGGCTCGGTCTGCAGGGCGTTCAGCTCGGTGCGCGAGACGACACCCTCCTGGAACTCGGCGGGGGTGGCCTCGAGGTACACACCCAGCTTCTTCGCCGCGGTCGCGGGCTTCATGGTCTGGGCGGTCTGGTGCGACGTCATGGTCACCAGGGTATCGAGCGTGTGAGCTACCGCCGACCACGACCGGTAACCTGGCGGAGTGACAGACTCGCAAACAACCCCTTCGTTCAGGCTCGCGTATGTCCCGGGGGTGACGCCCACCAAGTGGGTGCGGATCTGGAACGAGCGGCTGCCCGACGTGCCGCTGACCCTCGTCGCGGTGTCCCCGGGCGAGGCGTTCGAGCTCCTGCGCGGCGGTGGCGCCGACGCCGGTTTCGTACGGCTGCCGGTCGACCGTACGGACCTCAGCGCGATCCCCCTCTACACCGAGACGACGGTCGTGGTGATCCCCAAGGACCACGTCGTCGCGGCGGTCGACGAGGTGTCCGCGGAGGACCTGGCGGACGAGATCGTGCTGCACCCGCTCGACGACACCCTCCCGTGGGACGACCAGAACCTGCCGGGCCAGCCCGCGAACGAGCGCCCCGCCACGACGGCGGACGCCATCGAGCTGGTGGCGGCGGGCGTCGGCGTCCTCGCCGTCCCCCAGTCGCTCGCCCGCCTGCACCACCGCAAGGACCTCACCTACCGGCCGCTCTCAGAAGCCCCGGAATCACGGATCGCGCTGTCGTGGCCGCAGGACGCGACCACGGACCTGGTCGAGGACTTCATCGGGATCGTCCGGGGCCGCACCGTCAACAGCTCACGGGGCCGCGCCCAGACTCCCGCCGCCGCCCCGGACCAGTCGAAGCGCAAGAGCCCCGACAAGGGCGGCGCCCGGCGCAAACCCGCGGCGGGCAAGCCGACCGCGAAGACGGGCAAGACGGGCAAGCCGACCGGAAAGAACGGCAAGAGCGCACGGAGCGGTTCCGGCGGTGCGTCGAAGAGCGCCAAGCGGGGCAAGCCCGGCGGCCGCCGGTCCTAGTCCGGCTTCGCCGTCCCCCGCGGCGGCCACCGGCAGCCTCACCCGAAGCCGTTCTCACCCGAAGCCGTTCCGCTGCGCCCACCAGGCGAGCACTCCGCCGAGGACGAGCAGCAGGCAGATGGCCACGTTGGTCCGCCGGTAGGAGACGAGGATCGCGGTGAACTCGCGGATCGTCGCGGTGGGCCAGAAGTACGCGGCGGTGGGGGAGCCCACCACGTGGCCGGTGATCCCCGTCCGCCGGGCGGTGAGCGCGGCGCGGAAGGCGTGGTAGTTGTTCGTGACGATGACGCACCGGTAGTCCGGTGTCGTCTTCTCCATGATCGCTTTGCTGAACCTCAGATTCTCGTCGGTCGTCGTCGAGCGGTCCTCCCGCTCGATCCGGTCGGCGGGGAAACCGCGGGCGACCAGGTAGTCGGCCATGGCGTGGGACTCCGGCAGGTCCTCATCGGGTCCCTGGCCTCCCGAGGTGATGAGCACCGGGGGATCACCCCGCTCGGCGAGCCGCGCGTGCACCGCTTGCGCCCGCTTGAGGCGGCTGGCCAGGAGCGGCGGCACGGTGGAGCCACCGACGAGTCCCGAGCCCAGTACCACCACGTAGTCGGCCTTGCGGCGCACGCGCAGCCGCCCGTAGAGGAACGCGTAACAGACGAAGCTCAGGAACAGGAACGAGAGATAGCCGGCAAGGCCACCGGCCGCCGTTCCCACACCGACCCACACGGGCGTCCGCACGACTACGGCTGTGACCAGCAGCGCCACGACGCACAGGATGCACAACGCGGCCACGAGCGAGAGCAGGTTGGTGGGACTCCTGCCCTCTTTGCGCACCATCTGCAGGCCGTTGAGGATCAGGAGACTCGTCAGTACGAGGATGCCCAGTGACCCCAGCACCAGCAGCGACCACGCGACCGCGTGCCCCGATGCCGAGCCGGACCTGATCAATTGGAACGCCCAGGCCGCAAGTCCGCAGAGCACGGCGAGCCCCAGGATCACGGCATTGCTGAACTTCCTGCGTTCGAGCGCCACGCGCACGCAGAAGATGAGAAAGAGGAGTACCGCGGGGGCGTAGACCAACATCCGCACAGCGTAGGCGTCGTGCGCCCCCGCCACGCCCCCATCGGACCGGATCCGGAGGCGTCCGCTGTAGTGATGTGCGGAGCCAGGCCGTGCCTTTTCCGGGGGACGGGGAGTTGACCCCGGTATGAAGAAGCGAAGCGTACTGGCCGTTGTCACTTTTGCCGCCGGGGCTGTCATCGCCGCGATCAGCCCGCCCCCGGGAGCGGACACGGCGGATACGGCGGGGCCCGTTCACTCGACGGGGGCGGTGGACCAGCTCGGTGACGTCGAGCAGTGGACCGACAGCACCCCGTCGAAGCCTGCCGCCGAGCAAGGTGTGGTCGCTCCTGACATCTCCAGTACTCAGACGCTCTGAGGTGACGGGCGCGGGGCCGGGACGTACACGTTCCGGCCCCGCCTGCGACCCCAGACCCCGGACCCCACGCTCCGAAGGGACACCTGGAGCACTCGCCCATCCTTGGAGGACCCGCATGTCCCGCACCCGACAGGCGCACGAGAGCGCGGCGAGACTCGCGGTCGTGCTGACGCTGAGCCTGCTGGCTCTCCCGATGCTCGGCGGCACTGCCGCGGCCGGCGGCACCTGTTTCGCCACCCACGCCGATTCCCCGATCTACGCCGGGGACAACCCGTGGACCGAGATCGTCGGCTATCTCGATCCGGGCACGCCGGTGAACGGCACCCGCCAGGGTGCGGACGCCCTGTGGCGGGTCTCGCGCACCGACAACGGCCAGCAGCTCGGCTATATGCGGGCGGCCGACCTGCGCTGCGAAGCAGGCTGACGGCGGCTGACAGCGGATCACTACGGTTGACGGCGGGCCACGACGGCTGACGGCGGATCACGACGGTTCGCGGCCCGGGCCCGCCGCACCCCGGGCCCGCCACGAACCGCACCCGCCACGAACCGCACCCGCGCCCGCGACTGAACGAAGTGGCCCGCACGCTCGCCGTGCCGGTATCGTCCACTTCCTGGCCGGCCGATTCGGCGGCTTTCGACGCTGAGGTAGATTTCTCATGACGGGCCGGCCCGCGACGACGACCCTGTGGCGACCGACTGGACCCAAGGAGCTGGATCTGGTCCGGGAGTTGAACTGGCGAGCCTGGCCACCCCGGCTGCCCGAGCAGCCGATCTTCTACCCGGTCCTCAACGAGGACTACGCGATCAGGATCGCCAGGGACTGGAACGTGGAGCACGACGGCGCCGGTCACGTCACACGCTTCGAGGTCGACTCCGAGTTCCTGCGCCGTTACCCCGTCCAGCAGGCGGGTGGCCGGACGATCCTCGAACTGTGGGTACCGGCCGAGGAGCTCGACGATTTCAACGCCCATATCGTCGGCGAGATTCAGCTGGTCCACACGTTCCGGTGAGAGGCACAGACCTCCGGATGAGCCTGTGAACCACAGGAGAGCGCTCTCCTGAGCTGCATCCTGCATGCCCCTGACCGAGACGTCAACGCCCCGTAGCCGCCTGTCCAAGCCGCCGCCGTATCGCGCCGAGAGGCGTTCGGGGCGGCGGGCGTCGCGATTCCCGGCTCTCAACACCCCCTGACCACATCGAAGTTGCGTTCAGTGACTGACGGATCCGGGGGAGTGGCCAGTCTCGTACATCATCTGCGCGCCGCCGATCCGCAGTCATCGACACCCGGTCGTTCACCGTCTCTTGACACGCTCGTGTCACGGTGGGAACACTCCGGGAGAGCGCTCTCCCAACTCTGACTCCGGCGGGCGCTCTGCAACAGGTGGCTGAGGATGGCCGGTCGGCCCCCTCGGCTGTTCCTGTCCCCACCCGGCATCCGGGAGCGCACGGCCACGGCTCCCGGGCCGGTCCCCACATCCCTCTCCATGTGGCAGGAGGTCTCCATGGCACGGAGATCGAGAACGATCTCAGGAGCGCTGATCGCGGGCGCCCTGATACTGAGCTCACTAGGCATCGGCGGCATCGCGATGAGCGCCGACAACGCCTCACAGCCCCGGACGCAGAAAGCCATGGCATCTCACGCGGGACACACCATGGCCGCATCCACCCGAGCGTCGGCGGACGACACCGACGGGGACGGGTACATCCCCGCGAAGTCGCCCGTCACCGGAGTCAAGCCCGCCGCGGACCAGCCGCCGCACCGGTACTTCCACGAGTTCCAGGCGCACTGTTCGGTCACGCACACCGCCCCCGACGACCCCATCGTCTACCCCGGGCAGCCAGGGAAGTCGCACGACCACACGTTCATGGGCAACACCACGACGAACGCCAACAGCACCACGGCGTCGCTGGACGCAGGCTCCACCAAGTGCCTGGCCCCCGGCGACAGGTCGGCGTACTGGATGCCCACGCTGTACAACGGCGACAAGGAGATACGTCCCGTAGGGGACCAGACGATCTACTACAAGGCCGGGGTCACCGACTACACGAGCGTGCGGCCGTTCCCCAAGGGGCTCAGGTTCGTCGTCGGCAGCCCGATGCAGAGCGCGCAGGAGTTCCGCAACCACCCGGGCTTCGTCGAAGGGTGGGAGTGCGGGACCAGCTACTTCAACGTCGAGTTCCCCAAGGACTGCCCCACGACCCCCGACACCCAGCTCAACATCCGCTTCCAGGCACCCAGTTGCTGGGACGGCAAAACGCTGGACTCGCCCAACCACCAGAGCCACATGTCCTACCCCGTGGTCAAGAACGGGACCAACGACAACATATGCCCGACGAGTCACCCCGTCGCTCTGCCGATGATCGAGTTCAAGATGGCGTTCCCCGTCAACGGGGATCTGTCGAAGGCCCGATTGGCGAGCGGCGCCGGCCACTCCTTCCACTACGACTTCTTCAACGCGTGGGACGACGCGACGCAGAAGGCGCTGGTGGACCACTGCATCGTCGGCGGCCTGCAGTGCGACCCGCGCGGCTATGACCAGACGCACCCCGAGGCGGGCGCCGCGCTCGACGAGAACTACGAACTGCCCTGACCGCGAACGGTGATGGGCGGTGCTCGATCTGTGAAGGGCGGGCTCCCTCCGCCCTTCACAGCCCCCCGCCCCCACTGCGCACCTTCCCCCTGCCCCACTCCCCGTCCCCCCTCATCCAGGAGGCCCCCATGCTCAGACCTGGTACCGCTCTCTCCCTCCGCAGCGTCGTGGTTCCCGCGGCTGCGGGCCTGCTGGTGGCCGGTGCACTGGTGCTCCCCGCTCAGCAGGCGCACGCGGCCGGCAGCGTCGTGAAAGTGACCGGTTCGCAAGGCAACTGGCAGCTCACCGTCGACGGCTCGCCCTACCAGGTCAAGGGCTTGACCTGGGGGCCTTCGGTGGCCGACGCCGGCAAGTACATGCCTGATCTGCGGTCGATGGGCGTCAACACCATCCGGACCTGGGGCACCGACGCCTCCAGTAAACCGCTGTTCGACTCCGCGGCCGCCCACGGCATCAAGGTCGTCGCGGGCTTCTGGCTCCAGCCCGGCGGCGGCCCGGGCAGCGGCGGCTGTGTCAACTACCTGACGGACACCGCGTACAAGAACCAGATGCTGGCGGAGTTCCCCAAGTGGGCGGACACCTACAAGGACAACCCCGGCGTCCTGATGTGGAACGTCGGCAACGAATCGGTGCTCGGCCTGCAGAACTGCTACGCCGGTGACGAGCTGGAGAAGCAGCGCAACGCGTACACCACCTTCGTCAACGACATAGCCAAGAAGATCCACGCGGTGGACCCCAACCACCCCGTGACCTCCACCGACGCCTGGACCGGGGCCTGGCCCTACTACAAGAAGAACGCCCCGGACCTCGACCTCTACGCCGTCAACTCCTACAACGCCGCGTGCGACATCAGGTCCGACTGGGAGAAGGGCGGGTACACCAAGCCCTACATCGTCACCGAGTCCGGTCCCGCGGGCGAGTGGGAGGTCCCCGACGACGCCAACGGAGTTCCCGAGGAGCCAACCGACCGGGCCAAGGCCGCCGGGTACACGAAGGCCTGGGACTGCGTGACCGGCCACCGGGGTGTCGCGCTCGGCGCCACCCTGTTCCACTACGGGACGGAGTACGACTTCGGCGGCGTCTGGTTCAACCTGCTTCCCGCGGGCCAGAAGAGACTCTCGTACTACGCCGTGAAGAAGGCCTACAAGGGCAGCACCGCCGGTGACAACACCCCACCGGTCATCACCGGCCTGACCGTCGACGGCGACGCGGGCAAGGTCCCGGCCGGTGCCCCGCTCACGGTCACCACCAAGGTCAGCGACCCCGACGGCGACGCGCTCTCCTACGAGGTGCTCGCCAGCAGCATCTACATCGACAAGAACAAGAACAAGGAGCTCACTCCGCTGGCCGCCACCAACCAGGGATCGGGCCGTCTGAAGGTCACGGCCCCGGACAAGCCCGGCGTCTGGAAGATCTACGTCAAGGTCAGTGACGGCAAGGGCAACGTCGGCATCGAGACACGGTCCGTGCGCGTGGTCGTGCCGCCGGTCGACGGCACGAACGTCGCCCTGGGCAAGCCCGCCACCGCCTCCTCCTTCCAGCCCGGCAGCGGCGACTGCCCGTGCACCGCCGCCAACGCCGTCGACGGCAACAACGGCACACGCTGGGCCAGCGACTGGAGCGACCCGCAGTGGCTCCGGGTCGACCTGGGCTCCACCACCTCCTTCAAGCACGTCCAGCTCAACTGGGAGACCTCGTACGCGAAGGCGTACACGATCCAGACCTCGGACGACGGACAGAACTGGAAGACGGTGCGCGAGGTGAGCGGCGGCAACGGCGGTGTCGACGACTTCGACGTGAACGGCTCCGGCCGCTACGTACGCGTCAACGGCACCCAGCGAGGCACCGGGTACGGCTACTCGCTCTACGAATTCGGCGTCTACAAGTGACGCACGACTGATGCACACCTGAATTCGCGGCTGATCCAACTTCGGCGCCGCTTCCTCGTCGGAGGCAGGAGGAGCAAGGAATGACGCGGGACGAACTGCTGCGGCTGGTGGGCGCGCTGGACCTGGCGCAGAAGGTGGGTCTGCTGACCGGGGCCACGGTGTGGCGTACCCGGGCCGAACCAGCCGTAGGGCTACGGGAGATGGTCTTCTCGGACGGTCCCGCCGGTGTGCGGGGGGAGGAGTGGGACGAACGCAGGACCTCGCTGCTCCTGCCCTCCGCCTCCGCCCTTGGTTCACTCTGGGACGAGCGACTGGCCGGTGAGCTCGGCGAGCTGCTCGCCTTCGAAGCCCTGCGCAAGGGGGTGCACGCGGTCCTGGCACCCACCCTGAACCTCCACCGCACCCCATTGGGAGGGCGCCACTTCGAGTGCCTGGCCGAAGATCCGGAACTGGCCGCGCGCACCGGAACCGCCCTGATCCGTGGCATCCAGGCGCACGGCGTCGCCGCGACCGCCAAGCACTACGTGGCGAACGACTCGGAGACCGAACGGCTCACCATGGACGTACGCGTGGACGAGCGGACGCTGCGCGAGGTGTATCTGGCCCCGTTCGAAGCCGCCGTCAGAGCGGGCGTGTGGCTCGTCATGAGCGCGTACAACCGCGTCAACGGCACGACCATGACCGCAAACGAACTGCTGGCCGAGCCTCTGAAAGGAGAGTGGGGATTCGACGGGGCCGTTGTCTCCGACTGGGGCGCCGTACGGCTGACGGCCCAGAGCGCGGCGGCGGCCCAGGACCTGGCGATGCCCGGCCCTGACGGCCCGTGGGGCGCTGCTCTGGTGGCGGCGGTCCGCGGCGGCAGCGTTCCGGAGGAGGCCATCGACGACAAAGTGCTGCGGCTGCTCACCCTGGCCGACCGGGTCGGCGCGCTCGGGAGCGGACGGAGTATCCCGCCGCGCGCGTGGCCGGGCGGCACGGCACGCCGACTGCTGCGCCGGGCCGTGGCGGCGAGCACCGTCCTGCTGCGCAACGACGACTTACTGCCCCTGGACCTCTCCGCGCTGAGCAGGGTGGCGGTCATCGGACGGCATGCGTCAGTCCCACGTCTCCAGGGAGGAGGCAGCGCCGGAGTCTTCCCGCCGGAGACCATCTCGCCCCTGGACGGGATCCGGGCCCATCTGCAAGGGCGGGCCGAGGTGCTGCACGCTCCGGGCCCGGACCTGGGCGGGCAGCCGCTGCCACTGGATCCCGCACGGTGCCAGAACCCTCTCACCGGGGAGCCCGGCGTGCTGTTGCGCGTACTGACAGCGACTGGTCATGAGCTCTACTCCGAACACCGCTTCTCCGGAAGGCAGTTGGAGCCTCCTGTCGCACTGGAGGCCCACACCGTCGAGATCAGCGCACTGGTGCGCCCGGCGACGGACGGAAAGTGGACGTTCGGGGTGGGCGGCTACGGCCGGATGAGCCTCGTGGTGGACGGACAGCCGCTGGTGGAAGGGGAGTTCGCGCGTGACACCGACGACCCCGCGGTCATCCATCTCGATCCGCCGCGCCGCCACGCGTCGGTATGGCTGGCGGGCGGTCACGCAGCGCACGTCGTGGCACGCCGTGAGCTGGCACCCGACACCGGCCGCGCCGTCGTCGTGACGGCCGCGGCGCCCGAACCGGACCCCGAGCAGGCGCTGGCCGAAGCCGTCGAGGCCGCACGCCACGCGGACGTGGCGGTGGTCGTGGTGGGCACCACGGAGGGCGGCGAGGCCGAGGGGCACGATCGCACCTCGCTCACCCTTCCGGGCCGCCAGGACGAGCTGGTCTCGGCGGTCGCCGCCGCCAACCCGCGCACCGTGGTCGTGGTCAACTCGGGAGGCCCCGTGGAGCTGCCCTGGAGAGAAGAGGGCGGGGCGGTGCTCCTCTCATGGTTCGCCGGGCAGGAGGCGGGGGCCGGGCTGGCCGACGTCCTCTTCGGAAAGGCCGAACCGGGCGGCCGACTGCCCACCACGTGGGGAGCCGCCCTTGCGGACGCGCCGGTCACGCAGACGCGTCCGCGGGACGGCGAACTCGTATACGAGGAGGGCCTGCACATCGGCTACCGGGCCTGGCTGCGGGCGGGCCTCGAACCGGCGTACTGGTTCGGTCACGGCCTGGGTTACACCACGTGGAGCTACGAACGCCTACGGGCCGCGAGTGTGAGTGCCCACGACGGGGGAGGAGCCTTGGCCGTGGAGGTCCGCTTGCGCAACACGGGCACGCGCCCGGGACATGAGGTGGTGCAGGTCTACCTCGCACGGCCCGACTCCGCCGTGGACCGCCCGGTCCGCTGGCTCGCGGGCTTCACGGCGGTCCGGGCGGAGCCGGGGGAGACGGTGACGGCGTCGGTGGAGGTACCGGCGAGGATGCTGCGCCACTGGGATACGGGCGAGGGCGCATGGCGGACCGAAGCGGGCGGCTGGCGCGTTCTTGCCGGGCGCAGTGCGGGAGATCTCCCCCTCACGGCGACGGTACGCAGGTCAGACAGCCGTCCATAGCAGGTGCGCAGGCACGGGAGAGCGCTCTATGACGTCTGGAGGTGGGGCGTTAGGGTTCCCGAATGGACAGACAGATGCCGACGCTGGAGGACGTGGCGCGCGAAGCGGGGGTCTCGCGCGCCACTGTCTCCCGTGTGGTCAACGGCGTGCGCAATGTCGCCCCCGCCATCCAGGACGTGGTCCGAGCGGCCATCGAGCGGACGGGCTACGCGCCCAACCGGGCGGCACGCTCCCTGGTGACCCAGCGTGCGGGCACCATCGCCCTGGTCGTCTCGGGCGCCGGGGACAACTCCGACACGGCACAGAACGCGTTCGCCGCGCGGGTGTTCGCGGACCCCTTCTTCGGCCGCGCCGTCAGCGGGGTGGTGGGATTCCTGCGTCCGCGTGCCATGCATCCGGTGCTGATGTTCGCGGAGACGGAGGAGTCGCGCCAACAGGTCCTGACCTACCTGCGCCAGGGCAACGCGGACGGCGCCCTGGTCGTCTCGACACACGCTCAGGACCCCCTCCCGGCGCTGCTCGCCGAAGCGGAGGTGCCAGCGGTGTTCTTCGCGCGTCCCTCCCTCCTTGCCCGCGTCACGTTCGTCGACTTCGCACACCGGGACGGGGCGAGGCTGGCCGCGGACCATCTGCTGGCCCGCGGCTGCCGACGGGTGGCGACCATCTCGGGCCCGTTGGACATCCCCGCGGGCCGAGAACGCCTCGCCGGTTTCCAGGACGGCATGGAGCGCGGCGGACAGCCCTACATTCCCGTCGCCGAGGGCGGCTTCACTCTGGAGAGCGGAGCGAAGGCGATGCGCCGGCTGCTGGCCGAGCATCCGGACATCGACGGGGTGTTCGCGGCCAACGACCTGATGGCCCAAGGGGTGTGCCAGGCCCTGCGGGAGCAGGGCAAGCAGGCGCCCGGGGACGTGGCGGTGGTCGGATTCGACGACTCGAGCGTGGCGGTCACCTGCGTGCCACCGTTGACGACGGTGCGGCAGCCGGTCGAGGAGATGGGTGCCGAGATGGCGCGGCTGTTGCAGGAGCAGATGGAGGGCGTACGGACAGAGCCCACCTCGGTGATCTTCGAACCGGAACTCGTGGTGCGCGAGTCGGCCTAGCGCACGTCGGCGTCTCTGATCCCAGGCGACAGTGGTCCGAGGAGACAGTGGTCCGTGACAGCAGTGGTCAGCGCCGGTGCATGGTCTGCAGCGCCTCGACAAGCACCTTCGGGTCGTGCCCTCCCTTGTAGACGGGCGGGGGCTGCTTCGCGAGCCCGAGCAGCCGCGCGACGGCGGTCCATGCGGTGCGCACCGAGTACTCGACCGTGAACACCACGTCGTCGGGGACCTCGGCGTACTGCCCGATGAAGGCGAGGTTGGTGGACCCCTCCGGCACGACCTGGGGCCGGTCGCCCGCGCTGCGGACCAGGAACTGACTGGTGATGTACGGCATCAGGGCCGGGAACACGATCGAGTGGTCGAGGATCTGTGGACCCTCCTCGAAGCGCAGGTGGTGCAGGACCTCGTCGAGGATCTCCCGGCCGGTGCACTGGCGCATCGGCTTGCGGACGAAGTCACCCTCCTGGTCCGGGAACAGGGCGTAGCCCCACCAGACGTAGGTGTCCTCGGGCTGGTCATGGAAGTGCGGCTGGTGGTTGAGGACGATGGTAAGGAGCCACTTGGAGTCCTTGAAGGTGATCAGACCGCCCTTGCCTGCCTCGCTGCCGCTGAACTTCTCCATCAGCTCGAAGAAGGTGGGGTCCTTGGTCGTCACCGTGAAGGATTCCCACGTCGAGTCGGGGATGGACGAGTTGAAGACGGCGGGTCTGCCCAGCCCCTGCCGTTTGGCCGCGAGGGTCTCCCACAGCTGCCAGGCGCCATCGGCTCCCGAGGTGTCGAGGGTGGGCACCGTGCTGGTCGACCCGAGGGTCGAGCCGGCCGTCATCGACCCGTTGGTGACCATGACGAGGTCGCCGGGGGAGAGCGTGATCTCCTCGCTCTCGCCGCCACGCGTGCAGCTGAGCGCCTCGACCGTGAGGGCGTCACCGTCGGCCAGGGTCAAATCGGTGACCCTGGTGCCGAGTTGCACGGTCACCCCCTGATCGGTGAGCCACTTCAGCAGTGGGCGCACGATGGAGTCGAACTGGTTGAAGCGGGTCCGGTAGATGCCCGACATGGAGTCGAACGTCTTGAAGAGGTGGACGAACCGGTTGAGGTAGCGGCGGAACTCGATCGCGCTGTGCCACGGCTCGAAGGCGAAGGTGGTGCACCACATCCACCAGAAGTCCGTGCGGAAGAACTCCGGGCTGAAGCAGTCCGTGATGCGCTTGCCGTCGAGCAGTTTCTCGGGGGTGCCCACGCACGTGACCAGTTCGATACGGTCACGCTCCGTGAAGCCCATCGAGTGCGAGTCGACCACCCTGCCCTTGGCGTCGACGAGCCGGGCATGGTCGTCCCAGGCGAAGTCCTCATGGAAGGCGAAGGTGTCCTCGGTGACCGACTTCGACGGGTCGTCGAGGGAGGGAATCGAACCGAGCAGGTCGTAGGTGCAGTCGAAGTGGATCTCGAACATCCGGCCGCCGCGCATCGTGTAACCGGTCTCGGGCGACCCGGAGGCGTCCAGACTGCCGCCCTCACGGTCCTGCTCCTCCAGCACGACGATGTCGGAACCCACGAACCCGCCCTCGCGGATCAGGAACGCCGCCGCCGACAGGGAAGCGATCCCGCTGCCCACCAGATACGCCTTCGCCATGAACGCCTTCTTCCGAGTTCTCGACCTGGGTTTGTGTACGCCGTATGACCTGCGCCCTCAGCTTCGGCCGACGCCTGGTCCGGTGCAGCAGGGGGCGCCCGAACGGGTTACTCCAGGGACGGGCCTGCCGGGCGGGGCCGGGCCAGCGGATGCGTATCGCGCCTCGTGATGTGAGCCTGGTGGTGGGGGCGACACAGAGAGGCGGTTGGCCCATGTCAGTCATGGACAAGCTCAAGCAGATGCTCAAGGGCCACGAGGACAAGGCCGGGCAGGGAATCGACAAGGCGGGCGACTTCGTCGACGGCAAGACGCAGAACAAGTACTCCGGCCAGGTCGACACCGCCCAGGACAAGCTGAAGGACCAGTTCGGCGGGGACCAGGACAAGCCCCAGCGATAGCGCCGGTTCGCGTCCGGTCCGCGTTGTCAGTCCCGGCCGCTAGCCTGGACTCTTCTATCCGCGCTGTGGCTGCAGCGCTGCCGCCCCGCCCCCGTGATGCAGGGGCGGGGCGCTCGGTTTTCCTGTCGCGTCGCGGCAGGTTCAGTTCAGGCGCCGTCACGGGCACCGGATCAGCTTCGTGCTTCTCCACGCATCGGTTTCGGTTTCGGTTTCACGGCGGCTGTACCCGAGAGAGTTCCTGCCACGCGCCCGGACGCGCACCTGTGGCGTTCTGGAAGAACACCGAGGAATTGGACGCGTCAGGGAAGCCAGGCGTGGCGGCGCAACTGGCCGCGGTGAGCCGGTCATGGGCGAGGAGCCTCTTGGCTTCCAGGATGATGCGGTCGACGATGTACGCCTTCGCCGTGCGGCCGGTGACCTGCCGCACGGCTCTTGAAGCCGCACGGCTCTTGAAAGGGTGCGGGGCGCGTATCCCAGAGCCTGGGCGTAGTAGGCGGCGCCGTGCTGTTCCCGGAACTGCGCTTCGACGCTGGACCGGAACAGCCTGAACGTCGGACCGGAACAGCCGGAACAGCCGGAACAGCCGGAACAGCCGGGACGTCGGATTCGGCGAGCCCGCTGCGCCGCGCGGTGGCCGCAGCCGGGCGATGAGCGCGGAGAGCCGAATCGCGGGCAGTTCCGTCGCCGTGTCCTAGGGCGGCCTTCCCATCCACTTGCCCCACCAGGTATCTTGCATCGCATGGAACCAGGTGATTCGACCAAGCAGGCTCGGGCAGCCGCCCAGCTGCGCAAGGGCGTCCTGGAGTACTGCGTACTCGCGCTGATGCGAGACCGCCCCCGCTACGGCGTTGAACTCCTGCACGCCCTTGAGGACTCCGGTGCCCTGGCCACCAGCCAGGGCACGGTCTACCCGCTGCTCTCCCGGCTTCGCCGTGACGACCTGGTCACCACCACCTGGCAGGAGTCCGCCTCCGGGCCACCCCGTCGCTACTACGCGCTCACCGACAGCGGCCGGGCCGCACTCGACGAGTTCACCCGCGTCTGGCCCGGCTTCCGCAACGCCGTCGACACCTTCCTTGCCACCCCACCCCCCACCACCGGAGACCTCGCATGAAGACCTCAGCCGACCCCATACGCGACTACCTCTCCGCCGTCGAGCGCGAGGCCTCCGCACTCACCGCCGACCGCCGTCAGGAACTCCTTGCCGACCTCGCCGAACACATCGAGGTGACGCGCGCCGAACGCCCCGACGCCGCGATCGGCGAGGTCCTGACAGAGCTGGGAGACCCCCGCACGATCGCGGCGACGGCGCTGGCCGAGGCGGGACACGGGGTCATCGGGATCTCGCCCCCGGGCGGTGCCGGTGCGCCCGCGCCCGCCCGCCGCGGCAAGGTGCACCCCCTGGTTCCGCTCCTGATGCTCACCCTCCCGTTCCTCGTCGCGGTGTTCCTCCCCGACGTCCCCGCCGCACAGTTCTGCAGCACCTTGTTCCGTGTCATCGGCGCGGTGCTGCTCTGCACCTCGGTGCACTGGACCGCTGTCCAGAAGACCTCCGGCGTTCTGCTCGCCGCCGTCCTGCCGACCGCGGCCATCAGTATCTGGATCTCGTCCAGCGCCGACCTGGCGGGCGACACCCCGGCCCTCCTGGCCAACCTGGCGATGCTCGCCCTGCTGGCCGGCACGGCGGCATGGCTCTGGCGGGTCCGCCGCCCCTGAGTGCGGCGGGCCTACACCGCCTCCGGCCCGAAGTCCTCTTCGAAGTAGCTGTCGTGCCGCACGCGGAACTCCTTGAGTTCCTCGCTGCCGCGCCGCGACATCTCCGCGGCCCTTTCGAAGTACTCCTCGCGTGGGGCGCCGGGGGAGAAGAGCATGAGCATCGACATGGGCTCGGCCGTCACGTTCTTGAAGGCGTGCAGGCCGCCGACCGGTACGTACAGGAAATCACCGACGCGGCCGGTCACCCACTTCTCGCCGGTGAAGAGCTCCAACTCCCCCGAGAGGACGTAAAAGGACTCCGGCATGGCCTTGTGGAAATGGGTCTTGGCGCCGGCGGACCGCGCTGCCAATTCCACCTTGTACAGGCCGAACTCGCCGCCGGTCGACTCGTGCGTGGCGAGGTGGGATCGGCCATGCCACCGCGACATCGATGTTCCGGGAGGTCGGCGTCACCTGGTCGTCCTCCGGCGGCTGTTCGAACCGCGACAACCCGACGTGTACGTCCTTCGAGCAGCTCAACCTGGCCACCGCGCAAGGGGCCCAGACCTTCAAGCGGGCCAGTGGGTGCGCCCTCGACGTCACGGGTGGCACGGAGACCGGCCATGCGAGTGGTACGTACTCTCACTGGAACGGATACAAGCTCGACTTCGGTAAGAACACCTGTGTCACGAGCTACGTCAAGAACACCTTCACGTACATCGGGCCGCGGGGTGACGGTGCTCCGCAGTACAAGTCCGGCTCCGGCAACATCTACGCCGACGAGGGCAATCACTGGGACGTCCTCTACTGCAACTGCGGAGGCTGCTGACCCTGTCGCGCCAGATCGGTCAGCACCTCGCGTGCGGGGCGACGGCGTGGCGACGTCGCCGAGGACACAGGTATGGAGGGCGGTCGGCGTGCTGTCCGTCGAAATGCCTGCGTCCGGGTAGCGGTCAGTTCGATGCTGCGGCCTTGCCGCCTGTGGTGACGGCGAGGTCGTTGTCCGTACGCATCCACACGGTGCGCTGCGGGAAGGGGATCTCGATGCCCGCCGCATCCAGTGCTTCCTTGACGCGACGACGCAGCTCGCGAGTGACGGCCCACTGCTTGAGGGGAACGGTCTTGACGGCCACACGGATCACGACGCCGTCCGCATCCAGGGACTGCACTCCCCAGACCGACGGGTCCTCCAGCAGAACCCCGTCGAACTGCGGGTCCTGACGCATTTCGTGGCCGGTCTCCTCCAAGACGCTGTAGACAGTGTCGAGATGGGAGTCGTACGCCACCGATACGTCCAGAACGGCGCGGGCCCACTCCTGGCTGTCGTTGCGGACGCGGAGGATCTCACCATTACGGATGTGCCACAGGCCGCCGTTGAGATCGCGGATCTGGGTGAGGCGCAGACCGACCTGCTCCACTTCGCCGATGGCTTCCCCAAGGTCCACGGAATCCCCGACGCCGTACTGGTCTTCGAGCATGATGAGCATGCCGGAGAGGTAATCCGCGACGAGGTTCTGCGCACCGAAGCCGATGGCCAACCCCACCACACCGGCGCTTGCCAGCAGCGGGCCAAGGGCGATGCCGATCTGGTCGAGGACCATGGCCATGGCCATGACGCCGATCACTACGGTGACAATGCTGCTGAGCACCGAGCCGATGGTGCGAGCGCGCTGCTCGCGACGTTCGTTGGCTCGGCTGCGGTCGCGCTGCAGCACGGCCGGGCCGCGGCTGGTGCGGCGAGGTTCGCTCTGCTCCTCCGGCGGCTGGAGGATGCGCTGCACGACTCGAGTGATGGCCTTCTTGGCCAGACCCCGGACGATCATCGTTCCCACGACGATGAGCACGATGCGCAGCGGGACGCCTATCAGGGTGTCGACGTTGTCCCGCAGCCAGCTCGGAGCTGATATCGCCTGGTCGGCGACGTCGCTGCTGAGGACATACGACGCCGACGCGCCGGTGGGTGACACGGGATTCCGCTCCAGTCAGTCGAAGTGAGCACCTGTCGCAGCGGGGACCGTAGTCACGGATTCCGAATCAGGTCAAAAGGCGTGTAGAGGGTGTGAAAGGAGTGTGCCACCGGAGTGGGTGAGGCGTGCTGACCCCTCATGGATCGGCCCCACCGATCCACCGACCCCGCACCCTCCCTCTCCCTCCTTCCCTCTCCCTCCTTCCCTCTCCCTCCGTCTCCCTCCCTCTCCCTCAGTCGAGCTGTGCCCGCAGCCGTCGTACGTTCGCCTCCACGTCCCCCTTGGTCAGATCGCTGCCGATGCTCACCGTGAAAGCCCCCGCCGTAAGCCATTCGCCCGCGTTGTCGAGCGTGACGCCGCCGGTCGCCATGATGTGGGCGCCCGGCAGGACGGACAGCAGTGACTTCAGATAGGCGATGCCGCCGATATGCGCGGGAAAGAGCTTGGCGACGCCTCGCTGGGCGGCGACGCGCAGCTCACTGGGAGTGAGGCCGCCCTCCACCAGGAGCCGGTTGGCCGCGTCCGCGACCGGGCGGACCTCAGGCACCTGGAACGGGCTGACGAGGAAGTGGGCCCCTGCTTCCAGGGCCCGCTGCGCGATGTCGGGCGAGGTGACGGTGCCGAGTCCGACGGTCGCCTGCGGCGTTTCCCGGGACCAAGTCTCCACCAGCTTCTCCCAGCCCGGTGTGGTGGCGGTGAACTCGAAGGTGGTGATGCCGTTCGCGAGGAGTGTGTGCGCCAGTTCGTCTGCTGTGTCGGCGTCAGCGGCGCGCACGGTCGGGGTGATGCGGGCCAGGCGCAGACGGTCGATGGTGCGGGTGACGGCCTGGCTCAGGGAGGTCGCCCGGGGCGACGGGGTGGCGCTCATGCGGGGTCCGCGATGCGTGCGAGGGTGTCGAGGGTGGATTCGGCGTCGGCGCCGCGTGCGCGCAGCACGATGGCGTCGCCGCAGCGGATGTTGAGGGTCATGAGCGAGAGCACGCTGCGGGCGGGCACTTCGTGGCCGTCCTCGCGGGCGACGGTGACCTCGGCGGTGCTGCGGGCCGCGGCCTGGGCGAAGGCTGCGGCAGGTCGGGCATGCAGCCCGGCTTCTTCGGTGACGATCAGGCGGCGTTCGGCGACGGTCACAGGTCTTCTCCTTCGAGTCCCTTGTGCCCGCTGTATCCCTCGACCAGCGTGGCCAGGTGGTGCACCAGTTGCTCTTCCTCGTCGGAGTTCAGTGGGCGCGGGTCGATGTACAGGCGGCCCGTAGAAGCGTGGTGGTCGCGCAAGTACACTCCGGCCGTGGCCAGTTCGGCGGCCAGGTGTGCGGCGTCGCGGCCGGCGGCCGCCGGGTCGACGGTGAGTTCGGTGCGGTGGATGTCCCGGCCTGCCTCGTCGCTGACGACCCGTGTCGTGATGCCGGGCAGCGGGGCCAGGCGCGCGGCCAGCTTCTCCATACGGTCGCGGTGTCCGCCGGGGGAGTCCGTACCGTAGTCGCGCAGGGCGCGGACGAGGCCGAAGAGGGTCTCTTTCCCGACCTTCATCGGGCGGGCGATGCCCGCGTACTGCGCGCGGCAGGCCTCCATGTGGCGAGCGCTGCCGCAGATCATTCCGGAGGTGGGCCCGCCGACGGCCTTGCCGCCGCTGTAGACGACGAGGTCGGCTCCCGTGGCCGGCCAGTGGCGCAGGTCCTCCTCGGCGGCCGCGTCGACGATCACCGGGATGCCGTGCTCCCGGCCGACGTCGACGGTCTGGGCGAGGGAGACCATGCCCTTCTGTACGGCGTGGTGCGACTGGACGTACAACAGGGCCGCCGTACGGGGGCCGACGGCGCCGGAGAGGTGCTCTGCGGTGACCCTGTTCGCCGAGCCGACCTCGACGGGACGGCCGCCGCCGAGCGCGATCAACTGCCTTATGGGGGCGCCGAAGTGGACGGAGTGACCGCGCGGCAGGATCACCTCGCACGGCGCGTCGCCCGGGTCGGGCAGGGCCTCGACGCGGGACAGGTCCGTGCCCGCGACGAGGGCCGCCACGGCGATGGCGACGCCGGACGCGGCGCCGGTGGTGGGGCAGCCGTCCTCGGTGCCCGTTGCCCGGGCGATCTCCTGTCCGGTGGCGGCGAGCAGGTCGGCCATGACGACGTGGTGACGGGCGCCCTCGCTCATCGCCGTGATGACGGCTTCGCTGAGCACGCTGCCGCCGAGCGCGGTCATCTTGCCGCTGGCATTGATTGCGGGGGGAACATCAAGATCCTGGTGGAGAGTGTGCACACTGATTCCCTGAACTGTGTTGGCGGGAAGGGCGGTTCGAAAGGAGCGGGCGGTCACTTGCCGGGGATGGGGAAGAAGAAACCGGCGGCCATCGCGCCGATGATGGCGCCACCTGTGAGGGGCTTGCGCCATTTGTAGAAGAGCGCGGCGCCGATGGTCGAGCCGAGACCGACGGGCAGGGACGCGGTGGCGGCGGAGATGATGACGAGCGGGCCCAGGTAGCGGCCCGCGGAGTTGCCCGCGCCCATCATCACGTCGGCGCCGAACGTGGAGGTGCCTCCCGTGGAGTTCACGGTGGCGCGGCGGATGGCGAGGATGGCGACGCCGATCAGAGCGCCGAGCACGGCGCCGACGGGGATCGCGAGCCAGAAGTGCTCCAGGGGCGCGGTGAACCCGGCGGACAGCATCATCGCGGGGATCCCGATACCGACGCCGGTCTGGAGCGATCCTCCGATGTCGAGGATGCCGACCATGGGGCCCTCGATGATCCTGGCGAACAGGAAGCCCGCGCCGAAGGCCGCCGCGGCGCCGTAACTTCCGCCCTCCATGCCGGCCTTGAGCATGGATACGACGGCGACTTCGTTGAAGACACCCGTGTGGTAGACGTAATAGAGGTGTGTGCCGGTGAAGATCCCGGCGGCCAGGCAGGCGACGAAGACGGGGAAGGCCCACTCGGAGAGCCAGAAGCTGCCCTCTCCCGGCACCTTGGTGAGGAAGCCGGGCTTTTCCGGCTTCGTGTCGGTCGTGTCGGAACCATTCGCGGGTATGTCGCCCGCGGCGGCCGTCGATGTGTCGGTCATGTCGCTGCCTGCCTCACTGGGGCTTGGTGCCGGTCGCGTCGTGGAACTGCAGGAGCCAGTGCGGGACATCGACCTTCAGCTGCTGGAGCAGAGTGATGTCGGCGCCGCGCAGGACGGTGCTGGCGGCGAACAGGACGATGACTGCCCCCGCGAGAGACTTGGTGACCTTGGTCCAGCCCAGGTCGTCGACTCCCTTGCCGATGACGATGCCGAGCACGATGCCCGGGACCGCGTTGCCCATCACCAGGTGTCCGAGCCCGCCCAGGACGGTGCCCCAGGCCCCGGTGCGGCGGCCCGCGTCGACGGCGGCCATCCAGAAGATGATGGGCATCACGGGGTTGATGAGCCATTCCGATGCCGGTCCCAGGACCTTGGCGGCGACGTCCTGCAGGGAGTGCGGGATCGAGGCCGCCGTCGTGTTGAGCAGCGCGATGAGGACCATGCCGACAACGGTGCCGGTGAGGGCCATCCGCCGGGGATTGTGCAGGGTCTGGTCGAGGTTGCGGTTCTTGACCATCGCGACCGAGGCCGTCCAGTGCGGCACGATGCGGTGGTCGACGTCTCCGGTCAGCGCTCCGGTGCCGACGGCGCTCGACCAGGCGTTGAAGAGGAAGCCGAGGCCGAAGGAGAAGTGCGCGACAGGATCGTTCTGGCAGGCGTTCAGCTCGCCGAGGGTGCGGAAGGCGCCCATGCCCTGGACCTTGGGCGCGTGGAACATCCGGGCCACGCCCGCGCTCGCGCCGAAGCCGATGAGGCCACCGATGACGAGGGACTGCAGCAGGACGGTGAGGGTCTCGTTCATCGGGTCACCTCATGTGCAGGGCGTGCTGGAGCGGCGAGAGCCGCTCCTCGCGCACCGTGAAGTCGACGGCATCCAGGTCGAGTGAGGCCACCTGCACCTCGACGCGCAGGGTGATCTCGAAGCGTTGGCGGGTACGCGGGAAGAGCAGACCCAGGAACCTTTCGGTCCAACGGTGTTCAGCGGCGGAGAGCACTTCGAGCTCCAGCGGCTCCACCCGGAAGCAGACCCCTTCCGTGCGCTTGCCGACCGCCGACTGGACCTGGCCGATGGCGGTGGCGAAGGCCTTCTCGCGGGTGGGGCCCGAGCCGGTGAGGCGGAGTGTGTGGCGGGACTGCTTCACGCCGTCCTCCCCAGCTTCTTCAGGAGGGCCTCGGTGACCTTGAATCCCAGTTCCTCGCTGTCGAGGAAGCCGAAGCCGAGTACGGTGCGGCCCTGTTCGACGGCGGTCACGCCGGCCTGTGCCGATCGCATGCCGAACTCGATGTCGTGCCCGTACTTGGCCTTGGCGGTCACGGCCCCCGCGCCACCGCTGCCGCAGAAGGAGATGCCGAGGTCGGCGCCCTCGGCGGCCATCACGTCGCCCACCTTCATGTCGGCTCCGGGCCCGGGGATGACGACGGGTTCGCCGCCCGCGGCACGCACTCCGTCGGCGACCGCGTTTCCCTTGCCGAGCCGGTGTCCGATCACGATCTTCACTGTCATGGCGGTGCTCCCTGGTGTGTCGGTCATACCTGTGTCGTCATGCCTGCTGGTCGGTGTGGTCCTGTAGCTGTGCCGCCGCCTCGAAGTGCAGGGCGAGCAGCAGGACTTCGGTGTCACGCGCGGCGAACTCCCGCGGTGTGCAGTAGCTGTCGATGAGCTGACGTACGGCCGACATGCGCCCGGGGGCGACTTCGGCGGCGAGCTGGGGGTCGAGTGTGTCCAGGTGCTCGGCGGTGCGGACCCTGCGGACGAACGCCAGCGCGTGCACGGCCAGGGCGAGCGCGCGGATGTCGTCGAAGACGATGCCGCTGGACTGCGAGTAGAGGTGGGCGAGCGGGAGGAACGCTTGCAGGTCGGTACGGTCCGTCTCGGTGACGGGATGGCCGGTGTCCCGTACCGCCGCTGTCAGCCGCTCGATCAGGGGGGTGCTCAATTCATGGGCCTCTCGGTGGTGCGTTCCGGTCGGTGGTGCGGGCTCGGCCGAGGGAGCGGCTGGTGCCGGTGGTTCAGGGGGATCCGGTCCCCACCGGATGGACACGGCCCGCGCGGACGACCGCGACCGGCTCCAGGCGGGTGTCGCCGGTGCGCGTGGCGCCCTCGGCGTCGGTCAGCGTCACCGGCCCCTGCTTCTGCCGCAGCAAGGTCAGGTCCGCCGCGGAACCTGGACGCAGCGTGCCCAGGTCCTCCTTCAGGCCCAGCACGTCAGCGGCGTTCAGGGTGACGCAGCGAATCACTTGCTGCGGCGTCATGCCCAGGGCGAGGAGTTTGTCCAGGGTCGTGGCCAGCGAGTGCACCGGCCCCTCGACGCTGCGCGCGTGCAGATCCGTACTGATCGTGTACGGGTTGAACCCGGCGGCCAGCGCCCGTTCCGCGGTGGCGAAGCACAGGCTCGCGCTGCCGTGCCCGATGTCGAGACGGACGCCGCGTGCGACGGCCGCACGTGCCTGCCACTGGCTGCCGAAGAGACCGCCGGGCTTGCCGTGGAAGGCGTGCGTGACGACGTCGCCCGCGCCGAGCAGGTCAAGGACGTCGGCAAGGACCGGAGGTTCGTTGCCCACATGGACCATGACAGGTCGGCCCACCCGCTCGGCGACCCGCTTGGCGGAGCGCAGCGGGGCCAGCCCGCTGTCGCCGAGGACCGACGCGCTCATCCGGACCTTGATTCCGCGGATCTGATCGGGGTGGTCGCGCAGCGCCTTCTCGGTGGCCGCCTCGTCCACATCACCGGGCCCGTGCGAGAGCTCCCTCGGCCCGTGGACCAGGCCGTGGCGGGAGATGTTCAGCCAGCTCAGCACCCGGGTGGTGGCGGGGCGGACAACGTTGTCCGTGAAGTCGGAGAAGTCGTCACTGCCGCAACTGCCCGCGTCCACGACGGTGGTGACTCCCTGGCGCACCCCGATCGTGTCCGCGGGGGCGCCGAGGTAGGTGCGGGAAGCGTAGACGTGCGTGTGCAGGTCGATCAGGCCCGGCGTGACGAGCAGGCCGGAGGCGTCGAGCCGTTCCTCGCCGACGAGGGTGCCGGGCGCGCCGATCTCCGCGATGCGGCCGTCGTGTACGGCGACGTCACCCGGCTCGGGGGCCTCGCGCAGCGGGTCGGCCAGGAGCCCGCCCGACACCACGAGATCGAATCGTTGTCGGTGCGGGGCAGTTGCCCCGTGTACAGCCATGGACGGCCGCCTTTCCCGAGCGTGAGATGGGTGCGTGGAGCGTCCGGTGCGAGGGGCGACCCAGGGGTGCGTCGCGGCCGGAGGACAAGCGAGCGTTCCGTAGAGTAGATTGGCGTTCCGCTGTACGGACCGGTTGGCAACATAGCCCGCGTGTTCTCGGAGGGTCAATGGATCGCAGCAAGCCCGTTAATTCCGTCGCGAAGGCGCTACGGGTCCTGCACGCACTGGCCCGCCCGGACGGACCACACCGTCTCGGCGAGATCGCCGAGCACTCGGGCGTGCCCAAGGCCAGCACCCACCGGGTCCTCGCCATCCTGATCGAGGAGGGGTACGCGGCGGCCGACGGTGAGGGCCGCTACGGCAGCGGCAATCAACTCCGAGCCCTCTCCGCACTGGTGCTGGCCGACGACGGCGTCGGCATCGACGCGGTCCTGCGCGCGCTCCAGCAACGCCTCGGGCAGACCGTCCACTTGGCCGTGCTCAGCGGTGACTACGCCACGTACACGCACAAGGTCGACCCGGGCCACGCCTACCGCATCGCCAGCGACGTCGGCACCCCGCTGCCGCTGCACACCACGGCCGCGGGCAAGGCGCTGCTCGCGCATCTGCCGCAGCGCGAGGCGGACGACATCCTGGACCGCACCAAACTGCCCGCCCGCACACCCCGCACCCACACCGACCGGGCGGCTCTGGCCGAGGAGTTGGCCCGCATCCGAGCCGACGGCTACGCCACCGACTACGAGGAATCGGACGACTCCATCTGCTCGGTCGCCGCTGCGGTCCTCGACGCCGATGGCACCCCGGTCGGGGCGGTCTCGGTCTCCGCCCTCACCTTCCTCGTGACGGAGGAACAGCTCAGCAGTTTCGCACCGGCCGTGCAGCAAGCGGCGCTGGATGTCTCACGCAGACTGTGAACGCCGGTTGGGAGCAGCGCCGAACCGTACGGGGGCTTCCCCCACCCCGGTCCGGGGGATCGTCGGAGTGCTGGAGGAGAGCGCTTCATGATCCGCTGTACGCATGGAATGTGAGCGCACAGAAGGTTCAGCGGGCGCAAAGTTGAAGGCTCGGATCGGGTATGCGGCGTGGATCGTGGGTGTCGCGCAGTTCTTCGTCATCCATGGCATCGCTGAGGCGGCCTGGGCGAAACCGTACAGCTGGGCGCGGTACAACATCAGCGACTTGGGCAACGCTCACTGCGCCCTGCAGGCTGAGCCCGAGCCGCGATATGTGTGCTCTCCCGAACACGGCCTGATGAACGGGGCGTTCATCGCCCTGGGGTCGCTGCTTGTCCTAGGCGTGGCCCTGACCGGTGCTGGGCTGTGGCGCAGAGGCCGGTCCGCGATCGCGGCGCGGTTGCTGCTGGCCGCCGGTGGAGTGGGATTCGTGCTGGCCGGGCTGGCCCCCGCGGACGTGAACGAGAATCAGCACGTCCTGGGCGCCCTGCTCATCATGGCGCTCGGCAACATCGGCCTTGTCCTGGCGGGACTCGACTCCTCGACCGGTGCTCCCCGTTCGCTGCGCCGGGCGACCCTGCTGATGGGAATCACCGCGCTCGTGGCCTTGGGGCTCTTTCTCTCCCGCCACTATCTCGGGCTCGGTATGGGAGGCATGGAAAGGGTGGCAGCGTTTCCTCTCCTGGCGTGGGCGCTGGGTGTCGGCATCCTCGGTCTGATCCGCTCGACACCCCGGAGACAACAGGTGATGACTCCGGGGAACATGGCGCAGACGACCCACAGTTGATACAGCCCTGGGGCAGACGGTGGATTCCGTGGGGGAGCGGTGGTCGGCCATGGCCCATCCGGCGAGGAGCGTCAGGGCCTGTGCGGAGCGGGAGTGCGGTTCGGGGATGCAGACGTGCGGAGTCCGGTCGCCGGTGCCGCGTACGTCCAGGGCCTGGGAGCCCAGGGCGAGGTCCCCTGCGACAGGGCGGGCCCGGCGAGCTGAAGTTGAGCACCCGCCCCGACCGCCCGGCGCATCACGGGAAGCACCGCGCGGCTGACGTTGAGCAGATCGAAGACATTCGTGCCGTACACGGCGCGGGCGGCCGCGTCCGAGGCTTCCTCCCATCGCGGAGCGGAGCCGAGAAGCCATCCAGGGAGACATTTCCCTGGGTACGCCACGGTCAGGAACGCCCGTACCACGATGGCACCGACGGCCTCGGCCGCGACCTCTGCCTCGACCTCGGCCCGCCCGCTCGTGCATCCAGTGCCCGGACGCCCTGTTGTGGCTTCTGACTTCACCTCGCCCGGCCGCCTGCCGCGGACCTCATCGCCATCCTTCGCGGAGGAGACTGGCCGACAGGTAGGCGGCCCGCGTACCGCACAGGCCGCGGGTTACGTGGGCGACATCCGCCCGCCATCACCCGTAGAGAGAGCGCGCTCCCGGGCTGTCGCCCCTGAATCGCTGGCCGGCGGCGATCTCCTCACCGACCACTGACCAGACGGTCTCGTCGTCCTGGAAAGGGAGCGGATCAACGCTGCTCGTCTCCTGACGGATGCGCTCGACTTCGCGCTCCAGGCGCTCGAAGTCGGCTTCCTCTCCGCCGTCGTCGCCGCTGAAGCTGAACTCCTCGAGCACACGCTGGAACCGGAGGGCGACCTGGACGAGGGACGAGACGTCCGTGTGGAGTTCCTGGACGGTCTCCCCGTCGGCGTCGAAGGCGTGCACCTTGCCGGAACCGGGGTCGAGGGCGAGGTGGGCGTTGAGCAGCCAGCCGATGACAGGCCATTCGTCCGCGTCCGCCGGGGCATCGTCGAAGTCTTCGGCGTGGACGACGTCCTGGACGAGCGGCAGTCGGCCGGAGTGTTCGTCGGGCTCACGCAGGTGGAGCGTCCCGTCGGGGACGCCGACGGTCTGCAGGAGGCGGGCGCCCTCGGCGCCCCCGGTGGCGGGCGGGAAGGCGGTGGCGGGCAGGGTCGCGAGCCGGTCCTCACCGAAGATGTCGGCGAGTTCGCCGCGGGTGACGTTGAAAAGCACTGCCGGAACTCCGAACTCGGCGGCGGCACGGACGCCGTACGTCTCTTGGCGGATGGAAGCGATCACGACAACAGCGAGGCGGATCTAGGCGCTTGCGGCGAATCCGATTTCGCCCGGCGGCATGACCCCCTGAACGAACCAGTCGGTCCTGTGCGGTGTGCCGCGGGCAGAAACGACGTCCGCCCGGCCGCCTTCGCCCATCCCGGCGCCGCTGCGGGCCTGTGGGAACTCCTACGGGACGCCCGCCCTCAAACGAGGTCGCCGAGCGTGAAGCGATGACCCGCCCGGCGCCGTACGAAACCGCGGCGGCCTGCCAGCAGCGTGATCCCCGTCCATCCGACGAGGCCCATGGCCAGGGCGCCGATTTGGCCCGCGGGGTCGACGTCGGCGGCGGCTTCCATCGGGACGACGCCCTCCGGGTCGCTGATGACGTCGAGCCGGTCACCCACCTCCCACTCCGGGTTGTTCCCGTCATAGGTCAGCGGCTCGTCGAGTTTTCCTTCGGGGCCGATGAGGGTGAAGCGGTGGCTGTTCGAGCCGTCCTCATCGGCGCTGTCGGCTGTGATGCGGACGCTTTCACGCACTCCCCGGACATCGAGAGCGGCCTCGGGGGCGATCTGCACCGAGCCCACGAGGACGAATATCGCCGGAAGGAGGGAGACGACGGCGAGCCACACCGCGTTGTGGAGGAAGGCCAGGAGAATCGCGAAGGCGAAACACCCGATGAGGCCGGTGATGATCGGAATCACATCAGTGCCCACCGCAAGATACGAGATCCCGGTGTTGGCCGCCGCGATGGCCCAGCCAAGCCCCATCACGACGAGGGTGGACACGAAGTACCTCCCCCGACTCACGGTCGAACCCTGCGACTTCTTCGTGTCCACCTCAGTCATCAGGGCAGCATAGACAGGCCATCTGCCAGGCCCGCGCCCGGCATCACCAGGAGAGCCGGAGCCAGGGACCGGCGCGGTCGGCCTCCCATGTCGCCGCTGAGGAAGGGGCGCCTCGCGCGAGCGGCACGGTGACCACTGACGGGTCGATCGTCGGCATCGATGAGGGCCGTCGCCCCGATGACGCGGATCTGCCGTATGGGGCGATGTCGTGCCGTTATCCGGTGTGCAGGCGCTGGTACTCGTCGAGCAGGCGTCGTAGATGCCCCACCATGAAGTCGTAGTAGGCGTGCATGTCACGCAACCGCGCCTGCTGAGCCTCTGGCATGCCCAGTCCCCGTCCCCGCGCGGTCCGCGCGAGTTCGAGCAACTGCTCGGTCTGGTTGAGCTGATGCTGGAGGCAGCCGCTCCACGCGTCGTCGCGCCACACGTAACCTGCCTGGCGCACGCCGGGCACCTTGACCCGTTCGACCGTGCCGTTCGTGATGAGCAGGCGGGTCATCTCCGACGCCGAACCCTTGCTGGCTCCCAGGGCCGTCTGTAGTTCCGACAGTGTCATGGGGGTCGGGCTGAGCATCAGTACGCCCGCAAGACGGCCGGCCATGGGCGGCCATCCCATCGCGCGCCCGATCCGCTGACCGAAGTCCTCGACCAGCGGCCCGTCAGTCATGGCCGAGCTCCCGTCACCCATGACCGAACTCCCTTCGCCCATGGCTGACCTGTTGTCGGCGGCTGGCGACACTCGTCCTCCCTGTACGGAAAAAAATGAAAATTCATTCTTGACTGAACATTCCTGGTGCGTCAGATTACCAGCATCCGTGCAGGAGTCACCGGCGCGGAACACGCTCCCGTATCAAGGAGTAGAGATGGCAAAGCACGATCGCGATCTGATCGTCGTCGGCGCGGGCTCCGCGGGTGCGGCGATCGCCGCCCGCGCCGCCGCTCGCGGCCGACGGGTCCTCCTTCTGGAGGCGGGTCCCGACTACCGCTCGGCGCAGATGCCGGAGGCGTGGCGCTCGCCCAATCCCGTGGTGGCCCTCATGGACCCCGCGGCCTCGGAACATCTTGTGTGGACCGGCCTGAACTCCTCACGCACCGAGAAGCAGCCGCAGGCCCCGTACTGGCGTGGCCGGGGGGTGGGCGGCAGTTCGTCCGTCAACGGCCAGATCGCGATCCGGCCGCCGATGGAGGACTTCGAGGAATGGGCCCGGCTCGGCTGTAGCGGATGGGCGCCCGAGGACGTGCTGCCGTACTTCGCCAAGCTGGAGGACGACGACGAGTTCGGCGACAAGCCCTACCACGGCCGCGGCGGACCGACCCCGATCCACCGGACCCCGAAGAACACCTGGGGAAGCATCGACCGGGCCCTGGCCGACTCGGCCCTGGCGGCAGGGTTCGGCTGGGCCCCCGACGTCAACGCACCCGGTGCCACCGGGGTCTCGCCCTACCCGATCAACTCCCGTGACGCCCGCCGCGTCAGCGTCAACGACGCCTACCTCGAACCCGCACGTGAACTGGTCGGCCTCACCATCCGCGGCGACGCGCTGGTGGACAGCGTCATCTTCGAGAACGACCGCGCGATCGGGGTCCGTGTGGTGATCGGCGGATCCCTCGTCACCGAGTACGCGGACGAGGTGATCCTCAGCGCGGGAGTGATCCACTCGCCGGCGATCCTGCTGCGCTCGGGCATCGGCCCCGCCGGTCAGCTGCGGGCGCTGGGGATCGAGGTCCGCCAGGACCTGCCGGTCGGCCGCGGTATGCAGGACCACGCGATGGTGGTGCTCTCGCTGCCGTTGCGGGCCGAAGCCGCCATCAAGTCACCGCACGATCGGCACACCAACGTCTGCGTGCGCTGGTCCAGCGGGACCGGTACGCACTCCGACGACCTCATGTTCGTCTCGCTCAACCAGAACGTCCTTGCCATGGCCACGGCGAACACCCAGTCGCACGCAGGTGCCTTCGGTGTCTGGCTGAACCGGGCCCACTCGCGCGGTGAGCTCACCCTGGTCTCCACCGACCCCTCGGCGCACCCGTACGTCGCCCAGCGGATGCTTTCCGACGAGCGCGATCTCGCCACGATGAGGGAAGGCGTGCGCGCCCTCGTCGAGTTGAGCGGCAGCCCCGAGACAGCAGCCGTCCTCAGCGGATCGATCGAAGAGGTGAACCGTCCGCTGTTCGAGGCACTGGCGAACGACAGTCACCTGGACGACCACCTGCTGTCCACGGTCATCGACGCCCAGCACGGCACGAGCACCTGCCGGATGGGCGCCCCCGGGGACGCCGAGGCGGTCGTCGACCCGGCGTGCCGGGTGCGGGGTGTCCGGGGTCTGCGAGTTGTGGACGCCTCGGTCTTTCCTTCCGTGCCCCGGGCCAACACCAATCTCGCCGCCATCATGACCGGCGAGCTCATGGCCGACCGGCTCGACGCCTGATCCCGCCCGTACCGCGCCCCCTGCTCCCGCCTCGTACCGCCCCCCTGCTCCCGCCTCGTACCGCGCCCCTGCTCCGCCCCCCGGTACCGAACAGAAACGGCCACAACCATGGATACCCTGCAGAACTTCATCGGCGGCCAATGGGAAGAACCGGTCGGCGAGGATGTCGTCGCCGTGGTCAACCCCGCCACGGAGGAAGCCTTCGCGCAGTTCCGCGCGGGCGGTGCCGACGACGTCGACCGCGCCGTTACCGTGGCCGTCGCGGCGCAACCCGAATGGGCCGCGCTCACCGTGGCGCGGCGCGTGGAACTGATTCACGCCTGGGCCGACACGATCGAGGCACACGCCGACGAACTGGCCGAACTGGAATGCAAGGAGATGGGCAAGCCGGTCGGCATCGGGCGCTCCTTCATAGCGGGGGCCGTGGCCGGACTGAAGGCCGCCGCGGACCAGGCGCACACCTACCCCTTCAGCGAAACGGTGACCGGCCCGGGTCCGGAGGGAGAGCGGACCGACATCGTCCGCCACCCGCTCGGCGTCACCGCAGTGGTCACTCCGTGGAACTTTCCCGTTGTCATGGTCCTCGGCGCACTCGGCCCGCTGCTCGCCGCCGGGAACACCGTCGTGGTCAAGCCCTCCGAGCGATCCCCGGTCTCCACGGTGCGGCTGCTGGAGCTGGCCGCCTCGGTCGGACTGCCCCCGGGGGTGTTGAACCTGGTCCTGGGCGATGGCCGTACCGGCGCCGCGCTGACGGAACACGAAGCAGTACAGCTCGTCCACTTCACCGGCTCGGTCGGGGCAGGCCGTGCAGTGGGGACGGCGACCGGACACCGCCTGATCCGCTCCGTGCTCGAACTCGGCGGAAAGGACGCCGTCGTGATCGACGCCGGAGTCGATCCGGTGGCCACCGCGCAGGCCGTCGCGTTCGGCGCGTTCATCAACACCGGCCAGATCTGCACCTCGATGGAACGGATCTACGTTCATGAGCGGATCGCGGACGAGTTCGTCGAGGCGCTCGTCGCGGCGGCGCGGACCTTCACCATCGGCGACGGTCTCGACCCCGCCACGGTGCTCGGGCCACTCGTGGACGCGCGGCAACGCGACACCGTACGACGCCATGTCGAGGACGCCGTGCACAAGGGCGCCACCGTGCGCGCGGGCGGAGCCGTACCGGAACGTCCCGGCTACTTCTATCCGGCGACCGTGCTCACCGGAGTCGACGACACCATGCTCGTGATGACCGAGGAGACATTCGGTCCCATAGCGCCCGTCACCGTCGTGGCCGGCTTCGAGGAGGGCCTCACCCGCGCGGCTGCCTCCCGCTACGGCCTCGCCGCCACCGTGTACACCGACGACCCCGATCACATCGCGGCAGCCGCGCGACTGCCCGTGGGCGTCGTATGGGTCAACCAGTGGCAGGGCGGCGGCCCCGAGCGGCTGTACGAACCCGCCCGCGACAGCGGCATGGGGGCTACCGGAGCCCGTGCCGCGTACGACGCGGCGACCCGGCCCGCCGCCGTGCACATCACCGCCACCGCCCCGGCGGCCGGCCTGTGATCGCCGCCAAGGAGGCCGCGGCACGGCACGTCCGAGCCGCGGCGGACGACCTGATCGCCCTGTCCCACCGGATCCACGCCAACCCCGAACTGGCCTTCGAGGAGTATCTCGCGAGCCGATGGGTCGCCGACGCCCTGAGCGACGCGGGGTTCGAGGTCAAGCACGGATACTGCGGGCTGCCGACCGCCGTGGAAGCGACGGTCGGCACCGGACCGACCCACATCGCGATCTGCGCGGAGTACGACGCCCTGCCCGACATCGGACACGCCTGCGGCCACAACATCATCGCCGCAGCGGCTGTCGGCGCCGGTATCGGTCTTGCTCCCTTGGCGGACGAACTCGGCCTGACGGTGCGGATACTCGGCACTCCCGCCGAGGAAGGCGGCGGCGGCAAGGTGCTGATGCTGGAACAGGGCGCCTTCGACGGCGTACACGCGGCGATGATGGTTCATCCGGCGGCGGTCGAGATGGCGGCGATGCCGGGCCTGGCCGTCACCCAGTTCGACGTGGACTACAGAGGCAAGGCGGCACATGCCGGTGCCTATCCCGAGCTGGGTGTCAACGCGGCGGATGCCATGACCCTCGCCCAGGTGGGCATCGGGCTGCTGCGCCAGCAGACCACCGCCTCCGACCGAATACACGGCATCGTGACCCAGGCCGGCTCCGCCGCCAATGTCATCCCCGACGTCAGCCGCGGCCGCTGGATCGTGCGCAGCGACACCCTGGACGCCCTGGGGCCGTTGGCCGGGCGGGTGCACCGCTGCTTCGAAGCGGGCGCACTGGCCACCGGCTGCGACCTGTCCACCACGAAGGTCGGCCCCGACTACGCCGACCTGCGGCCGGATCAGGGCCTGCTTGACCTGTGGGTCGCCAACGCTTCGGCACTCGGCCGCAGCTTCCCCGAACTGCCGAAGAGCGTCGCGGGCGCCGCCACCGACATGGGGAACGTCTCCCATGTCGTTCCCACCATCCACCCCATGCTCGGCCTCGACTGCCGACCCGCGGTCAACCACCAACCGGAATTCACCGCCGCGTGCCGCACACAGACAGCGGACCGGGCCGTACTCGACGGGGCGACCGGCATGGCCTGGACGGCCATCGACGTCGCCCTCGCGGCCGAACGAGGTGCGGACAAGCCGCACACGTAGCCATGCGCGACGTGGCCGGGGCCCGAGGACGGGAGGCAGGCTTCGGCGATGTCGTCCCCTGCGTTCGCGTCGGGTGGCGGCGGGGGAGTGGTGCGGTTGAAGCGTGCCCCGCCACAGGAGAGTCTCGTCAAGACTCGAAGGCGCGGCGGCTTGGCGTCGGGCGCTCAACTCACGTCTGCACCAGCTATTGACGCTTGTTTGCACTGGCTTTACGTTCCTCGACATCTGAGAGCGCTCTCAAGACGCCCTCACTGTCATGACTTCGAGGTGCCGTCCATGCCAGACCCCCGCTTACGACTCGTCCCTCGTCACAGACCGGCCGCCGCCCTGGTGCTGGTCGCAGCGCTGGCCGCCATCGGTCTCGGCCCCGCCGCCACTCCCGCGGCGGCAGCCAACATCCCGGTAGGCTCCGGCAGTTACTCCGACACCCGCCCCGCGGGAACCTCCGGACCCACCACCAACACCGGCACCCCGGTGACCCCCAAGGTCACCCCGGCCGCCAAGGACAAGCCGGTCCCCACCAACGACTGGTGGTCCTCCCTGGCCTTCCAGCGGTACGGCGACAATCCGTACTCCACCCCGATGTACGGACACCCGCTCACCTACCAGGCCACCGCCGGTGGCCTGGAGGTCGGCTACCCCACCACCCCCGCTGTCGTCGGCGAGGGCCGCCAGTACGAGTACGCGCACAAGCGCGACCTCACCCTCGGCCTGAGCGGCCTCAACTCCCCGGACACCAAGGCCGACGCCTGGTCCGACTGGACCGTCACCCCCTACTGGTCGGACGGCACCCGCACCCTGCGCACCACCATCGGCCACGGCCTGCCCTTCGTGTACGCCAAGGGTTCGGGCGGCAACGCACAGATCACCACCGCCGCCGCGCCGACTGTCTTCGCGGACCAGGGAAACGTCCTCGGGATCACGGTCGCGGGCCACCACTACGCCCTCTTCGCCCCGAGCGGCAGCGACTGGACCGTCTCGGGCTCTACGGTCACCGCCGGTCTGGGCGCCAAGGACTACTTCTCCCTCGCCGTCCTCCCGTCGACCGACGCGCTCGCCACGTACAAGAAGTACGCCTACAGCTTCGTCACCGGATCCAAGGCGACCTGGTCCTCGACGGCGGGCTCGGTGAAGGCGGGTTACACCCTCACCACACAGGCGCAGGAAGGCAGCGAGACCGGAACGCTCCAGGCGCTCTACCGCCACCAGTGGCTGCACACGACCGATCCGCTGACCTCCTACACCTATGTGTCGCCGCGCGGCACGATGAAGGTCCGCGAGGGCACGTCCTTCACCACCACCCAGAAGTCGTCGTCGGTCCTGCCCGCCGTCCCGAAGTCCTCGGGCGTCGACCGGGCGCGCCTGAAGGCGTACCTCGACGATGTGGCGAACGCGGCCGACCCGTTCTCGGGCGCCACCGACACCTACTGGACGGGCAAGGCGCTCGGCAGACTCGCCCAACTCGTCCCGGTCGCCGACCAGATCGGTGAGACCGCCACCCGCGACAAACTCCTCGGCCTGCTCAAGGGCCGGCTCCAGGAGTGGTTCACCGCCGGCGGTGCGAGTGAGTTCTCGTACGACAAGGACTGGAAGACCCTGACCGGCTACCCGGCGTCGTACGGCAGCGACACGGAACTCAACGACCACCACTTCCACTACAGCTACTACGTCTACGCGGCGGCGATCGTTGCCCAGTACGACCAGGCCTGGGCCGCCGACTCGGCGTGGGGCGGCATGGTGAAGACCCTCATCAAGGACGCGGCCAACCCAGCCCGCGGCGACACGGCCTTCCCCTTCCTCCGCGGCTTCGATGTGTACGCGGGCCACAGCTGGGCCTCCGGGCACCAGGGTTTCGCCGCGGGGAACAACCAGGAGTCGTCGTCCGAGTCGACGAACCTCAGCGCGGCCCTGGTGCTCTGGGGATCGGCCACTGACAACGCCGAACTCCGCGACCTGGGTGCCTACTTGCTGACCACCGAGTCGGAGGCGATCGCCCAGTACTGGTTCGACGCCGACGAGCAGGTGTTCCCCTCCGGCTTCGGCCATGACACGGCCGGGATGGTGTGGGGGAGCGGAGCGGCGTACTCGACGTGGTGGACGGCGAACCCCGAGGAGATCCACGGCATCAACGCCCTCCCGATCACCGGCGGCTCACTCCACCTGGCCGGACACAAGTCCGCGATCCGGCGCAACCTCGCGGAAATGGTGCGGGAGAACGGCGGCTCGGCCGTCGAGTGGCGCGACATCCTCTGGGAATTCGAATCGCTCGCCGACCCCGCCGCGGCCAAGACCAAGTGGGACGCGGGCAACGCCGGTTACACGCCCGAGCAGGGTGAGTCCAAGGCGCACACCTACCACTGGATCGCCACCCTGGACGCGCTCGGCGCTCCCGACGCGACGATCACGGGCGACATCCCGACATCGGCGGTCTTCACCAAGGGGACGGTGCGCACCTACGCGGCGCACAACTTCGGCGCCTCGCCCCGCACGGTCACCTTCTCCGACGGCGCGACCCTCACGGTCCCGGCCCGCTCCACGGCGACGGGCACCGGAACGGGTGGCGGCGACCCGGACCCCGACCCGCCCACGGGGAACGTCTTCCAGCTCCGTACGGGAGGCACACTCACCACGGCGACCGGCGCCGCAGGCGGCAGCGACGCCCTCGCGTCGGCGGGAGGCGCGAACCACGACGGCACGCCGTACCAGCCACTGGTCTACGAGGCGACGAAGGTGAACGGCACGCTCACGGCGGGCAAGTCCACGGCCTTCCGCCTCCAGCTGGACGCGGGGACCGCGGTCGGTCTGGGCCATCAGGCCAGGATCAGCTACGACCTCACGGGCGACGGCACCTTCGAACGGACCGAGACCTACCGGTACTTCGCGACTGATCCGGTGACCGGCTGGGAGGCCTACAGCGAGGGCAGTGGTCTCAAATCGGCGACGGGCGCGCTCGGGAACCTGAAGGGCGGGACGGTACGCCTGGAGGTGTGGTCGGCGATCGGCGACGCCCCGGCGAAGCTCAGGACCGGGACGGCCGATTCGACACTGACGATCCCGTTCGGCTGACAGCGGATCAGTCTCTGTGGCGCGTCCGCCACCGCTTCTGCCAGGACCGGGGAGGGAGCGGTGGCGGACGCGCTCACGGCCGCAGGAGCCGTAGCCCAGTCGAGCGTGTCCGGGCGGTGGTGTCCGTCGCGGTCCGGGTGGTGCCGGTTCGTCGCAGGTCAGGGGGCTCGCGGTGCCGCCGAGGGCCCCGGCTAGACTCGTCCGTATGGTCCGATCGTCCCGTGATGACGCGAGCCCCGGGATGTGGCGGCAAGAGGCGGGCGCTGTGGTGCGCCGGGTCGAGCCGTTCCCGGAGCAGGCGATAGCACCTTTCGCCATTTTCGCCGGGCTGCAGATACCCCGTGTCCCCACGGAGTGGGCGCCGCACTCGCATCCCCGGCACGAACTCGTCTGGGTCCGCGGCGGAACACTGACGTCCCGGGTGGCGGACCGCGTCTTCACCGTGTCCGAGGGGTACGGGCTGTGGATGCCCGCCGGAGTGGTGCACGGAGGCCGGGCGACGGCGGGTGCGGAGTTCCACGAGGCCTTCTTCGCCCCCGACCGCACACCGGCCGCGCTCGCGTTCGACGAGCCGCGAGCGATCGCGATGACGCCCTTGCTGGAGTCACTTCTGACTCATCTCTCCGACACGGATCTCGACGCGGCGGCCAGAGCGCGGGCGGAGTCGGTCGTGTTCGACGTGCTCCAGCCGTCGGAACGCCAGTTCGCGTTGCAGCTGCCCGGCGACTCGCGGGTCGACGCGATCGCCGAAGCCCTGCTCGACGATCCCGCCGACTCCCGCTCGCTGGAGGAGTGGGCGCGATGGCTGGGTATCAGCGACCGCACGATCACTCGCGCGTTCCGCCACGCCACCGGCCTGTCCTTCGCGCAGTGGCGGCAGGCGCTGCGTGTGCACCGGGCGCTGACGCTCCTCTCCGAGGGGTTCGAGGTGGCGACCGTCTCCGAGGTCCTCGGCTACGCGCAGCCCAGCACCTTCATCGCCGCCTTCCGACGGATCACCGGAACCACCCCGGGCGCGTTCTTCGACGCCGCCGACGACGCCCCGGAGGGTGTCCGAAATCCCGTATCGGGTGTCCAGAACTCCTGATTGTCGACATGGCGAGCGATATATAAGCTCCTCGGAGTTAGGTAACCCTTAGTTGTTGCTCACCGCGAACGGTGTTTTCCGTGCGTGGAGAGTCCGCTGCCCGGCCGGCAAGGCCGGACGGAGGGTGCCGCAGCCCTCGCCCCTCCGATCACCCGGACCTGCTGATGCTCACAAGCCCCTCCCGGCACGCCGGTCGCCCTGTGGCAGACCCCGCCACACCAGCGGGTGCCCTCAACGGGCACGACTTGATGCTGCGGTACGGCGGCACACCGGTCGTCCACGGCGTCTCGCTCACTCTGGAACCCGGCCGCGCGACCGCCCTGGTGGGGCCGAACGGCAGCGGGAAATCCACGCTGCTGCGCGCGCTCTCCCGGCTGCACCGGGTGGACGGCGGGCGGGTGACGCTCGGCTCCGCCGACGGAGGGCCCGAGCGCGACGCGGCTCTGCTCAGTGCCCGCCAGTTCGCCCGCGAGATCACGCTGTTCTCCCAGTCGAGGCCCGCGCCCCAAGGGCTGACGGTCAAGGAGGTCGTGGCGTTCGGACGCCACCCGTACCGGCGTGGCTTCGCCGGCCTGACCGCTGAGGACCGGAGCGCCATCGAGCACGCCATGGGCGTGACCGGCGTACGGGACATGGCAGGCCGGCCGGTCGGGGAACTCTCCGGCGGGGAGATACAGCGCGTCTGGCTCGCGGCCTGCCTGGCCCAGGACACCGGCGTCGTACTCCTGGACGAACCGACCAATCACCTGGATCTGCGCTACCAGATCGAGACGCTCGACCTGGTGCGCGATCTCGTCGAGGAGCACGGCATCGCGGTCGGGATCGTCCTGCACGACCTCGACCAGGCGTCCCGCGTCGCGGACACGCTGGTCCTGATGCGTGCCGGCCGCGTGCACGCGGCCGGCACACCCGCCGATGTCCTCACCGAGGAGAACATCGGCGAGGTCTACGACATCCGTGTCGAGGTCGGCGTCGACCCGCGGACGGGCCGTCTCCGTATCGACCCCATCGGGCGGCACCCCGTCTGAAGCAGCACCCCGCCTCAAGCGCACCCCATCTCAAGCGGCACCCCGCCTCAAGCGGCACAGCCGTCACCGCGGTGAGTCGCAAGAGCGACGAGTCGCAAGAGCGGTGAGCCGTACGAACAACGCGTCGTATGAACGATGCGCTGCGAAGAACAAGAAAGAGGAACGTTCATGAACCGTGCCCGTCGCCTGGCGGCGTCAGCCTCCACAGGGCTCATCGTCCTCGCCGCAACGGCTTGCGGCACGACCACCGTCGACAAGGCTGACGCCGGCAGCAGCGCCGGCGCCTCGCCCGCGTCGAAGGACTGCGCCAAGGACACCACGACCACCTCGACGAAGCCGGTGTCCTTCAAGGACGGCGTCGGCCGACAGGTGAAGCTCGACAAGCCCGCCGCACGGATCGCGGTCCTGGAATGGCAGCAGGTGGAGGACGCGCTGACCCTGTGTGTCACCCCCACCGCGGTCTCCGACGGGAAGGGATACAGCACCTGGGTCAGCGCGGAGAAGCTGCCCGGCAAGGTGACCGACATCGGCACCCGTGAGGAGCCCGACCTCGACACCCTCTACGCGGCGAAGCCCGACCTCATCGTGGTGGAGGCGTTCGACGCCGACGACGAGACCCTCAAGAAGCTGGAGAAGCGAGGCGTCCCCGTGATGGCCACCCGGGGAGCGAACCCGAAGGACCCGATCGGGAACATGCGGGAGGTGTTCAGCATGATCGGCGAGGCGACGGGTCGCACCGAGCGCGCCGACCAGGTGCTCAAGGAGTTCGACGACCACCTCGCGACGGCGAAGAAGCAGGTCACCGACGCCGATCTGCCGACGAAGGACTTCCTGTTCTTCGACGGATGGCTGCAGGGAGGCAACCTCACCGTCCGCCCCTACAGCGACGGCGCCCTGTTCACCGAGATAGGCAAGGAGCTCGGCATGAACCCCGCGTGGACCAAGGACATCAACAAGGCCCACGGAGACGGGGGCGTCGACAAGTCCTACGGCCTGGCGCAGACCGACGTCGAGGGACTCACCTCGGTGGGTAAGGCCAACCTGTTCTACGCCAACGACGAAGGGGCAGGGGGGTACGTCGCCGCGCTGAAGAAGAACCCGATCTGGAAGACCATCCCGGCCGTGAAGGAAGGCCGCGCGCACTCGTTCCCCGCGCGGGTGTGGGGCGCCGGCGGTCCGCGCTCCTGCGAGCAGGCGATCGACGCGTACGTCGACGTACTCGACAAGAAGTGAGCACACCTCAGATGACGGCATCCGGAGGGGAAGCGCTGCCGCGCGCCGAGCGCGGCGGCGCCCCCACCGGGGTGGCCGTCCTGGCACTCCTTCTCGCAGTGACCGCCCTGGTGGGGATGTGGCACCTGACGCAGGGAACATCGGGCGTCGGCGTCGGCGACCTGGTGCGCTACCTCGGCGGGGCACGGGACAACACCGGCGGGGCGCCGGTCGGTGAGATCCTCACCGGTTCGCGCCTGCCGCGCCTGCTCGCGGGTGTGGCGGTGGGCTTCGCCCTCGGCTGCGCCGGCGCGCTGCTGCAGTCCGTCACGAACAACGCGCTCGCCTCTCCCGACACCCTCGCGGTCACGGCCGGGGCCTACTTCACGCTCTCGCTCGTCGCGGCCTTCGGCCTCGCCGTCCCGCTCTGGGCGTCGGGCGCCGTCGCCTTCGCGGGCGGCCTGGTCGCGGCGACGCTGGTGCTGCTCCTCGCGGGCCGGGCAGCGGGCACAGCGGGCACCCGCCTGATCCTCGCCGGATCGGCCATGGCGATGGCCCTGGACGCGGCGACCGCGATGCTCCTCATCCTGTTCAACCAGAACACGACCGGTCTCTTCGCCTGGGGGAGCGGCTCGCTCGCACAACTGAACATCGACGCGTCGATACGCGCCTTCCCCGTCATGGCCGTGGTGCTGTGCGTGGCTCTGGCGCTGTCCCGGCGGCTGGACGTGATGAACCTCGGCGACGACGCCGCGTCCACCCTCGGCGTGCCGATCCGGACCACCCGCGTGACCGCCGTGATCTGCGCGGTGATCCTGACCAGTACGGCGGTGACACTCGCGGGCCCGATCGCCTTCGTCGGCCTCGGCGCCCCCGTCCTGGCCCGCCTGATCGCGGGACGGGTCCGGGCGCTGCGCCAACACCTCCTCCTGGTGCCCGCGGCCGGGCTGCTCGGCGCGCTGCTCATCCTGCTCGCGGACGCGTCGCTGCGCGCGGTGCAGGGTGCGGACTCAGCCGCCTCCATTCCCACCGGCGTACCGACCGCACTGCTCGGCGCCGTCGTCATCGTGGTCCTCGCGCTCCGCCTCCGTGACACGGGCGGGCTCCGGCAACCACCGCACGCGCGGATCGCCACCCGCTCGCGCCGCGCGTTCCTCCTCGTCGTGCTCGGCGCGGCGACACTCCTGGTCGCGGCGGCGCTCGTGGCGGTCCTGGCGGGAAGCCTCTGGCTGCGGACGGGCGACATCGCGCTCTGGGTTCAGGGCACCGCCCCCGACCTGGTCGGCCAGGCGCTCGACGACCGGGTCCCGCGCGTGATCGCCGCGATCCTCGCCGGTGCGGCACTCGGTCTTGCCGGATGCGTCGTACAGGGCACGGTGCGCAACCCGCTGGCGGAGCCGGGCGTGCTCGGCATCACGGCGGGCGCGGGCCTGGGCGCGGCGGCCGTCGCCACATCGGGCCTGTCCGGCGGACGACCGCTGCTCATCGTGGCCGCGGTCGCCACGGGGCTCGCCACGTTCGCGCTGATCGCCGTGCTGTCCTGGCGCGGCGGATTCCTGCCCGACCGGTTCGTACTGATCGGCATCGGCTGCGGGTACGGCCTCAGTTCCATCACCACCTTCCTCCTGCTGCGTGCCGACCCGTACAACACGCCCCGGATCTTCACCTGGCTCTCCGGCACGACCTACGGGCGCACGCTGCCCGACGTCGTACCGGTCGCGGTGGCCCTGGCGCTCGCGCTCCCCGTGCTGCTCGCCATGCGCGGCAGGCTCGACCTGCTCGCCGTCGACGAGGACACCCCGCGCATCGTCGGGGTGAGGCCGGTACGCGTACGCGTCGCCGCACTGACGATCGCCGCGGTGCTCGCGGCGCTCAGCGTGATCGCCGTCGGTGTCGTCGGCTTCGTGGGGCTCGTCGCCCCCCACCTCGCCCGGTCACTGGTGGGCGCCCGGCACGGCCGCGCGATCCCGGTCGCGATGCTGCTCGGCGCGCTGCTGGTCTGTGTCGCCGACGCCCTCGGCCGCACGGTCGTGGCACCCGCCCAGGTGCCGGCGGGCCTCATGATCGCCCTGGTCGGCGGTCCGTACTTCGTCTGGGTGCTCCGGCGCTCCCGCGCGTGAGCCCGCCCGCCGGTGAAAGCCCGTCCCTCGCACCCTCCGAGCCGCAAGGAGCGCCGGTATGCCACCTCAGCAGAAACAGCAGAAACAGCAGAAACAGCAGGAAATGCCCGTGAGGATCGTCGTTGTCCCGTTCGAGCCCAACGGTGCCCCGCCGACCGACCTGAGGCGGCTCGGGCGCCACGAGGTGCCCGAGCGTTGGCACACGGTCGACCGTTCCGCTCACGCTCCGCACATCGTGGCCGTGCCAGGTGACGGCGGTGCGGACTGGGTCGCTGCCGCGCTCGTGACGGCACGCCCCGACACAGCCTACTTGAAGATCGTCGACGCCATCGGCGACGTACCGGCAGCCGTCCAGGCCGTCGTCGCCCACGCTCGCGGCCGGGGGCTCGCACAGGTCAAGTGGGAAGGCTGGACGGCGAGCCCGGAAGCCGCCGCTGCCGCCGGATTCACTCCGCTGCGCCCTCCGCTCACACCGGCAGGGCACGCGGAAGGGCCTGCGGCCGGTTACGTTCGCTGGCTGCGCGACGGCCTGGTGACCGAGCCCCCGTACTACGGGCAGACCACGCACTTCACGTGCGGTGCCGTCACCGCCCTGGTCGCGCAGACCCTTTCCGGGGCGCTGCCGGACAAGGCACTCGACCGCCAGGCCGAGCTGACACTGTGGCGCGACGCGACCAACTTCCCCGCGTGCGAGCCCGTCGGCCTTGGCGTCGCCGTGCGCCGGGCCTGGCCGTCGTCCCCCGTCACCATCCACCTCGATACGGACCGGCCCGTCCTGCTCGACCACTACCCGGACAACGAGCAGGAGTGGCGCGCCCTGCTCCAGCGCACATCGCGTACGGACGCCGTACGGACCGGTGTCCCGATCCACTCATGCCACCTCCCCATGACGGCGATCCGGAGCGCGATCGGCCGACGCGAACAGGTGCTGCTCCTGGTCTCGCTCGCCGGGATGCAAGGCTTCGACGTACCGCACTGGGTGCTCTGCCACGGCGCCGTACCCGGCGCCATCGTGATCGAGGACCCGTGGGCCAACGCGGCAGCGGGGGACACCTGGGTCGACGCCCACCTGCTGCCGGTTCCCGACCCGTCGCTCGACACCATGTCGACCATCTCGGCAGACAGCTTCCGCGGCGCCGTGGCCATCGGCACTTCGGGCACGCGCCCGTGAGTCCTGCGACTGCCGCCGACACGGCCCACCTGCGCAGAACTTCCCCCGTGACGAGGGCGCCACAGGCTCACCACACTCGTCAGCAGACCCGCGTGACGACCATGGACACATGCTGCTCACCTATCCTGTCCGACATGAGTCGTTGGGAAGAGCTGACCGGTGGAGTGTCGGGAGAGGACTACGCCGCCCGGTTCGCGGCCCTGGCCGGCAGTGGCAAGGACATGCACGGTGAGGCACAGTTGTGCGCCGCGCTGGTGCCCGCCGGTGCGCGGGTGCTGGATGCCGGGTGCGGCACCGGCCGGGTCATGATCCGGTTGGCTGAGCTGGGGTACGACTGTGTGGGGGTCGACCTGGATGCTTCCATGTTGGCCGTGGCGCGCAGGCAGGCGCCGGAACTGCCCTGGATCCAGGCCGACCTGGCCACGTTCGACCCGGCCGCGCTCGACGTTGCCGCCGGCTTCGACCTCGTGGTCGCTGCCGGCAACATCTTCCCGCTCCTCGCTGCGGGAACTGAGGCCGCGGTGATCAGCCGCTTGGCCGCGGTCCTGCGTCCTGGCGGACTCATGGTCGCCGGTTTCGGCCTGGACGAAGCTCATCTGCCGGTGTCGCCCGCCATCACCTTGCCGGAGTACGACGCCTACTGCGCCGCGGCGGGCCTCACCTCCGTCGACCGCTTCGCGACGTGGGACACCCACCCCTACGAGGGTGGCGGCTACGCAATCAGTGTCCATCGGGCGCAAGGCGGCTGATGAGTCCGCCCCGTTCGAGCCTGTACACCGACGGTGGCCTGAACCTGTGGCCTGAACCAGATCTGAAGGGCGTTCTCCGGCGCACCACTGTGCAGGTCTGCCGCTCACCGCATCCGGCATGCGGCGAAGCTCGTCGGAGCAAGCTTCACACGCCGGACGTGGATGCTCACCCCACAAGATCGGGGGAGCGCAGCATTCGCGGCGGGATGTTCCAGGCGTCGACGAGGTCGGTGGCGAGCGGCCGGATCTTGCGGCACAGGCCGTTCACCTCACGGCGGATCGCCTTGGAGCGCTGCACCGTCAGCCGGCCGTGCTCCATGAACCAGGCGCGGTCAGCCTCGATCGTGGAAAGGGCGAAGAGGTCGCACAGGAGCCCCAGTGCGACCTTGTTGTCACCATCGGGGAGTCGGCGCGTCTTGTCGACGAACGCCTCGAGCACCAGCCGCTCGACATGTGCGTGGGCCACCGCGATGACATGGTCCTGCACCTGTGAGAAGACGACGCCGGGATGGGTCTTCTGATCCATCCCGCGCTTGAGTCGGCGTGCCACACCGGCGAGCATGTGTTCCTCGCGGAATCGGAGCATGGCGAGCTGATACTCCGAATCGAGGAGGCCCGCTTCCTGATCCCACTGATCGCCGCCGGGCAGCAAGTCACGTACCCGCTCCAGCAGTTTGTGGGCCGAGGTCTTCTCGATGACCGTCTCGACGGCGAGGTTCGTGACGTACCGGACCATGCCGAGCTGGTCCATGCTCTCGAACTCGCTTGCGTAGTGGGTGAGCAGGCCCTTCGCCACCAGTTGGAGCAGCACGTGGTTGTCGCCCTCGAACGTCGCGAAGACGTCGCTGTCGGCCTTCAGGGCGGCGAACCGGTTGACGGCCAGATAGCCGGCGCCCCCGCACGCCTCGCGGCACTCCTGAATCGTGCGCGTGGCGTGCCAGGTGCCGAGCGCCTTGGTGCCTGCGGCCCGTGCCTCCAGCTCACGCCGTGCGCGCTCGTCGTCCGTGGTCCCCGAGAAGACCTCGTGCAGCTGCGTGCGTACGACGTCCTGGGCGAAGTGCAGCGCGTAAGTGCGCGCGATGAGCGGGAGCAGCCGGCGCTGGTGCATGCCGTAGTCGAGGAGCACCTGCTCCTCGGCGTCCGAGGCGGCCTTGAACTGCCTTCGGCGATCGGCGTACTTGGTGGCGATGGCCAGCGCGACCTTGCTGGTGTTGATGGCGCCTCCGCCGACGCTGACCCGCCCCTGCACCAGGGTGCCGAGCATGGTGAAGAAGCGGCGGTCGGGGTTGTCGATCGGGCTCTGGTAGACGCCCTCGGAAGTGACGTCGGCGAACTTGTTGAGCAGCGCCTCGCGCGGCACGCGTACGCCGTCGAACCAGATCCGGCCGTTGTCCACGCCGTTGAGGCCCATTTTGCGCCCGTCGTCCTCGATCCGGACACCGGGGGCGACCTCACCGCCGACGCGGATCGGCACCACGAACGCGTGCACCCCTTGGTGCTCTTCGCCCACCTCCAGCTGGGCGAAGACGACCGCAAGCTCGGCGTGCCGGGCCGCGTTGCCGATGTAGTCCTTGCGCGCCTCGTCTGTGCCGGTGGTGATGACGAACTCCTGGCTGTCGGCGTCGTACCGAGCCACGGTGCCCAGCGCCTGGACGTTGGAGCCGTGTCCGGTCTCGGTCATCGCGAAGCAGCCCATCAGCTCTCCGGTGATCAGGCGCGGCAGGTAGGCCTCGTGGTGGCGTTCCGTGCCCAGGTGCAGGATGGCGCCACCGAAGAGTCCGAACTGCACGCCGACCTTCACCAGTACCGACAGATCGCCGAAGGCGAGCGTCTCGAACGCGGCGATCGATGCGCCGATGTCGCCGCCCCCGCCGTACTCCTTCGGGAAGCCCATGCCGGTCTGACCGGTTGCCGCCATCTCGACGACGAGCTCACGCACGCGCTCGCGGAACTCGTCGAAGCCGAGCTGTTCCGCTTCGTCGAGGACGTCTGCGTACGTCGTCAGATTGGCGCGGACCAGGCTGCGGACTTCGGCGTACTCGCCGTCGAGCAGATCGGCAAGAGCCTGGACGTCGATGGCGGGCTGCGTGTAGCCGCTCGGGGAGGTGACGCTGTCGGTGGCCATGTCGCCCTGCTACCCGGCGGTAAGACGATCAAATCGGTCGCTTGGTCCATCCGGCGGCGAGCAGGCATCGTCTTCGTGCACATCCTCGGCGTCCCGCAACACCCTGGCCGTGAAGGCGGACTCCGGCCCACGGGACGGCCGGCAGCTTCGCACCGCTGACGGGGTGTGCTCCCGCTGTTAACCTGCGTCCATGATCAAGGGAGGATCGCCCGGCCGAATAGCTGACATAGCTGGGGCCAACAGGTCAGAGCGTGTACTGATCCTGGCCAGCTTCGTGAACCGAGTCGGCAATGGGCTGTTCAACACGGCGGCGGCACTCTACTTCACGTTGGTCGTGGATCTACCGGCAGTGCAGGTGGGTGCCGCCCTCACCGTCGCCGGTCTGATCGGCCTGCTCGCCGGGATACCGGGAGGTCACCTGGCCGATCGACGTGGGCCGCGCACGGTCATGATGCTCGCTCTGACGGTTCAGGCAGTGGCGATGTCCGCTCTCATGCTTGTCGAGAGCTGGGCTGCGCTGGCGTTCATCGCCACCGTTGACCAGCTTGCCGCAGCCGTCGCTGGAGCAGCCTGGGGAGCCCTCGTGGTCCGGGTCGGTACTGACCGCCCAGCACTGTTCAGGGCGAAGCTCCGCACCTACGTCAATTTGGGCGTCGTCCTGGGAACCGTGGGTGCCGGATTTGCGGTGACAGCGAATACTCGTACCGCCTACAGCGTGCTGATTCTCGGCAACGCGTCCAGCTTCGCACTGTGCGCCCTCCTCCTCTTCTTGCTCCCCAACTACAGGGCAGTGGCGCCACCGTTGCGGCAGCGCCGCTGGATCGCTCTCACCGACCGGCCGTTCGTGACCTTCGCAGCTCTCCATGGCGCGATGGGGCTGCAATATCCAGTGGTGTCCCTGCTCCTGCCGATCTGGATCTCCGAGCACACGACCGCACCGCGCTGGACCGTGGCCGCGGTATCCGCGATCAATGCCGGAGTCTGCGTTCTATTGCAGACCAGAATCGGATCCCGCATCGAAACCCCGCGCGATGGCGGCAAGGCGTTCCGCACGGCAGGGCTGCTCTTCCTCCTCAGCTGCCCGATGATGGCCCTGACCGCGCACGCTCCCGTGTGGGCCGCCGCGGGCCTTGTGGTTGCGGCGATCTGCGTCCACAGCCTCGGGGAGATATGGGAGTCCTCGGCCGGCTTCGCGCTTGGCTTCGGCTTGGCGCCAGACCATGCCCAAGGCCAGTACCAAGGGCTTCTCGGGCTCGGCTTCAGCGCGGGCCAGGCGCTCGCCCCGGCCATCCTCACCACCGTCGTGCTCGGACTGGGTACGGGCGGCTGGCTGCTCCTGGGCGCATTCTTCGCCGCGGTGGGTGCCGTCGGCCCGACGATTGAACGCTGGGGCACGCGAACACGATCGCGACACGGAGTCGCAACCGCGCACCCCAGCGGAGAACCGGACGAGGCGCGCGCGTAGCCGCGGCCCGGGTTCTGGCGTACAGGCTTCCGCGACCACTGTCACCAGGGGAGCAACGGCTTGGGGGTTCGAACCAGAGCGGAGTCGTCAAGGTCGGCAATCAAGCGGTGCGACGCGTCCACTCGTACCGCGTCGGCCAGGGCCCGGCCGTAGGCGCGGGAGCCCGCGGCGTTGGGGTGCGGCGGGAACGCGTCGGTGCTGGAGACAGCGCCCTCGATGTAGCGGTCGACCGCGGGGCGCGGGAGTCGTGGCCGGTGCCGAGGTCCTCGGTATCGGCGAACGCGGCCCCGTGCCGTGCAGTCGCGGTGGGCGGCGCCCCGCCGAGCTGGTCGATGTTCACCTGGTGTAGTCGGCGTCTCGTCGGTCAAGTCGGCGCCGAGCCCCCCCCCGGGCGGCGCCCGCCGAAGCGCGCCGCGACGGCCTGTTCCAGGGACAGGCCGGCCCTCCGTGGTGTGTCGATGGGCGATGTCGTGGACGGCGCGTACGAAGTCGCGGCCGTCGCGCCCGCGCACGAGACGCCTGGTGTTCGTGGCACGTCGGGTGCGGAACTCCGGGGGGTAGTTCTTCTTCCACACCGCGAAGTTGATCAGATCGACGACGAAATTCGAGTACGGCGTCCAGCGGTCCCGCAGCAGCCCCGCGCCGTCGCCGTGGCGTGCGAAGGGCTCGGGGTTGTGGCCGAACGCCTCGCCCACGCAGCGCTGCGACAACGGGCCGAGAAGCAGGCTCTTGCTGGTGACCGGTCGCTCGGCGCACGGCCCGAAGTGCTGCTCGAGCAGCCGCATTCCGGCGGCCAGGAGCGACGCCGTCACACGGTGGTTCGCCAGGCGGGTGCGGCCCCAGCCGGTACGACGGTTGAGGCGCGGCAGGATCCCCGACAGGTCCTGGTCGTACGGGAAGGGCAGGTCCCGCTTCCTGCGGTGGGTGCGCGACTCGTGCTTGTCGTCCAGGTCATCGCTGTCGTCGCTGTTCTTCATGCGCGCATGCTGTCCGCCGCGCTCACGGCCAACAACCCCTCAGGCGCGTGGAGGTGACCGGCCGGCCTCGCCCTGTGGCCCCTCACCGGCGCCGCCACGAGCCGCGCCCTGGTCCGGCTGCTTCTCGGGCTGCTCGCCGCGCACGCCACCCGTAAGGCTCTCAGCCAGTCGGACGTGCCCCAGGGCGAGTCGGAAGAGGCGGATCGGCTCCGCGCCCACCGCCTCGCGGTCCTGCGCACCGTCCTGAACGGACTCAAGGCCCTCGGCTCCACGCACCGGTCTCGCCGCTGAGAGCGAAGGTCCCATCGAGTTATCGTCACCGATAACCATCACCGATCCCTCAACCTCAACTTTAGCGTCAGTGTTAGCCTCAACTTCAGCCTCAGCCTTATAGCGGTCGGCCCGCGCGCATGGTTGGGTCCGGCCTGGTCGACGCCCTCGGCGCCGGTCCCCGATGGTCGGGGCCGCCCAGGCGTCCCTCACCCCACCGAAGCGGCCGTCCCGCCCGGATCCTGATGGACCCGGTCAAGTGCCAGGCAGCGCCGCCGCGTGCGGCACGACATCACGGCCCACCGGCGAAAACTCCCCGTGCGACCGTTGGACCTTCACCTCCAAGCCGACGGCTCGTACCGCATCGCCGGCGACAGACCCGCCTGCGGCATCACGGGGCTTAGCGGGCCCTGAGTCGACCGTCAAGGCAGCCTTAAGGATCGCGGTTCGGGGCCGACGGCGAGGGATCGGTGCCGCACGGACGTCTACGTTCGATCATGTGAGTTTCGAAGCAGCCGTCCCAGACCCGTCCATGTATCCAGCGCTCTCCTCCTACCTGACGCGGAGACCAGACCGACGCCTGCGTACGGCGTTCGGGGTGCCGCGCCCAGTGGACGGGCCGACGCAGGCGATACCCGCGAGCGCGGCGCCCACCTCCGGCAGAGAGGGAAAGGGCCGCCACCGCGCCTCCCTGCGAGGACGGCGTAGCCTCCCCGCCCAAGCCCCTACTCATGCCCGCCATGGCGCGATCAAGTCCAGACGGGGCTTCCCACCGCTCTCGTACGGCTACGCGTCCGCAGCCCTGCTCGTCCTCACCGCCGGGCTCCTGGCCCAGTCCCACAGCCGCCCAGCCCCCACCGCTCCGCACGCCGCGCCGCCCGCGCAGAAACCAGACGCTCCCCGTCACGAGACTTCGCCCGTACCCGACAAGACACCCTCAAGGCCCGCCCCGCCCAGCAATCCCACACCGCATCCGAGCCCTCCGGCGAGCACCGAGCACGCATCGAGTGTGCTGCGGGTGGGCAGCACGGGTACCTCTGTACGGCAGTTGCAGGAGCAGTTGGGACAACTACGTCTCTACACCGGCCCCGTAGACGGCTACTACAACCAGGACGTCGCAGCCGCGGTCGCGCGCATGCAACAGTCACGCGCCATCGACGAACCCCTCGGCGTCTACGGCCCGGGCACCCGCGACGCCATCAGCACCGCGGCCATGTGACCGGACGTGGGCCGGTGGATGCACCGCTGAGCCGCCAGGAGCACGGGAGGCCGGTGTGTGTGCCGGGCGCGGGACGAGCACCTGTCAGCCCACACCGCCGTCGAGCAGCCAGTGGTAGCGCAGCCGCAGCGCCCGCTCGGTGCTGGCCGTCGCGGCACCGAGCCCGATCAGGATGTTGAGCCATGTCGGCGGAGTGACGGGGGAAGTGAACGTCCCGACGCGTCGGGCGATGGGCTCCACCTCTGTGACCGGCTCGACGAGCTGGCAGAGAAGGAGTGCCAGGGCGACGACAAGCATGATCGACGAGAGGAATCCGATCACGCGGCTCAGCGCGGGGTGCGCGTCGTCGAAGTGCGCGCGGCGGCCTTCGGCGGAGTCACCATCCGGGGTGAGCTGGTGCTCGGTCCCCTTGGCGGTGACGTAGTGGCAGCGTTTGAGCCCGAAGCCGCTCCCTTTCACTTCGACGGTGCCGCCCGTGACGGGGAAGAAGGCAGGGAGTCCGGACTTGGCGTGCTGCCTGCCGTCGCGGTACAGGTGGGCCTCGACTACGCCGGTCGACGTGTTCCCCGAATGCCTGACGTCGACGGCGTAGACCGTCTGGAGGCCATCGTCGTGGGTGAGCCGAAGATGGAACAGCGCGCGGAACGTCATCTGCCACCAGCGGAAGCGCTTCAGTGCTCGCCCGTCCCCGGGTTTGACCCGCTGCGCGGCCCGACGGCGCCGCAACTCCTTCATCATGTCTCGCCCTCCCGCTATTCGTTCGGCTCGGCGGCGCAGGCGAGGTCCCGCGCCGGGCGCTGCCCGCCGGTCAGGAACGCCGTCACCGCGTCGTTCGCGCACGTGTTGCGGCCGAAGGGGTAGACACCATGACCGCCCTGGTCGGCGGTCACCATCGTGGCCCGCTTCCCGAACGCGCGCCGCAACTCCTTGGCCCCGGCGAGCGGCGTTCCCGGATCGCGTTCGTTCTGCACCATGAGCACGTTCGACGGGCCCCGGTCACCGACGCGGACCGGCGGCTCGACGCGCTTGTCCGGCCAGAACGCGCAGGGCCCGATGCCGGCCGTGGACCCGCCCAGCATCGGGTGGGCCACGCGGTCGACCGCGACATTGCGCTGGTACTCCCTGACCGTGTCCGGCCAGCGCGTATCACCGCAGATCACATGGAATCGCGCGGACATGAGGTTCTCCATGTCCGGCAGCGGCGGCACGGGCGGCAGCGGCTTGTCCGTGTCGAGCGCCTGCCAGAACTCGGCGATCTGAGGCATGAGCGCATCGGAGTAGAGACGGTCGAACGTGAACCCGCGGAACAGCGTCCCGTCGATTCCCCGGACCGGCTTCGCGTCCAACCGCTCCGCGAGATCGAAGAACTTCGCGGTCACCTGCCGCGGTGTGGTGCCCAGACCGTACTCGGGGCGCGCGGCAGCGAACGTCGCGAAGTCCGGGAACCGGTCGTCCATTCCACGGGCGAACCGCCGCATGGCCGTGACGTCGTAACCACCCGGGCCCAGATTGCTGTCGAGCACGACCCGGTCGCTGCGCTTGGGGAACATCGTCGTGTACACCGCACCGAGGTAGGTGCCGTAGGAATGTCCGAGGTACGACATCTTCGGTGCGCCGAGCGCCGCCCGGATCCGGTCCATGTCCCGCGCCGTGTTCGCCGTGGTGGTGTGGGGCAGCATCCACGCCGTCCGCGAGGTGGCGCACTGCTCGGCGATGGTCCGCGCGTTCCCCGCCTCACGCGCGACATCGGCATCGGTGTGCGCGTACGGAGCGAAATTGCCGCGTGCCTGCTGCTCGGACGTCAGATCGCAGGTCACCGGTGTGCTGCGGCCGACCCCGCGCGGGTCGAAGCCGACCACGTCGTAGGAGTCGAGCACCTTCCGCGGCAGCCCTGAGCGGGCGAGGACGGCCGGGTAGTCGAGTCCCGCGCCGCCGGGGCCACCCGGATCGGTCAGCAGTACGTCGCGGCGCTGCGAGGGCTTCTCGACGGCGAGCCGAGAGATCGCGATCTCTATCTGCCGGCCGTCCGGATCCCGGTAGTCCAGGGGGACTTGGAGCGTCGAACATTCGAGACGGGGTGCGGCGACGTCCTGCGGACAAGGGCCCCAGCGTACGGTGTCCGGCGTCGCCGCCGATGACACGGCCGGCACAGCGGTCACTGCCGCCATCGTGGTGGTGGCGAGGGCGAGGGACAGGGATCTGCGCATCTGATGTCCTCCTGAAGGAGTGTGTAGGGGAGGTGCCGGGACACTGCCCGAACGCCCGTATCGGGAGCGAGTCCGTCGTCCCGGATCGCGTCAGGCCGTTTCCCGGCGGGTGTGTGCCCAGCCACCGGACGCCGCTGCGACGAGCGCGATGAATCCGAGGAGGACCAGCTGGCCCGTGCGACCGCCGGGGACCCGGTCGAAGGCCCCCCACAGCAGTTCTGTGTCCTGGTCGAGCAGACCGCGGATCACCGTTTGGGAGGCCAGGGCCGTCATCGCCATCCCGACCGCCTCAAGGGCAGTGAGACCGGCCTTGAACCCGGCCTTGCTCATCGTTTCTCTTCTCTCCGTCTCGAATCCCGTTCGTGTCCCGTTTTCACGTCCCGCTGTCCCGGCACGTGAACGAGTCTGTCCGTGCGGCACGTACGGCACATCAACCCGGCGGCCCGCGACGTCTTCGACCCCGGGCGAGGCGGTCATTGGACTCTGGTCCAGGGCGGATCAGCCCCTGGTCTGACTCCCCGGCCACACAGGGTGGAGACAATGGCTGGGTGAACATGTACGACGCGGCGCCACGGCTCGGGTGGTGGCAGCAGACCTGGCGGCCGGCGGCAGCCGTAGCAGTGGGCATCCCGGCCTGGCTCTACACCGGTGTGCTGCTGCACTGGCAGGGAGATGAGACGGGCGCCTGGTTCCACATCGGGGATCCGCTGGTCGCTCTCGGCTGCCTGACGGCGCTCGTGTGGCGGCGGCGTTTCCCGCTCGCCGTCGCCATGGCGGTCGCGATCGCTTCGACGGCCTCGGCACTGGCCGCCGGCGCCGCGCTGGTGGCCCTCGGCTCGATCTCCACCCGCCGCCGACCGGTGGAGATCGCGGTCGTCGTGCTGGCCTACGTGACCGCGGCGCAGTTCGCTGTCGAGGTCTACCCGGTCCAGAGCCCACCCGGTACGTGGTGGATCCAGCTCACGATGCCCGCACTGACGGCGGGCATCGCGGTGGCCGTGGGCATGGCCATCGGCGCGCGCCGTGTCGAAGTACGGTCCTTGCGGGACCGGGCGGAGAGCGCCGAACGGGAACAGACCGCACGAGCGGCGCAGACTCGGGCCCAGGAACGCAACCGGATCGCCCGCGAGATGCACGACGTGCTCGCGCACCGGATCTCCCTGGTTGCCATGCAGGCCGGAGTGCTCGATCACCGAAGTGGCCTCAGCGCCGAGGAGAACCGCGTGCTGGTCCGCGGCATCGCCGAGGGCTCCCACCAAGCCCTGGAAGAACTACGGGACGTCCTTGGTGTGCTCCGGGCAGACCCGGGCCACCCGGAACCACCACAACCCTCCCTGGACCGGATCCCCGACCTGGTGGCCGAGGCAGGCTCGTCCGGCCTGGACGCCACGTTCACCAGCACCGTGCAGGGCACACCGTCCGACGTCGTCGGTCGCACCTGCTACCGGGTCGTCCAGGAAGGACTGACCAACGCCGCCAAACACGCTCCAGGCGCACCCGTCCACGTCACCCTCGAAGGATCGGAGGGTGACCAACTCGACGTCAGCGTGCGCAACTTCCCGGCCACCGCTTCCCCGGCCGCCACAAGTGCCGCGCAACGACCGGCATCGGGGTTCGGACTCCTGGGCCTCACCGAACGAGTGGACCTCGCGGGCGGAAGACTCGACCATCACCCCACACCCGACCGCGGCTACCTCCTCACCGCGCGCCTACCCTGGCCGAACCCCACCCACGAAAAGAGAACTTGAGTGGACAGCGAGCGGCAGCCGGTGCGTGTCGTCATCGTCGACGACGAAGAGCTGGTGCGCATGGCGTTGCGGCTGGTCATCGACGGCGAACCCGATCTGACCGTCGTCGCGGAGGCGGCCGACGGCGACGCAGCGATCACCGTGGTGGACGAGCAGCGACCGGACGTCGTCCTGATGGACGTGCGGATGCCCGGACGCGACGGTCTCAGCGCGACCAGCGAGCTGCTCACCCGAGCGGTGCCACCCCGAGTGCTCATGCTGACGACATTCGACTCCGACGACCTGGTTCTCGGCGCGCTGCGCGCCGGAGCACTCGGCTTCGTCCTCAAGGACACCCGGCCTGCGCAGATTCTCGAAGCGGTGCGGACCGTCGCGGAAGGCGAGCCCGTGCTGTCCCCGGCGGCCGCCGCGCGGGTGATCGCCGCGGCCACCGGCCCGCAGTCCGCTCACGTTCGCGAATCGTCCCGCGCCGCCGCGCGGAAGAAGCTGTCCACACTCACCGAACGGGAACGCGAAACCGCCGAGGCCATCGCGGACGGCCTGGGCAACCCGGAGATCGCCCAGCGGCTGCACATCAGCATCGCGACCGTCAAGGCACACACAGGCAACCTGTTCGCCAAGCTGACGGTGGAGAACCGGGTACAGATCGCACTCCTGGTGCGCGACGCGGAGGAATGAGCCCGCTACCAGGATGTACGTGGCCGCCGGGGGGCAGTGAAGTGGAACTGATCAAAGATCTCAAGGACCAGGACATCGGACCGGCGGCATACGATCACGTCCTCGCGGTACTGGTGAGGGCCCCCGACGAACAGCGTCATGGGCAGGTCCAGGCGTACTACTTCGGCGTACACGAAGGTGGTTCGGGCTGGTCCCTGGCTATAAGGCAGAAGGCACCAGGCAGAAGCCAGAAGGCCGCACCGAGCCACGCGTGGCCCGCCCGAAACGTAAGCTGGCAGGTATGCGGACGCGACCCACGCTGACCTGGGAGCCTTCTGGCGGCCTGCTCCCGGCCTCGACCGACCTCACGGCTGTCGTCGAGGCGGTGCGCGCAGGCGGGGTCGTGGTGCTGAGCGGGGCCGGTCTCTCCACCGAGTCAGGTATCCCGGACTACCGCGGGGAGCACGGCTCCCTGCGCCGGCACACTCCCATGACGTATCAGGAGTTCGTCGGAGCCGAGCAGGCCCGGCAGCGGTACTGGGCTCGCAGTCAGCTGGGGTGGCGGGCCATGACGCGGGCCCGTCCGAACGCCGGTCATCGGGCCGTCACCACCTTGGCCGAAGCAGGTCTGGTCACCGGTGTGATCACACAGAACGTCGACGGGCTGCAGCAGTCCGCCGGGGCCCGGGACGTCATCGACCTCCACGGGACCCTGAGCCGGGTGGTCTGCCTGGCCTGTGGCCGAGGCAGCGCCCGTTCGGAGCTCGACCAACGGCTGCGTGAAGCCAATCCGGGGTTCGAGGCTGCCGCCGAGCGCTACCGTGCGGCGCGGGTCAATCCGGACGGTGACGTGGAACTGCCCGACGAGGCGGTTCGCGAGTTCCGGGTGGTGGCGTGTTCGGCCTGTGGCAACGGCGTGCTCAAGCCGGACGTCGTCTTCTTCGGTGAGAACGTGCCCCCGGAGCGGGTTGCGGCATGTCGGCACCTCGTCGAGGAGGCTGCCGTCCTGCTCGTGCTCGGCTCCTCCCTCACCGTCATGTCCGGGCTGCGCTTCGTGCGCCAGGCGTCGCAGTCCGGCACGCCGGTCCTGATCGTCAATCAGGGCCCGACCCGAGGCGACCGCTGGGCCACCCAGCGAGTGGAACTGCCCCTCGGGCAGGCCCTGCCCGCCCTGGTGGCGCGGGTGTGTTCCGCAGGGCGATAGGCAGGGCCCGGCTGTGACGTCATCTGGCGCGCGGCACGGTGGCCGCACCGACACCTCAGAGAGCGGCGTGGGCCTTCCGGGGGAGACGTGACAGGGTGCGACCCCCGCCATCTGCGGGCAGACTTGATCAGGACGTTGTGCCAGTGGTGCATGTGGCGGAAGACAGCTGAACTGAACGCGGGGTGCTCTCGCGGAACCGGGGCGATCAATGTTCCGTACGCAGGCGGCCGACGACGGTGACGAGCTGCTTGCCAGGCTCGGGGCGCTGACTGCCCGGGCCCGGGAGCTCGCGGAGACGCAGCGTTCCCGGGTGGAGCTGGCAGTGGCGCTGCAGCGCGGCATGTTGCCCCATGACCTTCCGCAGCCTCCGGGCGTCCGGCTGGCCGTGGGCTACATGCCCGCCAATCACGGGCTCAACGTCGGGGGAGACTGGTACGACGCCTTCACCATGCCGGACGGCCGTATCGGCCTGTCCATCGGTGACGTGCAGGGGCACAACATCAAGGCCGCCGCGTTCATGGGGCAGGTCCGTGTGGGACTGCGTGCGCTGGCGTCCGTCACGGGCGACCCGGGGGAGCTGCTCACGCGTACCAACGATCTCCTGGTCTCCCTGGGCGCGGACCTCTTCGCCACGTGTACTTTCCTTCGGCTTGATCCGGCTACGGGCGTCCTGGAGTGCGCTCGGGCCGGCCACATTCCCCACATCTGGGCCACGGCTGACGGCCGGTCCGGTATCGACGAAGGTGAGTGCGGCCCGCCGCTCGGGGTGCTCGAAGGCGCCGAGTACCCCGTGGTGTGCCATCGGCTCAGCACGGACGGCGTCGTCGTGCTGCTGACCGACGGAGTGGTGGAGGGGCCGTCACTGAGTCTCGACGAAGGCCTGCGGCGGGTGATGAGCCTGGCCGAGATCACTACCGCGGCCGGTCTTGGGATCGACGCTCTTGTGGGGGGTGTGATGCGGCTGGCGGACACAGTGGGGCATGAGGACGATGCCGCCGTCCTCATCGTCGGCCACGACGGAGGCGGCCCTCCAGTGGGGTCCACCGCATCCCCGCAGACGTAGGCGAAAGGGAAGGAGGCCCCGCAGGTCACGGACGCGCTCGGGCATGGTCCTGGGCCCTCGCATGGCCGAAGTGGTCCGCTCGGTGTCTGATGGCTCTGTGGTGGTGACTCGGCGGTTCCGGCTGTCCTTGGAGGTGGTCCTCAAGACACTGGCCGTGGCCGCCTGCTACTACGTGGCCGGGCGTCTGGGCCTGCTGGGCCGGCTCACCGTCGAAGGCGTGGTCGTCACACCCATTTGGCCGCCCACCGGGGTCGCCGTCGCCGCCCTGCTCGTCTACGGCGTCTCGGTCTGGCCGGGGATCGCCGTAGGCTCCTTCCTCACCATCGCGTCCCTCACCACCCCGCAGCTCACGGCACTCATCACCGTGGCGGGCAACACCCTCGCCCCGCTCTGCGCCTATCTGATGCTGCGACGGGCCGGATTCCGGGTCGGGATCTCACGTGTGCGGGATGGTCTGGCCCTGGTCTTCCTCGGCGGGCTCGGAGCCATGCTGATCAGCGCCACGGCGGGGGTCGGGCTGCAGGTGCTGACCGGCCGACTGGACACGGGGGAGTTCTGGTCCGTGTGGCTGGCCTGGTGGGTGGGCGATGCGATGGGCGTCCTGCTGGTAACGCCCCTCCTGCTCGTGCTGGTGGGAGCCGCCGGCCCAGTGCGACTGAGGCGTTGGAAGGAGATGCTGTTCCTGGGCCTCGCGACCTTGATCGTCGTACCTGTGGCCGTGGTCGGCGAATTGAGCCTGCTCTTCCTCGTCTTCCCGCTGCTCATCTGGGTGGCGTTGCGCTTCCAGCTTGCGGGGAGCATGTTGTGCGCGCTGTTCGCGTCGGTGCTGACCACCTTCGAGGCGAGTACGCGGCAAGGCGCCTTCCTCAACCTTTCGGCCATCGAGATCATGACCAAACTTCAGGCGTTCAACGGTGCCACCGCGCTGACGGCGCTCTTGTTGTCCGCCATGGTCGCCGAACAGCGCGCCACCCGACGATCGGTGCGCAATGCCTGTCGGGAACTCGCGGAGGTACTTGAGCACCTGGCCGCGGGGGAGACCCCGCCCGAACTGTCCGACAGGCGCGCTGACAGTCACACCGCCAGCCTCCGCACCGGCGACTCGGCGTCGGCGACGGACAGTCACCGGGAGGCGTGAGCGGCCACCGCCGCGCCGAGCGCCGACACCTTCAAGACGCGCGGGCTCGAAGCCCCAGGGCAATCCGGTGCGGATTCGCCATATACGGGATCAGCGGTCCGTCCCCATCCATCAACAGCAAGGGGCGCACCGGCTCGTCAAGTCCGGGTGGATCCTGGTCCAGTCGGCGTAGCCGGACTCCTGGCCCACGTCACGCGGGCCAGGAGTCCGGCGCTCAGCGGGTGACCAGCTCCCGACTCAGGACGTGCTCGACCAGGGAGATCAGGACCTCCTTGCCGGACTCACGGTCGCGCACGTCGCAGAGCAGGACGGGTGTCCCGGGGTTGAGGTCGAGGGCGCGGGCCACCGCGTCCGGGGCGTGGCTGCGGATCCCGTCGAAACAGTTCACCGCGACGATGAAGGGGATGCCGCGGCTCTCGAAGTAGTCCACGGCGGGAAAGCAGTCCGCGAGGCGGCGGGTGTCGGCGAGGACGACCGCGCCGAGGCTGCCCGTGGCCAGCTCGTCCCAGACGAACCAGAATCGGTCCTGGCCGGGCGTGCCGAACAGGTACAGGGCGAGGTTGTCCCGCAAGGAGATGCGGCCGAAGTCCATGGCGACCGTGGTCGTGGTCTTTGTGGCCACCCCCTTGAGACTGTCCACCGGGCGCGAGGCTTCGGTGAGGGGTTCCTCGGTACGCAGGGGACGGATTTCGCTGACCGATTCCACCAGCGTGGTCTTCCCGACGCCGAATCCGCCGGCGATCAGGAGCTTGAGCGCGGTGAAGTCGGCGGACGCCGAATGCCGCGTGCGGTCAGAGTGCGCGGAGGCCATTGATCACTTCTCGCAGGAGGTGGGCGTGGGCACGTTCGTTCCCGGTGGCGGTGGAATCGGGCGGGGTGATGTGGATCAGGCCCTGCGCCGTGAGGTCGCCGAGGAGGACTCGGACCACACCGAGGGGCAGCCCCGAGTCCGACGCGAGGTCCGCGACAGGGTGCGGACCGTGGGCGCACCGGGCCAACAGCGCGCGCTGCTCGGGCGGGAGCGGGGCGCGCGGGGTGGCGGCGGTGGGCCGGACGATCGCCATCAGGTCGACGCGCTCCGCGCCGTTGTCCGTGCGGGCGCGGCCGGCGGTCATGGCGTAGAGCCTGACCAGGGGTCCTGCCTCGTCGTCGTACCGGTCGGTCCAGGCTTCGCCGAAGCGGTCGCCCGGACCGTCCCGTCGGCGGTTGGGTGGCTGGTCCGTCATGAGGCCTCGCCGTCCGGCGTCGGCGTGTCGTCGGTCCGCAGGGGCACGGTGAGATGTTCGCGCACCCGATCGACCAGCAGGGCCATCTCGTACGCCACCAGACCGATGTCGGCGTGCCCGTCGGTGAACACGGCGATGCAGGAGCCGTCCCCGGCGGCGATCACGAAGAGGAAGCCGCCCTGCAGCTCGACCATGGTCTGGACGACGCCGCCCGCGTCGAAGTGCCGGCCCGCCCCCTTGGCGAGGGAGTGGAAGCCGGAGGCGATGGCGGCGAAGCGCTCGGACTCGTCGCGGCCCATCCCGTGCGAGGCGCCGACGCACAGGCCGTCGGTGGACAGCATGACCGCGTAGCGCACCTCCGTGACGCGGTCGACGAAGTCGTCGAGGAGCCAGTCGATGCCGCTCTCGCCGTGGTCGTCGCTCTGGTCGCCCAGGGAGGTGACGGAGTAGGTCGGCGTCATCGGTCGGTGAACCCTTCGTCGTTCGCTGCGTGGTGGTCGGGCGAGGGGCCCGGCGCGCCGGATCCGGTCGCTTCGTCGCGGGTGGCGGAGGCGCGGCGCCGGCCGGAGCGCAGCGACGCCATCGTGGCGCGGGCGGCTTCCGGGGAACGGACGGCCGGGCTCTGGGCAGAGTGCGGGCTCGCGCTCGCGTCCTCGTCCTTCGCGAGGTCCTTGCGCAGTTCGGGGGCGAGGCTGGCCTGGCGCACCCGGCGCGGCAGTCCCTCCCCTGTGTCTGAACTGTCCGATCCATCCGGCTCGTTCGGTTCGCGAGCGGGCCGCACGGTGGGGGCGGACGGGGTTTGGGGCTGCTGGGGTGCGGCGTGCCGGGCGCGGCCGGGGAGTTGGCGGGGCGCCTGCTCACCGTGCGGGAGGCGGGGCTCCGTCAGGGGTGCGGCCTTCGGTTCCTGGCGGTGGTGCCGCTGGGCGGGGATGCGCTCAAGAGCGGGCGGGAGGGCCGGTGCGGGGCGGGGCTCCATCGCCCGTGGCGGCTCCGGCTCGGGCAGGGGGCGCAGGCCCGGGTGCGGGGCCTCCAAGAGCTGCTGCGGGAGGAAGACGAGGGCGGTGATGCCGCCGTAGACGGAGCGGCGCAAGGTCACATCGAGGTGCTGGCGCTCGGCGAGGCGGTTGACCACGAACAGGCCCAGCTGGCGCGAGTCGAGCAGGTCGACGTCCGCGGCCTGGATCTTCTCGTTGGCCGCGGCGAGCGCCTCGTCGCTCATGCCGAGACCGCGGTCCTCGATCTCCAGGACGGCGCCCGCCCCGACTTCCTGGCCGCGCACCACCACGGGGGTGTGCGGCGGCGAGTAGGAGGCGGCGTTCTCGGTGAGTTCGGCGACGAGGTGGATGAGGTCGGCGACCGCCGTGCCGGCCAGACGCAGGTCGGGGATGTCGTGCAGTTGGACGCGCTCGATGTCCGCGGTCTCCGCGATGCCCGCGCGCACGGCATCGATCAGTGGGACCGGATTGCGCCAGGCGCGGCCGGGAGCGGAGCCGGAGAGGATCAGCAGGGACTCGGCGTGGCGGCGCATCCGCGTCGTCAGATGGTCCAGGCGGAAGAGGTCCTCCAGATCCGTGGGGTTCTCGGTGCGGCGCTCCATGGTGTCGAGAAGTTCCAGCTGCCGGTGCAGCAACAGCTGGCTGCGGCGGGCGAGGCTGACGTACACGCCGGAGACACCCGTGAGCACGGCGGCGCGGCCGGCGACGGCGCGCAGTGCGGCGCGCTGCACCGTGGTCAGCGCCGCGCCGACCTGGCCGACCTCGTCCCGGACCGGTTCGTGGGAGAGCGGCGCTTCTTTCTCCAGGTCCAGGCCGTCGCCGCCGTGGATGCGGCGGATGGCGGCCGGGAGCCGATGGGAGGCGAGTTCCAACGCGGAGTTGCGCAGTCCGGTCAGATCGTCGACGAGGCCGCGACCGATGCGTACGGAGAGCAGGAGCGCGAGGAGCACACCGAGCAGGCCGAGGAGCACGGCGAGGCCGGAACCGCCCAGATTCGACAGGGAGTACGGCTTGGCGTCGGCGCCCGTGTCGATCGCGCCACGCTCGGCGGCGGCGAGTCCGGACAGGGTGGGACCGGCGACAGAGCGCCAGTGCGCCGCGGATACCGCGGTGGCGGCGCCGGAGGGTCCGGCGGCGAGGACGTCGTCCTGGGCGGCGGCGAGGCCGGCGGCGGCGCGGGAGCCGAGCACTTCGCGGTAGGCGGCGGCGTCCTGGGCCCGCAGGTCGGACACCGCCGCGTGGGCGAAGGCACGCTCCTCGGCGACGTCGCCGACGAACGTACGGTGCTGGGCCGCGGACATGGTTCCGCTTGCCTGCGCGGCGCCGAGCACGGCGTCCTGTCGGCTCAACGCGTCGCGGGAGCGGGCCAGTTCGAGCACGGTACGGCTGTCGGAGACGCGGTCGGGCTGGTCGGCGCCCGCGAGCCCGGAGCGGACCGCGAAGGCCCGGTCGACGGCCGTTGTGTAGTCGGAGAGCACGGCGGAGGCGCCACGGGTGCTCTCGCGCCGCTCACCGAGCGCCCCGGCGCTCGCGAGCAGGGAACGGACCCGGCCGGGCAGCGCGGCGTCGAGGGCCGCGAGGTCGGTGCTGCTGGAGCGGATGCCCGCGCGCAGTGCCGTGACGGATCTGTCCGTACGGGCCTGGGCGGCGTCGAAGTCGCGGCGAGCGGTGCCGCCGGGCGTGGCACGGTACTTGAGGGCTACGGCACGCTCGTCCTGCACCGCGGAGGTGAACTGTGCGACGGGCCGCACCAGGGTCGAGTCGACCTGGCGCAGCTGCTCGGTGGCCGAGACCTGGGAGGCGGTGGTGACGGCCGCGTGTCCCCACAAGGCCATCAGGGAGAGGACCGGCACGGTCAGCAGGGTGACGACCTTCGCGCGGATCGATTTGGGGCGCCAGCGTTGGGGCACCAGAGGGCGTGCGGGCATGACGAAGGGGCTCCTTGGTGGTGCAGGAGTGTGGGGGCGCGCGCGGTGCGTCGGGCCCGGGGAACGCGGGGCGCCCACGTGCGTGACGCAGCGCCTGCCGCGGTGGAGAGAGGGACGGTGCGGGCCGGGGCGGCCCGGCTGCGGTCAGGCGAGCGGGAGTTCGACCTCGTGCAGCGGGCGGGCTGCGGCCTCGCTCTCGGCGCGCTCCCGCGCTGTGGGGGACAGCGCGACGAACGCGCAGGTCAGGAAGAGGAAGGAGCCGAGCACCACGGCGAGCGGCAGGATGAAGGCGGTGGCGCTCGCGCCCCGCAGGGGAGCGGTGCCGGCGTGCACGTCCACCGTGACGGCGGCCATGCCCGTGTAGTGCATGCTGCTCACCGCCAGGCCCATCACGAGCGAGGCGACGGCCGCGACAGCCGGTCCCCGCACGGACAGCGCGGCCCACAGGGCGGCGGAGGCGGCGGCGATCGCGATGAAAACGGAGAGCGCGACGAGCGCGGGGTCGTACGAGATCGAGCCGTTGAGCTGTACGGCGGCCATGCCGATGTAGTGCATCGCGGCGACGCCGAGTCCGGTGCCGACGCCGCCGAGCACGATGGAGCGCACCCGGGAGTTGCCGTAGCCGGCGGTGAAGACGCCCGCACCGACGACGGCGATGGCGACGACCAGGCTGAGCAGGGTCAGCGGGATGTCGTAGCGGATCGCGGTGCCGTCGACGGTGTAGCCGAGCATCGCGATGAAGTGCATGGTCCAGATGCCGGCGCCGATGGCGACGGAGGCGCTGATCAGCCAGTTCTTCTTGGACCGCCCCCCGGCTGCCAGCGCGCGCACGGTGCAGCGCAGTCCCAGCGCGGCGCCGACGACGGCCATGGCGTACGACAGGACCGGAGTGGCCCAGCCTCCTGCCATGTGGTGCATGTGACCCACGGGATTCCTCTCACTTGATGTGTCGGCCCCCCGGCGACCCGGGACGCTAGCACGCAGTGGATCTCCCGCCAGGGGGCACGAAAACACCGTCTTGTGAGGGTTACCGAACAGTAGGGCCCGAGTTCACCGGCCGCACGCCCGTAGGTCCGTCACCGATCGCACACATAGGTGCGACTCTTGTCACGCCGCGTATCGAAATGCTTGCGACACCGGGGGCGAGACGCCCAGTTCCGGATATCCGGGACATGGTGGTGCAGCCTCCGCCCGGCGCCGCCTCACCGTCCACCCCGAGACCGTCCGTCCCTCTGCGCCGGACGCGTCGCACCGCTTCACTGCGATCGCCGAGGTACGCGCACCGTGCGGCGCGGGCGTGTACGCCGGTCTACTCGGTGCCGTCAGCCGGAAGACTCTCGGGCAGCCCGAGCAGGGCGAACCGGTCGTTGTGGAAGGTGGTGATCTCGGTGATCGAACCGCCACTGATGCGCAGAACGTCGATGGTCAGCGGCAGGAACGCGCCCTCCCGCTCTTGCCGGTGGTAGAAGGCGAGGGCGGGCTGCCGGTTGACGGAGGTCTGGACGGCGCGCAGGTGTTCCATGCCGTCGAAGCCGCTCTCGGCCCAGTAGTCGACGACCGTGTCGCGGCCGACTTGCAGGCCTGGGGTGGGTGGCATCGAGGAGCGGATGTCGTCGTGCAGCAGTGCGGCGAGCGTGTCGATGTCGGTGGCCAGGCTGGCGTCGGTGTAGCGGCGCACGATCTCGCGCGTCCCGGTGTTCTCCTGGCTGCCGGTCCAGTCCTGCCGTTCGGCGGGCAGGTGTTCGCGCATGCCGGCGCGGGCGCGCTGCAGGGCGCTGTTCACGGAGTTGACGGAGACGCCGAGGAGGCCGGCGACGTCCTTGGCGGGCCAGCCGAGGACGTCTCGCAGGATCAGTACGGCCCGAGGGCGGGGCGCGAGGTGCTGGAGGGCGACCATGTAGGCCAGTTCGATGGTCTCGCGCGCGAGGGCGAGGGTTTCCGGCTCGTCGGCGCCGGCGGCGGGCAGTTCGTCGAGGAGCCGGTCGGGGTAGGGCTGCAGCCAGAGCACTTCGCCGCCGGTCGCGGGCTGCGGGCGGTGTTTGGCCAGCAGGTCCAGGCAGGCGTTGGTGGCGATCCGGTAGAGCCAGGCCCTGAACGTCGAGCGCCCCTCGAAGGTCTCGCGCCGGCGCCAGGCCCGCAGGAATGTTTCCTGCACGGTGTCCTCGGCGTCCTCGAACGAGCCGAGCATCCGGTAGCAGTGCACGTGCAGTTCCCGCCGGTGCCGCTCGGCCAGTCCGGAGAACGCCGGCTCGTCGGCGTCGCCCGGCCCGCTCACGCCCTGCTCCCCCGGCCGCGTATTGGCACTCATCACGTAGTCCTTCCGTCCGGTGGTGTCCTGTCGTAGGTGTGACGGATGCGGGCGCGATAACTCATCACCAGGGTCGCTCGGCAGCGTGGTGTGTTTCCGACGGGGAAGAGCACACCGCCCTGGGTGACGAGGCTCGGGGGTCGGCCGAGGTGGCAGGACCGGAAGGTCAGGAAGAGGCGGATCGCCCCTCGGCGGGCGCCTCGCCGGCGACCGCGGTCAGGTGACGGGAGAGCCACTCGGCGACGAGGTCGAGCAGGCCGGGGTCGACCGGCTCGCGCAGCAGGCGGCGGTAGGAGTTCAGGGTGGGGCGTCCGGAGTCGCGCCGCAGGATGTGGGTGAGGTCGTCGATGCGGTGGGTCTCCGCGCCGCCGGGCACCAGCCGGGCGATCTCCTTCAAGTCGTCCGGGTTGACTTGAAGGTCCTTGTCGCCGGTGACGGCGAGGATCGCGGCAGCGCTGACGGCGAGGTCGTCGCGGGTGTCATGGACGAGCATCTCGCGCATCCAGCGGGCGTTGACCTTGGCACCGGCCACGCGCGCCACGTCCGTCCGGGTCTTCTTCACCCGGGCGAGGGCCCGGCTGCCCAGTCCCGCCAGCGGTCGGCGCAGCAGCCGGAAGAAAGCGGGCATGCTCGCGACGATCGAGCGGCCCTGCCAGCGGAAGGCCTCCTCGCCCAGGTTGGCGAAGCCGGCCAGCATCACGACGGCACGCACGTCCGTGCGGGCCGCCAGGGCCATGGCGTGCAGCGAGCCCTCACTGTGGCCGATCACGCCGATCGCGTCCGCGTGGACGTCGGCCCTGCCCGCCAAAGCGCGCACGGCCGCGGCGGCGTCCTTGCGGTTGTCGGTGAAGCCGGCGGCCCGCCAGTCGCCGGGGTTGGCGCCGCTGCCGCGACGGTCGTAGCGCAGGGTGGCGATCCCTCGTGCGGCGAGGGCCTCGGCCACCGGCCGCCCCAGGTTCATCGGGAGCTTTTGACTGTTGCCGTCACGGTCCAGCGGGCCGGAGCCGTGCAGCAGCAGGACCGCCGGGTGCGGGCCGGGGCCGACGGGCAGTGTCAGGGTGCCGGCCAGCGAGGTCCCGTTGTCCGCGGTGACCGTCATGTCGATGTCGGGCAAGGCCCCGCCTCTTTCGTTTCGCGCTCATGCGTTCTCAAGTGAGAGAATGTTATCAGATGTGAGAAGGTGAATCATGGCAACCGCGAATCTCCTCCTCCATCCGGTCCGGATGCGCATCATCCAGACCCTGGTCGGCGCCGGTGAACTGACCACCGCGCAGCTCCGGGAACGTCTCCCGGATGTCTCACCGGCCAGCATGTACCGGCACGTCGCGACACTCGCCCAGGCCGGCATCCTGGAAGTGGTCCAGGAGAGACCCGTACGCGGGACGATCGAACGCAGCTACCGGGTCCGGCAGGACAAGGCCCTCGTCGACGAGGAAGCCCGCGCCGGAATGACCAAGGACGACCACCGGCAGGCCTTCACCGTCTTCACCGGGGCGATGATGGCCGATTTCGACCGCTACCTCTCCCGCGACGACGCTGACCCCTCACGCGAGGGAGTCCTCTACCGGCAGGGAGCGGTGTGGGCGACCCCCGAAGAGTTCACCGAGCTGGTGGAGGAACTGGAGGCACTGGTCGCCCGGTTTACGCGACGAGCCCCCGGGGACGACCGCATCCGCCACATCGTCAGCCTCGCCCTGGTACCCGACAAGGCCACAGGGGAGGATGACCAGGCCCTCTGAGCTCACCGCCGACGGCACGGGCCGGAGAGGCGTGAGCCCCCCCGGACTGGTTGATTGAGAAGGGCATCGGTGGGCGCACCGCAGTGTAGGTCCACGTCGGCGGATGCTGGAGCGGCCAGCATCTGGTCTAGGCGCGGCGTGCCCTCCCGCTACTTGAGGGGCCTCGCGCTTGGAGACGCGGACTCCTGCGCCCCGCCGGTCTGCCGGACGCGAAGGGGCTGACGGTCTTGGGGTGGGTGCAGTGGCGTAGCGCGCGGGCGCACCTCTACGAAGCCGCGTAAGCCGGGGTGCGCCCCGCCGACTGCTCTGCCGACTGCATCCATCAGAGGGGGTGCGGGGCATGTCGTCGGGCGCCTGGTCCGGACGAAGGGACAAGATCATCCCGCTCATTCCCTATGCCGTGAGATGCGGCCGATCTATCCGGAGCTGTGCCATGCCCGCTTTCCCCCGAACCGTTGCTCTGGCCCTGGCTATCCCGGCAGCCGCCGCACTGAGTGCCGCCGCCACGATGCTGGTGTCCCCGGCCGCCCACGCCTCCCTCGCGCCGCAAGCTGCGACCGCGGCCCTGAAGATCGTGAAGTCTCCGGCGTGGTCGGACCAGGGCAAGTGGGCGGACGCGACCTGTCCCGCCGGCACCGGTCTGGTCGGCGGCGGCTACAAGTCGCACAACTCCAGGAACGGTGTCAAGCATAACGTCGACGCCGTGGACGCCTCCGCACCGTCGGCCCCCAAGCCCAACACCTGGGCGGTCAAACTGCACCACGGCACCGCCGAGTCCTACGCCATGTGCGCCCCTGGCGCACCGGTGCCCAAGGTCGTCGTCGGCAAGCCGGGGCTCGACGGGCACGAGTCCGTGGCCTCCTGCCCGAAGGGCATGGTGTCGATCGGCGGAGGCTACAACTCTGACCCCGTCGTGACCGGAGCGGGCGCGGTGGTGGACTTCGTGCAGACCAGCGCACCCGTCGAAGCCGCTGACGCGAACGGCTGGAAGGTCGAGATGATGCACAAGCACGGGACCGCCTACGTCATGTGCGTGAAGTAGCTGGCCACCTTCGAGCGGGCCGCAGTCACGGAGTCCGGCGGAGTCATCCGCTTCACCCGGGCCGGGCCTCGGGCTGTCGTACCCCTCGCCGCACGAACCCAGCCACGGCAGCTACGACACGTGCTTAGCGCACGAACTGACGTGGATGTTTCTTGGACCACGGATGCGGCGCAGCTTCTCAGCTTGATCCTTACCCTTTGACCTGGTTGTGCGGTCACTCCTTGGGGTGATAGCAGGGTATGAGGGCGGCCTTCTCGTGATCCTGAACTCTGCGAAGAATTCAGGGAGTTCACGAGGGGGCCGTGGGATGAGTTCGCTGGGTGCCCAAACCCAGCCGTCCAGGCCCCGGGCCCCCGGCTCCAAGAACCGTCACCCCGCCCCCCACCAGGACGTGGGCAGAACCGTCGAACGACGCAGCGCGCTCCACGAACGCGACGAGGCCAGACGCCAAGGATCAAGCTGATGGCGTATGTGCCGGTGTTGTGAACCTCGGGGGTGGGCGGTTGTCGTGGTGGTGCCGTTCTGGCGGTACGCCGGTGTCCCGCCGCCGTACCGCCAGAACGGCTCGCGTCTCTAGCAGGTGCCGTCCGACACCTTGAGGCCCGTGCCCGCTCCCGCCGTTCTGCCCACGATGTCCGGCACACAGGCGGCGCTGTCGAGGGAGTGGGGGTAGGGGATGCTCACCGTGGTGTTGGACGTCGGGTTGGGGCCCGCCGGGTTGTATTCGTCGTCGGCGGGGGACCAGGTCACCGTGTCGAAGGTGTTGCCGCTGACCTGCCAGTAGCCGGCCGCGTCGGTGTAGAAGGTGCCAAGGACGTCCTTGGAGTTCTTGAAGTAGTTGTTGTCCACCCTGGCCTTGGCTCCGGCGCGGGAGTTGATGCCGGACTCGTTCAGGCCGGTGTAGTAGTTGTTGTAGATGTGGGCCGTGCCGCCGCGCAGCAGGGGCGTGCGGGAGTCGATGTTCTCGTACTTGTTGTGGTCATAGGTGATGTAGCTGTTGGAGACGTCGCTCTCGCTGGACCCGACGAGGCCGCCGCGTCCGGAGTTGCGCAGGATGCTGTACGACAGCGTCACGTACTGCGTGTTGTTCTTCATGTCGAAGAGGCCGTCGTAGCCCTCCGACTCCCCGCCCGAGGCTTCCAGGGTCGTGTGGTCGACCCAGACGTTGCGGACGTCGCTCTCCATGCCGATGGCGTCGCCGCCGTTGGAGGTGGGGGAGCCCGACTTCTTGACGTTCTTGACGGTCACGTTCCGGATGATGATGTTGCTGGAATCGCGTATGTGGATGCCCAGTTGGTCGAAGACGGCGCCGCTGCCGACACCGATGAGCGTGACGTTGCTGATCTGCTTGAGTTCGATCACACCGGCGGCGGTGTTGCAGCTGTCCCCCGACACCTTCGCGGTGTTGGCGTGATTGATCGTCCCCTCCACTTCGATGGTGATCGGAGTGTCGTCGGCGGCGCGGCTGCACAGGGCCGTGTGGATCGCGGTGCCCGTCGTGGCCCGCACCGTCTTGCCGCCCGCGCCGCCGGTGGTCCCGCCGTTCTGCGTCGCGTAGCCGGTGGCGCTGCCGACCGCTGCCGCGGCCGTGGGCTGCGCCGACGCCTCCGGCAGCGTCAAGGCCGCACCACTGGCGGCAGTGACGGCCAGCGCGGCCAGCGTGGCGTGCAGTCTTCGTGTACGTGCTCGGCTCATGGTCGGCTCCCTGTTCATCGTTGAATCCCGGGTGTCGTTGTCCCGTGTGCAGTAGTCGTCGCGGTGGCCCCGGAGGTTGCCGCCCTGCCGCCGTGGTCTTCGACGTCGCGCCGTCGGGCGACGAGACCCTCAGTACGGCTGTGCGGGGCAGAGCCGGTGGGAGTGCGCCTCGTTCCCGGGCCCGGTGGACGCGGGGCAGAGCTGGCGGGAGTGCGCCTCGTAGCCGGGCCCGGTGGACTGCGCCGCCTGTCCCGCCGCGATGGCCGCTGCGTGTTCACCCCGCTGATGGGTGAGCATCGCGGTGGAGTTCCACGTGCGCAGCGGTACGGATCAAGTGTTTCCCGTAGGCGCACGTCCGGGCGTGCGATGTGGCAACTGCCTTTTGGCTCATACCAGTTGATGCTCTGCGGCTATCGCCGAATGGTATCGGTACGAACGAGCCCGGCCTTCCCGATACTCATCCCGACCAAAGGCCCGCACCCGCAGGGCCCCGGTCCCGGGATGCCGGGCACCTTCGTGCCCGGGAGTTCCCGGCCGCCCCGGCCATCCAGGCCACCGCACATTGAGAAGGGACACACCCCCCGTGAAGAGATCCCGCACCAGCCTCCGTGCCATCCTGGGCGCTGCCGCCCTCGTCGGCTCGCTTGCCGTCGCTCCCTCGGCGTTCGCGGCGCCCGCGCCCGACACGGTCAAGCCCGTATCCACGAACGCCACGTCGGCGTACGCGGGCTCCGCCGAGGAGCAGGCCGCCAACCGGCAGTTCTTCGACGCCGTCATGAAGTCGGCGCTGAAGAAGCAGGCGGCGCAGCCCGGCATCCAGGTCGTCACCGTCCGCTACCGCACGACCCGGGCGCCGAGCTTCGGCAGCCAGATAGCGCAGAGCACGCAGATCTGGAACTCTTCCGTCAGCAACGTGAAGCTCCAGCAGACCAGCTCGACTGCCGACTTCGAGTACCGCGAGGGCAACGACTCGCGCGGCTCGTATGCCTCTACCGACGGCCACGGCCACGGCTACATCTTCCTGGACTACCGGCAGAACCAGCAGTACAACTCCACGCGGGTGACGGCCCACGAGACGGGTCACGTGCTCGGTCTGCCCGACCACTACTCGGGCCCGTGCGGCGAGCTGATGTCCGGCGGCGGCCCCGGTACGTCCTGCACCAACGCCTACCCGAACGCGCAGGAGCGCCAGCGGGTCAACAGCCTCTGGGCCAACGGGATCGCCACCCTGAAGGACCAGGGCGAGCTGACGAAGGTCCGCTGACCCGCACGCCACCACCGGGCGCGCTGTCGCCTACCGGAAAGCAGCACCCGGGCCGGCCCGGCCGCGTGCGGCGCGCTCTCCTCCCGCAGGGGTACTCGTACTCAGAGCAGGGGTACTCGTACTCAGAGGAGGAGAAGACGCGCCGCCGCGGTCGGCGGAGTCGGCGGAGGTTCGCGGACTGTCCGTGCGCCGCTATGGCGGTGCGCAAGGGTGGCGAGACGGGGTGCATTGACGGCGCGCCAGCGCTCCTGAGCGGCGACGCCCCAGCCTGAAACCCGGTGAAACCCCGCAGAACTTCCACTTGGCCAACCCCGACTGCCCCTTGACCAAGTCATAGTGCCCCAGGGTGCCGTGCCACACAGGAGCACGGCACCGTGACCGTCATTCACCTCCGCCGAAGCGGTACGTTCACGCGCTCAGATTCATCAACGCGAAGAACACATCACCGCGGACCACCTCGAAGGGTGCGTCGAGCAGTTCGGCCAGCTCCGCGATGTCGCTCGGTGACCAGCTCCAGGCGTTGATCGCGGCGGCGATGAACATGGGCTTCGACTCGTCCCTGCCCTCGATGTGACGGAGCAGTCCGTCGCGGAACTCCTCGCCCTTTCCTTGCGGGTAGAAGTTGCCGATCACCGGAAGCCCGGCCGGCCTGATCTGCAGGTCGCCTGTCTCCCAGGACTGGTCGACACGGGCAGCTTCGCCGGGTAGCAGTGACCGGCCGAGCCCCGATTGGCTTCGTGCACGTCGAACAGCAGCAGTATGGCCGCCTGTGCTCGTAAGGAATGACGGTCGTGCGGATGGTGCGGATCAGCGGGCCTTGTCAGCCGGCCGATGGGATGAGGCTGGTTCGGTCGAAGAGGCCACCGTGCGCGGCTGCGTACGCGATGGCGTCGTTGACGGCGTCGAGGCTGAACGACCGGACTCGTTCGGGGGTGAGATCCAGAGTGCCCGAGGTGAGAAGCCGGATGATGCCGACATTGGCTGCGCGCGGGTACATCCACTGCCCGCGCACGGTGATCGAGTTGCGCATGATCCATGGGTAGGGGAGTGCGAGGTCGTCGCCACCGAGCATGCCGACGCCGCCCATGAGGACGACGCGGCCGTACTCGCGCACGGTCATGGCCGCCGCGCGCGAGGCCGAACTGGGTGCGCTCGGCGGGAGCAGGTCGATCGCCATGTCGATCGGGCCGTCGGCCGCCGCGGACATCGCCGCGCGGTCGGTGGCCTCGTCCCCGGTCAGCGGGACCGGGCGCAGACGCGGACCGAACCGGTCGGCGAGGAGGTCGAGCGCGGCCTGGTTGCGGCCCGGGGCGACCACGCGGCCCGCTCCCATCGCGAGCGCAACCGCGACCGCGCTGCTGCCGAGGTTGCCGGTGGCCCCGCTGACGAGCAGGGTCTCGCCGGCCGCGAGCCCGCCTGCCAGCAGTCCGCCGTAGGAGATGGTGTGCACGGTGAGCGCGGCCCAGCGGGCCGGATCCTCCCCGGCCGCGGCCGGCAGCGGAAAGACGTTCTCCGTCGGGACCCGCATGAGCTCGGCGAACGCACCGTCGTGCATGTACTCGGCGAGCCGCGCGCCGCCCTCGCCGCGCGAACTCCAGCCCTGGAGCGTGATATCGGGCGTCAGGGCATCGTCCCGCGAGCGCACCGTCGAGTCGCACCACACCAGGTCGCCGACCCGCAGCCGGGTGGCGTCAGGGCCGACGTGGACGATCCGCCCCACGCCGCCGACACCGGGCACGACAGGAGGGACGAGGGGGTACTTCCGTTTGCCGCTGAAGACTTCGGCCGCGTAGGGCGCCACGCTGGCGGCGAGGACTTCGACCACCACCTCACCGCTACCGGCCTCGGAGTCCGGCACCTCCCGCACCGCGAGTGGGGCGCCGAACCGCGTCAGAACTGCTGCTCGCACGTGATGACCTCCGTGTTTGTCCGTGCTCTTGAGATCAACATTAGGAGCGGGACGAGCATGCGGGAAGCGATGATCTCGCATCTATGGTATGCGTATGTCGCATGGACATCTCCAGTACGGGACTGCGGGTCTTGCGGCAGATCGCCGAGTCCGGCAGCTTCACCGCGGCGGCCACCCGACTCGGCTACACGCAGTCGGCCGTCTCACGCCAGGCCGCCGCCCTCGAACACAGCGCCGGCACCACCCTGTTCGAACGCCGCCCGGACGGGGTACGGCTCACTGCCTCCGGCTTGACCCTGTTGCGGCATGCCCACACGATCCTCGCCTCGCTCGCGGCGGCCGAGCGTGAACTCACCGGCACCGTCCCGCGGACCGAACTGGTGCGGCTCGGGGCAGTCCCGAGCGCGGGCGCGGCGATCCTGCCCGCCGCACTCGCACACCTCGCGAAGGCCGCCCCGCAGATCACGGTCACCTCGCGCGAGAGCACCACACCCACCCTGATCCGGTCGCTGCGCGCGGGCTCGCTCGACCTCGCAGTGCTGACATCCCGCCCGCCCCACCGGCCCTTCGACAGCGAGTTGCCGCGCCTGCACCTCGAGACCGTCGCGGACGCCGAACTGGTCGTGGCCGTGTCTTCGACCGGAGACTTCGCCGGACGTACCACCGTGCACGTCGACGAACTGGTCGACGCCGCATGGATCGCCACCCCGTCGTCGAACTCCGAGCCGCTGCTCGGCGTCTGGCCCGGCCTGCCCGGACGGCCGTGCGTCATCCACTCCGCGCGCGACTGGCTGACCAAGCTCCAGTTGGTCGCCGGCGGCTTCGGCATGACCACGGTGCCGTCCGGGCTCTCACCGATGCTGCCGCCCGGGGTGAGCGTGCTGCGCGTCGACGGCGCACCCCCCGAGATTCGCCGGGTGCTCGTGGCACGCCTCTGCGGCCACCCCACCCCGGCGATCACAGCCGTCACCCAAGCGGTCATTTCGACCGCCTGAACCGCCACCAAGGCCGCACACGGCGCACTCACGGGTGAGCGGGAGAACAGAGCTCACCGAGATTCGGAGGTGAGGGGCGGGGCGCCACTGGCCGGCGCCTCCGAAGCGGTCTGAGTGCGCCTTTCCTCTGCTACGAGGCCGATCACACGCTCCCGCTCATGGTGGCCCCAGGTCTCCTTGGTCACGAGGATGCCGCCGAGGCCGATCACGGCTGCGGCGAGGTAGAGCAGTGCGGCGCCTGGCCAGCCGTAGGCACCTACCAGGGCGGCGGCGAGCAGCGGGGCGAAGCCGCCGATGGCTGCGGCGACTTGGTAGCCGAGCGAGGCTCCCGAGGTGCGCGTCGCCGTGCGGAACTGCTCGGTGAGCAGGGAGCCCTGGGTTCCGGTGAGTGATGCGTGGATGAGGCCGATGCCGATGATGAACACCGTGACCACCAGGGCGGGTTGGGCCGTGTTGGTGAGCAGATACATCGGGAAGGCGAAGAGGATCGCCGCCGTACAGGCGGCTATGTAGATGGGGCGGCGTCCGATGCGGTCGGTGAGCGCGCCGGCGAGGAAGGTGACCGCGATGGCGAGAATGCTGGCAACGGTGATCGCGCCGAGGGCGACGGGCCTGAGGTCGGGGTGGCGTTCGGTGATGTAGCTGAGCAGATAGGTGGCGGTGGAGTAGTAGGCGAAGGATTCCACGACGCGCAAGGCGATGACGCGCAGGATGCCGCGCCAGTCGTCGGCCAGTGTGGCGAGGAACGGGTTCTTCTCGGTGTTGCCGCTGGCCTTGGCTTCCTGGAACTCGGGGGATTCGGAGAGTCGGGAGCGTGCGATCAGTGCGGCGATCACCATGACGGCGCTGAGCAGGAACGGGGTCCGCCACTGCCAGTTGCCCTCCAGGGTGGAACTCCACGCGAACACGCCGCTGGCCAGGGCGATGCCCAGAGGATTGCCGGCCTGGGGGATCGCGGCGAACATGCCGCGGCGGTGCCACGGCGCGTGCTCGTAGGCCATGGTGATCGCCCCGCCCCACTCGGCGCCGAACGCGAGGCCCTGGATCATGCGGATGAGCACGAGCAGGACCGGTGCGAGCACACCCACCTGTCCGTAGGTCGGCAGCACGCCGATGAGGAAGGTGGCGGCGCCCATGACGATCATCGCCGCGACGAGGACGGGTTTGCGGCCGTACTTGTCGGCGAAGTAGCCGCCGAGGGCGCCGCCGAGCGGGCGCATGACGAAGCCGACCGCGAGGGTGGCGAACGAGAGCAAGGTGCCGACGAGGCGATCGCTCTCGGGGAAGAAGACCGCTCCGAAGTAGAGCGCGGAGGCGGTGCCGTACGCGATGAAGTCGTAGTTCTCGACGCTCGTGCCGAAGGCCGCGGCGATTGCGGTCTTGACGCGGTCTTTGGAGCCGAGCACGCTCCGCCGTCCTGCAGGGACGCTGATGGACATGGGAGTTCTCCTAGAAAGGGCGCCGGATCGGCTCCGGCGTCTGCGCAGTGAGGAGGATGAGGGGTGGCGGGCGGGGCGACCGGCTCCTTTGGCTGGGTGTTTTGGGGCATGCCGAGGAAGCGCCCGGCGTAGTGGTGCGTGGGCGGGGCGTTCGGTGTCAGCGCAAGAGAAGGCTCACCCGGTCAGGGGGTGCGGGGGTGACCTGTCAGAGGGCTGGGGTCAGTGTGTCGAGCGCGTTGAGTTTGGCGACCCGGCGGCGGGTTTCCTCGTCGTCGTCGAAGACGGCACCGAGGAATTCACGGATGATGTCGGGCACGAGAGCGTGCGGGACCAGCCAGGCCCCCATGGCGATGGCGTTGGCGTCGTCGTGCTCTACGGCCTGGTGCGCGGAGTAGGGCTCATGGGCGAGGCCGCAGCGGACGCCGGGCAGTTTGTTGGCGGCCATGACGGCGCCCTGGCCGGTGCCGCAGACGAGCACGGCTCGATCGGCGGCGCCAGAGAGCACGACCTCGCAGGTGGTGCGCGTGATGTCCGGGAAGTCGACAGGGTCGCCGCTGTAGGTACCGCAGTCGATCACCTCATGTCCGAGAGCCTCAATGGCCTGGCGGACGGTGTCTTTGAGCGCGTATCCGGCGTGGTCCGCGCCGAGGGCTATCTTCATCGGCTGTTCCTTTCAGAGAGGGCGCACTGCGGTTTCGCCAGGTAGGGGCGGACGTTGCAGTGCTCGGTCGGGTGTGGGAGCGATGTGCGGCCGCACACCGGGCGCGTAAGCGCGGTCGATGGCCTTGATCGGGATCGCGCGCTCTGCGCCTGGCATCGGCGCGGCGCTCAGCCGCGCGGCCTGAAGGGGGTCCCGCCCATCGGGAGACCCAGCAGTGACATCGGGAGGCTCAGCAGTGACATCGGGAGGCTCAGCAGTGAAGACGCCGGGATCGCGAGCGAGGAGATCGAGCAGGGTGGCGTCACCGTCGCGTGCACCGGCGAGGAGCGTCTTGGCCGAGCGCTCTGCGAGAGCATCGCCGGGGTGGGGTGGACGGCTGAGGGTTTCGGTCTCTTCGGTGTCTTCGATGTCCTTGGTGACGGACGGTGACGGTGGTGCCGACGGCGTACTGGGTGTTCATCGGATGTCCGGCAAGGACCGGTCGGCGAAGGTGGTGGGGATGCGTTGTCCGGGTGCGGGGCGGCCGGCGATGAGGTCGACGAGTCCTCGTACACCGAGTCGGCCGATCGAGGACGCGACGTTGCGGACCGCGCTGATGGGCGGCGAGGCGAACTCGAACCAGTCCAGGTCGTCGAAGGAGACGATCTCGACGCGGGCGGCCTTCTCTGCGCCGAGCCGCTCGCGCAACGCGCGCACGGCTCCCAGGGTGGTCGGACCGTTCGCGCCGAACACGGCCGTGAAGGGGGAGCCGCGATCGAGGATGCGGCCCATGGCCTCGGCCGCCCCACCCGCCAGGAAGTCACCGGCATCGATCAGCCTGTCGTCGGTGCTGATGCCGTGTGCGTGGCGCCCGGCGAGGTAGGCGGCGCGGCGCTCGGCTCCGGTGGAGATCGTGTCCGGGCCACCGATGAAGGCGACGTCGCGGTGGCCCCGGCGCTGTAGCCAGGCGAGCACCTGCTGCACGCCCTGCGCGTTGTCCGTGCCGTACAGCGGGGCGTCGACGCCTTCGATCCTGCGGTTGAGGAACACGAGCGGCAGTCCGGACGCGAGCGTCGCCGCGAGCTGCGGCGAGACGGTGCTCTGCGGCGAGAAGAGCAGGCCGTCGATGCGTTGTGAGGCGAAGGTCTGAAGGTAGGCGTCGGCCTGCTCGGCATCCTCGTTCGCGTTGGCGAGGAGCACGGTGTATCCGTGGTGGCGCGCCTCCTGCTCGGCGGCGTGCGCCAGCTCGGAGAAGAACGGGTTGCGGATGTCCGATACGAGCAGCCCCAGCACCTCGGTGCGGGCACGCCGCAGAGAACGGGCGGGGCCGTTGGCGATGTATCCCAGCTCCGCCGCGGCCGCGAGCACACGGGAGCGGGAGTCGGCCGAGGTCTGACTGCTGCCGCTGAGCACCCGGGACGCGGTACCGAGCGCGACCCCTGCCCGTGCGGCGACATCCTTGATCGTGGCCATCCGCCCCACCTCCTTGTGGAAACGTTTCCATGAACTGAATAAACTTAAGATCGCACACCGGTCGTGCATTGAGCAAGGACTGCGTCAGCGGGCTGATGTGGGCCGGTTGCACACCCGCGGGCCGAGGCGGCGGCGCACGGCTCGGCTGCCGGAGCCTCTTCTCTCTCCGCGCACGAGACCCTCGTCGACCACACAATCGCCGTCTACGCCGCCACGTCGCGGGCCTCCTTCCGCGAGAACACCGGCGGCGGCCCCGACGACCCGGCCCACGCCGCTCAAGCGATCGTCACCGCGGTCACCTCCGCTAGCCCGCCCCACCGGCTCCTGGCGGTGCTGGGATTCTGGGAAGGAATCGGCTGCCCCCGGGGCACTGTCGAAGGCCCGGCCGGCCCCGGGGCGGGGAGAATTTGGTGTGCGGGGCTGATGGAACCGGGTAACGTCTGGGGCATGTTCTTCCAGACGCCGATTTACGAGTGAGGGCGTGATGGGCGCCTGCTGACGTCCTTCGACGACGCCGCGCCCGTCCCCTCCGCCGATGAATCCGTAGATCACTTCACATCAATCCGGGAGAACCCGTGAGCAAGAACATCAACAACCCCGTGGGCATGGGCGGCGGCAAGCGCAAGAAGCTGTCCCGCGCCGAACGGCAGAACAACGGTCCGCACCGCAACCTCGACCGCCAGGGTGCCGCCGACCAGAAGGCTGAGCTGGTGCGCAAGATGCGCGAGAAGACAGGCGCAGCCCAGGGCGCCGAGCAGGCGAGCGACGACACCGCACAGAGCTGACACACGCCGCCACAGCGCGGCACTGCATGGGGCAGGCCCCGGGACCGCGACGCGCGGTCCCGGGGCCTGCTTCCGTACTCCGCAGCAGTGCCTCTTTCTTCGTCAGGGTCCAGCTTCGTCAGGGTCCAGGAAATCCGGTCCGGGGTGACGGTCGGTGCGGAGGACGGTTGGGTGAGCTCGGGAAACTTCGTCGTGACACTCGGGCTACTTCGTCGTGACCAACGTGGGACCGGGCCGCTAGACCAGCCGGGAAGGCTGGCGTTGCCCGGGTCGGTGCGGCGACCGGCAGTTATCGGCCGGAGCCGCCGCGGACCCGCACGATAGGAGTGTGGCCGAGCAGGGGCCAAGTTCCCGCTCGGCGGGCGCGCGGTCAGAACCAATGCAGGCAGTGCGGGGACTGCTCGGCGCGGAAGAGGGCATCGGCGAGGGCGGTCGCGCCCGGGTGGTGGGCCCGGATGTGTCCGGCACGCACCAGCGTGCTCGGGGCGGTGCCGCCGAGGTAGACCGAGCCCAGGTCTCTCACGTCCAGAGACAGGTCGGGCTCCCGGTCCGTCGGGACACAGTCGGCCCTGTTGCCTCGGACGGTCAGCAGATAGCGGCCGTGCTCGCCGAGGAACGGGTCCTCGACGTCGAGGACGAGCTCGCCGTCCATGAACCAGCCGCGCGCGGTCAGAGCACCCGGGACGTCCAGGATCCGGACCCAGAGCCAGTCAGTGTCACCGCTCACCTCGCCGGCGCGGAAGTCCGCGAACTGCCAGCGCAGCGGGTGCTCGGGCGGGACGTGCTTGAACACGACCTGAGAGACCAGGTCGTGTCCGAGTACGAACCGGGCCAGGGCAGTGAAAACGGTGTCGTGGGTGGCGATGGTCTCGTCCACCGTCAAGGTGCCGGACTCGATCGAGTAGCTGGCGTATCCGTCAGGGACGCCGTCGGCGTCCCGGTGAACGGCGACGTAGCGCGGCGCCGGCGAGATCGGGGGCTGTCCAGCACGCAAGGCCCACCAGCGGTGCGGCCGGGACAGCGCGCCGGGCTGTGTGCGGCGATACCGGTCGTAAACCTCTTCCAGGATCTCGCCGCACTCGGCACGCCGCAGCATTTCGACCGAGCCGGTCGTCGGGGCGTCTGCCGCTTTGCGCGCCCGGGGAACGGCGAGGGCGGCTTGGTGGCGCGGCACCGTCAGCTGCGCCGTGCGGGTCGCGGGTCCGTAGCCGAACCGGCCGTAGATCCGGGCCTCGGAGGCCAGCAGCACGGAGAGGAACTCCCCGCGGGCCCGCAACTCGGCGAGCTGATGCCGCATCATCGCGCTGAGCACGCCCTGACGCCGGTGCGAGGGCAGGACACCCACGGCGGTCACTCCGGAGGCCGGGACGAGGGTCTCACCGGGCAGCGTGAGCTCGAAGGAGTACGCGGCGGCGGTGCCGACGGGGCGTCCGTCCGCCGTCAGGGCGAGCAGGCGGCGGTCCTTCTCGAGCGCCGACCACCAGAGTCCGCTGCCCTCGACCGGGGTTTCCGGGAAGCTCCCGAACGCGGCATGGACTGTGTCGACGAAGACATCAACGTCCTCGTCGGTCGTGGAACGAATCTCCATTGCCGCCGCAGCCTCCTCGAAATACCGGCACCACAACTCGTGGTGTCCGGACACCATGCACCCGCCGACCCGTGGCCAGCCCGAACGCATTACGACCGTTCACAGCGCGGCCCCGTCCCGGCCCGGGCGCGCCGACCACTGAGTCCCGGGGTTACAGCACACCGTGGGTCAGACACGACGCAGAGTCCGGGGCCGGCCGCGAAGGCGCGATGCCACGAACGGCCTGGTGCTCCAACTGCAGTGGCGACCGGCCAGGGTTCACTGTCCCGGGCCCCCGTTGCCCGACTCCGGCTCACCACTCTCGATGGCGGCCGGAAACGATCAAGACCATGGTATACGTCGGACTCGCTCCACGTGCACGGCGGATGTGGCTGCGGCCGTAGGACCAGCGCCTGGCGCAGTGGTGTACGAACGGGCAGGTACGCGCTGTGGGGCCACGGTCGAACGCCGCCTGAAAGCAGGAGAGTTCAGGGCTTCCAAGTGCGCAGCCGTCGGCTGCGACGACCACGGCCACAGCGCCGTGGGGAGCAGGCCCGGCGATCAGGGCTGGGTCCTCGGCGAGCGGGCGGCGTCGCGGCGTCCGTTGTTGTTGACTTCCCCGGCCACGGCCACCATGGACGACGGGGGCATGCCTTGGTCGTCTAGCTTGGCCTGTTCTCCAGGGCCCGGGTACCCGGAGCGCAGCTGGCACTGAGGTCCTTGAGTTCGGCGGCTGTCAGCTGCTTCCTGGCTGAGCCGCGGCGGCTGTCGTCGAGCTGGGCGATCGCACCGTCCAGCCACTGGCGCGAAGGCTCGACCCCGATGAATGCGGCGAGGCGGGCGAGCTCCTCCTGGGGAGCGTCGAGGAGATCCTCGTAGGCAAGTGTCATGCGTTGAGCGGCGGGCAGTTCGTCGAGGAACCGAGCGCCCTGGGCGACGAGTTCGGACCACAGGGCGCCGAACCGGGGCAGAGGAAAGGCACGCTCCTGTACGAGGGCGGGGTCGAAGCGCTCGTTGAGCAGGGGAGCCAGCTCCGGCGGCAGGGAGCGTACATCCTGGTCCGTCAGGTCGTCGAAGCTCTCGATGCCCGTCCGCTCCTTGATCTCGCGCATCAAGGTGATCACGCGATATCCGGGGTGACGGCTCATGGACAGGGCACAGTCGGGCCCGTCGCGGAACAGGTGCACGAACTTCGCGTGGGGGAAGGCGGCTCGCAGCCCTTGGGCCCAGCCCGTCGAGTAACCGGAGCGCTCCACGACGGCGGTGCGTCCCAACCGGGCGCCGAGCCACTCGAAGAGCGCTTCGTGGTGTTCGGCTGCGGTGCGGTCGGGCCATTCGATGACCGCCGCCTGGATTTCGTCGAGCAGCCCGTCGGGGTCGTCGGTGAGGTGGGGCAACACCATGAGAGAGAGCGCGGGGATGCCGGTGCTCTGCGCCGTGTACTGCCCCGGGCGGCGCGTGTAGAGGAACTCGGGCATCAGGAGCCCGCTGCGGATCATGTTCGCGAAGTACGGGGTGGGCCGGAAGAGGGCCTCCCAGAACTCGCCGCCGGAGACCTGGCCTTCTGGGAAGGCCGCGTCCCCTACGGAGGCCATGTATTCGTTGAGGCTGAGGACGTCGGGGTGGGTGTTGAGGATGCCGGACAGCGCGGTGGAGCCGCTGCGGCCCGTGCCGATGACGAAGGTCAGACTGCGCAAGTCGCTCTCCGATTGCCAGGGGCAGGTGTTCCGGCGCTCTGTGCACCTCAGCACACTCGCACCGATGGCACCAGGTGGCCCCAGAGGGCAGAGAGCAGAGGGCAGAGGGCGGCGGGGCCGCGGGGCGGCGGGGTGAGGCGCGTGGTCTTGACGGGCGCTGTTCGGGGGGCCTAGTACTCCAGCCGTAGATCGTAATCTCGATGGTGAGTGGCGCCTCTCCGCCTACCCGAGTTCACCGAGACGGAGGGCGTCCTCAAGCGCGCTGAGCTTCGCGGAGGACAGGACGCCCGCCCGCTCGATCAGATCGTCCTGGGACACGGTGGTCAGCCACGTGCAGGGGGTAAAGCCCGGGTGCGGGAACGCGAACCGCAGCACGCCTTCAAAGGGCAGTCCTTCCATGGCGCCTACTTGCACTTCGATGCCCAGACCGCTGATGTCGACGCCCGCAGGAGTGACGACCTGCATCGCCCGGATCCTGGACGCGTCGTCTGCCGACAGCAGTACGACCAGCCGCCGCTCGTCGAACTCGACCCACCAGACTTCACCACGTTGCACATGTCCTCCTGACTCAGGACGGCAGGCGGAGCTGCGCGACCCTGACGCGTTGTGGAGACGGGTGCGGCCACCGTTGATCATCGTGAGTTGTGTGGACTGACGAAGAGACGGTGGCCGCAGGTCACAGCATAGAACCCGCCCGTTGGCGGGACACGTTCGAGGGCCTGACGGGCCTGACGGGCCTGACGGGCCTGACGGGCCTGACGGGCCGGATCGCGGTGCGCTTCGCCCGGGTCGGGCGGCTGGGTGCCGCCATCACGCCCATCCGCGCGCCCTCTTAGTCTTCTGGCCGAGGCGGCTTCGGTGCGCCCGCCGGTGGGGCGATCTTCGCGTACTCCCGGGTCGTGTTCGGGGCCGAGGTCTCCTGGGCCTCGAGGGTCTCCCGCGCCTTTGGAGGCAGGAACTTGTCGCGCGCGGCTCCCGGGTCCCAGCCGGTGTCGACGACCTTCTTCTGCCAGGCGATGGCAGCGATGAGGATGGCGACGCCGATCAGTAGCAGGAGGACGATGCCGGCCGCCGGGCCCGCCTTCGCCGCGTTACCGATGATCAAGCCGAACCAGCCGAAGTCGGCGTCCCCGAACGTCGTGTTGGCCGAGCCGAATGAGCCGAGCACCCCGAGCAGGAACGCCGGCAGGAGGGTGATCAGGACGCCGTTGAGGAACGCGCCGACGGCGGCGCCGCGGCGGCCGCCCGTCGCGTTGCCGAAGACGCCCGCCGCGCCACCGGTGAAGAAGTGCGGGACCAGGCCAGGCAGGACAAGGGCCGTGCCGAACGCGGGGTTGAAGACCCCGGCCAGCAGCCCCAGGGTCACCAGGCCGCCGGTGAAGGAGCAGATGAAGCCGACGAGGACGGCGTTCTGCGCGTAGGGGAAGACGATGGGTGCGTCCAGGGCGGGGATGGCGCCGGGCACGACCTTCTGAGCGATTCCCTGGAAGGCGGGAACGAGTTCACCGAGGATCGTGCGCACGCCGAAGAGGATGACGGCGACGGCGATGCCGAATTGGAGGCCTTGGCCGAGTGAGGACATCAGGTAGTTGCCGATGCCGGTCGAGCCGGGGTCCCCCTTCCCCGATGAGTACGCCTGGAATGCCTGCGTCCTGCCGACCTTGGCCAGGAAGACGATGGCCATGATCATGTAGATGAGGACCATGGACAGGGCCGTCGCCACCATCGAGTCGCGCAGGAAGCGCAGACCCTCGGGGAGGTTCATCTCCTCCGTGGAGCGGCTCTTCTTGCCGATGGCCTGTCCGGTCGCGCCGGAGACGATGTAGCCGGCCGTGCCGAAGTGCCCTACGGCGACGGTGTTGTTGCCCGTGACGCGTTTGGTCCAGGGGTGGGCGAAGGCCGGCATCGCGACCAGCATGATGCCGAGCAGGACGCCACCGGCCACCACCACGACCCATGAGGTGACCCCTGCCGTGGCGAGGACCATCGTCAGCAAAGTCGCCATGAACAGCATGTGATGGCCGGTCAGAAACACGTACGAGAGCGGTGTGAAGCGCGCCAGGAGCAGACTGACGAGGAATCCGAGGATCATCAGCCACGCCACACGCGAGCCGTACTCGGCCTGGGCGATGCCGACAATGGCCTCATTGGTGGGGATGACGCCGTGCGAGCCGGTCGAGCCGGTGATCATCTTGCCGAGCGGTTCGAGCGAGGCGGTGACAAGGGTCGCGCCCGCGCCGATCAGGAGGAAGCCGAGCGTCGCCTTGATGGCGCCGCCGACGACCTGGCCGGTCGACTTCTTCAGGGCGATGAGGCCGACGGCGGTGATGATGCCGATGAGATAGGCGGGGACGGCGAGGATTTCATTGACGATGAATTTCGCGATGTCGACGAGGACGTTCATGGGGTTCCCGGGATTTCCTGGAGGTTCGGCGGGGACGGGGCGTGGGGGAGGAGGCCGGAGTCTCAGACGTCGTACAGATCGCGCAGCGCGGCGTCCACTTCCTTGGTGTTGGTGAAGTCCTCGATCACTCGCACAGGCACGCCTACGTCGCCCAGAGCTCTGGCGATCTCACGGGAGGTCAGGATGGCGACGGCCTCCGAGGCCTTGCCCTTGGCGGAGATGGTGTCGGTGGCCTCGGTGTTGATGTAGCGGGACCACTTCCACCGGTCGAGCACTTTGTCGAGCGTCGACTTGAGGAACAGGCTCGTTCCGACGCCGTTGCCGCAGACGGTGAGGATCGTGTGCGTGCCGCCGGAGCCGCCGGAGCCGCCTGCGGCCTTGGTGGCCGCGGGCTCGGCCGACTCGGCGGGCTCGGAAGGTTCGGCGGGTTCATCGGGCTCCTCGGCCCTTACGAGGATCTGCCGCACCGATTCGGGGGTCGGCGCCTGGTCGAGGGCAGCTACCGTCTCCGGGTCGGCAAGCAGCCTGGCGAGGGCGCCCATCGCCTGAGTGTGCGCGGAGGCGTCCGTCGCGGCCAGGGCGACGACTAGGCGGACCGGGTCATTCGTGTCGTGGCCGAACGGTACGGGCTCGACAAGACGCACCCAGGACATGCCGGTATGACGCACGGCGGGCGACGGCCGCGCGTGGGCGAAGGCGAAGCCGGGAGCGACCACGATGTACGGCCCGTTCTCCTCCACCGTGCGGAGCATCTCCTGGGTGTACGCGTCCGTACTGACGCCGTTCGCGACCAGCAGGTCCCCGGCGGCACGGATGGCGCCCTGCCAGTCGGGGGCGGGGGCGTCGAGGCGGATGGCCTCGACGGGGAGCAGTTCGGTGAGCTGGGGCATGAGGCAGGGATACCTCATCGAAGCGCGAAACTGATGAAGATTCAGTCTGGCTCCTGAGGTGACGTGTCGCGGCCTTCGTCACCTTCTCCTCCGTATGTGTTCCCCGTACTCCCTCCTCCGTACGGCCCCCCGTCACGGCCTCTTCCACACGACTCCCTCCCCTCCCCTCCCCTCCCCGCCCACGCCCGATGGAGGCGAAGGCGAATCGTGTGAACGCTGATGGGTCGATCGTGCCCATACGCGCCGACCAGGGGGAGTCGTCGACGGCGTGGCTCTGACCACCGAGCTGTCCCGGCCCGGCGGCGGCGCCCTGTCCGGCTTGAGCCCGGCGGTCCACGCACGCCCGGCCGGGGTGTGCGGGGAGCCCCCACTTTGCTCCCGGCACCCGAGGGGGACGCCCCTGACTGCGACCACCAAAGGGGCGTCGTCCTGCGAAGGGTTGCTACGGCACCGGGCGTGCCCCGATTTCCGGACCGGGGCACGCTGAAACCCAGTGTCAGTCCCTGCGGTACTGGGCGGGCGATCCCTTGGTGTCCTCGTCCTCGTAGGACCCGGCCGTGCCCCGGTCCACATGGAACGTCGTCAGCGTGCTGATGGGCGAGCGCGGGTCCCGGCGGTCACCGATGACCCGCATGTGCGCGCTGAACCGCTCCGGCGTCACCTCGTACACGTCGTAGCCGTACCGATTGCCCTCGAAGTACTTCAGATGCGGATTGGCCTTGCCCATCAGGGGGCCGTTGGCCGCGTTCCAGTCCGCGGAGTACGCGCCGGAGGTCACCGAGTGCGCGGTGAACTCCGTGCCCAGCAATGGCGATTCCGGCTCGTCGAAGTCGGTGCGGATGTCGTCGACGAACGCCGAGTGCCAGTCGCCGGTGATCACGACCAGGTCCTCCAGGCCGCTGTCGTGCACGTGCCCGAGGACCTCCTTGCGCTCGGCGAGGAAGCCGTCCCACTGGTCGGTGAACATGTACGAGCCGCCAGGACGGCCCCGGAGCTGGCTCAGCATGATCGAGTTGGCCCATACGTGCCAGGCGTCGGGGGCTCGGTCGACGGTCCTCCTCAGCCACGCCTTCTGGTCGGTGCCCAGGATGGTGCCGTCGGGGAGATTCTGCGCCGAGCGGTACGAGCGCAGGTCGAGGACGGCGAGCTCCAACAGGTCGCCCCAGCGCCGCACTCTGTGGATCTCCGGATCGGGCAGTGCCGACCCGCCGAACGAGTCGCGGTGCGGCATGTGTTCGAACCACGCCTGGTACGCGGCTGCACGGCGCCGCATGAACGGGGCGCCGCCGCCGGTGCCGCTGTAGTCATTGACGACCTCGTGATCGTCCCAGGTCAGGAACCACGGGTGGGCGGCGTGTGCCTCGCGCAGCGATGTGTCGCCCTTGTACAGGGCGTGTCGCTTGCGGTAGTCGGCGAGCGTGAGGATCTCCGGGCCGTCGTGGTCCCGCACGTACTTCTCGGGTACGCCGCCGACCTGGCCGTGCTCGTAGATGTAGTCGCCGAGGTGCATGACGAAGTCGACGTTCTCGCGGGCGATGCCGCGATGAGCGGCGTAGAAACCGTCGTGGAACGCCTGACAGTTGGCGGCCGCGAAGGTGACCTTGGCGACGCGGCCGAGCGGCGCCGTCTTCGTACGCCCGACGCGGCTGTTCCTTCCGAGTGCCTTGAACGCGTACCAGTAGTGCCGGCCCGGGGCGAGGCCACTCACCGGAACGTGCACGCTGTGGCCGAGCGTCGCGGACGCCGGTGCCGTGCCCCGGGCGACGACGCGGCGCAGCCGGGCGTCCTTGGCGACGACCCACTCGACCTCGACGACCTCGGGAAGTCTCTGCTCCGCGGCGAACGGTTCGGGGGCGAGTCTGGTCCACAGCACCACGGAGTGCGGCTGCGGATCACCGGAGGCGACGCCGAGCGTGAAGGGCGCGCGGTCGTACTCGGCACCCAGGTTCTCGGCGGCCTCGCGGGCCTGCGCCGGGGTGAGGCCCGGGGCGAGCGGCCAGGCGAGGCTGAGCGCGCCGACGGCCGCGGCGGACTTGAGCAGGTCACGTCGGTTGACGGTCATCGGCGGTCTCCGGTGGCGCTGAGGGTGAGGGAAAGGGCGTCCGCGTAGCCGTCGTTGGAGGTGCCGCCGCCGGTGCGCGTGAAGACGAGCAGGACCCGCGCCGAGCGGGCGGTGGGCGGCACGGCGGCCTGGGCCGTACGCTCCAGGAGACCTGTCCTGCCCTCCCGGTCGGCCGTGCTGACGGGGCCGAGGACGCTGAGGGAGACCGGGGTGCCCTTGGCGTCGCGGAACTCCACGGAGAGGCGCGCGCCGTCCTCCTGTCCGGCAAAGCCGCCGAGCCAGCCGGCCAGCGTGTAGCGGACCTTGCCCGCGTCGACGGCCCTGCGTCCGGTCGGACCGACCCTGGGCAGGTCGATGTCCTGCACCAGCGCGGTGCGCGGGCTGTCGCCGCCCGAGAAGAAGCGGCTGCCGCGGCGGGCCGGGCCCGGGTCCGACGCGGTCGGGTAGCCGCCGCCGAGACTGTAGGCGATGAGTGCCGGGGCTCCCTGGGTGACCTTCCAGCCGCGGACCTTCGAGACGGGATCGGCACTGCCGCCGGACCCGCTCTCCGCGTCGCCGTTGACGACGAGATTCACGCATGCCTCCTGTGATAGGTGAGTTGAGCGCGGTCAGCCCACCAGCCCCGCGTGAACCAGGAGAAGCGTTCCGGCGAATTCTGTTACCGCCGTACACCACTGCACAGGGCTGTACGTCCGCGGCCTCGCGGGGCCATCCCCGCATGTGTGGGGATGGCCCTCAGCGGCGCAGTGCGGTGCGGCCCTCTAGTGCTCCGTGGGCGGGTCGTTTCGCCAGAGGTCTTGACAACTCGATTGGTCTGGACCAGCTTTGCGCACAGTAGCGGTGGCCACCGGCTCTCACCTTCGTCCTTCGCTTCACCCTGGAGGCATTCCGTGGACCGTGTACGTAAGGGCAGACCCGGTGTTCGCCGGAGAATCGGCGCGGCGATCGCCGTCGGTGCGGCCGCCGTGCTCGCCGTCACCGCGCTCGCCGCGCCTGCGCAGTCGGCGGACGTCAAGGCGGCGGACGTCAACGTCGCCAAGAACGCCGGGTTCGAGTCGGACCTGAGCAACTGGACCTGCGCCGCGAACAGCGGTGCCGCCGTGACCTCCCCCGTGCACGGCGGCACGAAAGCGCTCAAGGCCACCCCGGCGGGCCAGAACAACGCCGAGTGTTCCCAGATCGTCAAGGTGAAGCCCAACTCGACGTACAAGCTCAGCAGTTGGGTCCAGGGCAGCTATGTCTACCTCGGCGCCCGCGGCACCGGCACCACGGACGTGTCGACCTGGACGCCGGGCAACTCGTCCTGGCAGCAGCTCTCCACCACCTTCACCACCGGTGCGAACACCACGTCGGTCACCGTGTACACCCATGGCTGGTACGGACAGAGCGCGTACTACGCGGACGACGTGAGCGTTCTCGGTCCCGACGGGGGCGGCGGTACCGACCCGGTGGAGATACCGGCCGTACCGACCGGCCTCGCAGCGGGGACGACCACGTCCACGTCGGTGGACCTGTCCTGGACCCCGGTGTCCACGGCCACCGGATACACCGTCTACCGCGACGGCACGAAGGTCGCCTCGGCCAGCGGTGCCTCCACCACGGTCACCGGTCTGACGCCGGAGACCACCTACAGCTTCCAGGTGAGCGCCTCGAACGCGGCGGGTGAGTCCGCGAAGTCGACGGCGGTCTCCGTACGGACCGCCAAGGGCGGCGGCGGAGACGGCGGCACCGTACCCAAGCACGCGCTGACCGGCTACTGGCAGAACTTCAACAACGGCGCGACCGTGCAGAAGCTGCGGGACGTGTCCTCGCAGTACGACATCATCGCCGTCTCCTTCGCCGACGCCACCACCACGCCGGGCCAGATCACCTTCAACCTCGACCCGGCCGTCGGCTACTCCTCCACCGCCGACTTCAAGGCGGACATCGCCGCGAAGCACGCCGCGGGCAAGTCCGTGATCCTCTCGGTCGGCGGTGAGAAGGGCACCATCTCGGTCAACAGCGACGCCTCCGCGGCGGCTTTCGCGAACAGCGCCTACGCGCTGATGCAGGAGTACGGGTTCGACGGCGTCGACATCGACCTGGAGAACGGCCTCAACCCCACCTACATGAGCAAGGCGCTGCACCAGCTCTCCGCGAAGGCGGGTTCGAAGCTGGTGCTCACGATGGCGCCGCAGACCATCGACATGCAGTCCACGTCCGGTGGGTACTTCCAGACGGCGCTGAACGTGAAGGACATCCTCACGGTCGTCAACATGCAGTACTACAACAGCGGTTCGATGCTGGGCTGTGACGGCAAGGTCTACAGCCAGGGCAGCGTGGACTTCCTGACCGCACTCGCCTGCATCCAGCTGGAGGGCGGCCTCGACCCGTCGCAGGTCGGCATCGGCGTCCCGGCGTCGACACGCGGCGCGGGCAGCGGTTACGTGGCCCCGTCGGTCGTGAACAACGCCCTCGACTGCCTGACCCGGGGCACCGGCTGCGGCTCCTTCAAGCCGTCGAAGACGTACCCGAGTCTGCGGGGCGCCATGACGTGGTCCACAAACTGGGACGCGACGGCGGGTAACGCCTGGTCGAACGCCGTCGGCCCCAAGGTGCACAGCCTTCCGTAGCGGATGAACGACATGGCGGGGCGGGCGGACCAACCACGGTCCGTCCCGTCCCGCCCGGGACCTTGACGAGGTGCGGTGGCGCGGCCGAGTCCTTCGCTTGAGTGGCTCGGCCGACCAGTTGGATAGGGGCCTGCTGAGGCGGTGACGCCAGGTGGTCGACCGCATGCTGATGGTGATGCCGTCCATGATGCAGACGACGGTGACCATTATGCGGACGTGTGTACGGACGTTTTCCGGCCGGTGCGACGATTCGCCGGTACGTCCGCACCACCCCGGAAGGCGCTCGTGAGCTCCACCTCCCCCTTGTCCGGCAGCACGACCAGCACGACCCCGGCGACGACGCCCAGCACGGTACTGATCCGCTCCGCGGCGGACGTCTCCGATCTGGTCAACTCGGGCACGGCCCGCGGCAGTCACGCCAAAATGATCGTGGTCATCGCGCTCGGCGGCATCTTCCTCGACGCCTACGACCTCAGTTCCCTCGCCTACGGGCTTCCCGACATCACCAAACAGTTCGGCCTCAGCTCCGCCATGGCCGGCACGGTCACCGCCTCGATCAGCGTGGGATCACTCGTCGGCGCTCTCGTCGGCGGCTGGCTGGTGGACAGGATCGGCCGCTACCGGGTCTTCATGGCGAACATGCTCTTCTTCGTCGTGACCGCGCTGGTGTGCGCGCTGGCGCAGGACGCGTGGACGCTGATCGCCGCGCGCTTCGTGATGGGCATCGGCGTGGGCATGGACATCCCCGTCGCGATCGCGTTCCTCGCCGAATTCTCCCGGCTGCGCGGCAAGGGCAGCAAGGGCTCACGCACGGCTGCCTGGTCGCCGGCCTGGTACAGCGCGACCAGCGGCTGCTACCTGGTGATCATGCTGCTGTACTTTGTCCTGCCGGACGCCCAGCTGGGCTGGCTGTGGCGCTTCACCGTCGGCTTCGGAGCTGTACCCGCGCTGCTGGTCCTGCTGCTGCGCCGGCGCTACATGAACGAGTCCCCGACCTGGGCCGCCGACCAGGGCGACCTGGAAGGCGCGGCGAAGATCCTTCGCCAGTCGTACGATGTGGACGCACGCGTCGCCGACGATGTGCCCGCGCAGCCGCCCCGCCCGCCCCGGCCCGGCCTCGGCGCCTACGCACGGCTCTTCACCCCTCCGTACCGCACGCGCACGATCCAGTCGGTGTCGGTCGGTCTGGCGGAGACCTTCGGGTACAACGCGGTCGCGTTCGGGCTGCCGATCATCATCGCCACACTGATGACCCAGGGCCCGCTGACCACGATTGCCTCCTCCTTTGCCCTGAACCTCCTCTTCGCCCTGACCGGCGGACTGCTCGGCATCCGCTGGGCATCGACCCGTGGCGCCTGGCCGATGATGACGCTGGGCTTCGCCATCCAGTTCGTCGCCATCACCGTGCTCGCCCTCATCGGGGAGCCGAGCGGGACCGCTGTGGTGACGGCAGGGATCCTGATGCTCGGCGCGTTCATGTTCGCCCAGGGTTTCGGCCCCGGCGCGCACATCATGAGCTACGCCTCGCTGGGCTTCCCCACCTCGATGCGCGGCGTCAGCATCGGCTTCAACCAGGCGGTGCTGCGCCTCGGTTCGACGCTGACCCTGTTCTTCTTCCCCATCCTCAGCAGCGGCCTGGGCACCCACGTCTACTGGGTCATCCTCGCCGCCCAGGTACTCGGTCTGATCGCACTCCTGGTGAAGCGCTGGGAACCGGTCGGCTTCGACGCGGACGCGGAGGAACGCACCCGGCCGCAGGCCGCGGCATCCGGCGGACTCGTGTCCGCCGCACATGGCCCGGGCTGCCAAGCCGACCGGAGCTGACTGCCCTGTCCTGGCTCCTGAGCCGATGCACCCCTTCCTGAAGGCCCGTTGCCAGACGCGGAGTTCGGGGAGGGTGCCGGCGGCACACGGCTTCGTAGAGCCATCTTGGCCAGGGAGGTCATCGCCAGAACTGCGCGAGCACGCCCTCCTTGAAGGGAGCGGGCGAAACGGCGAGGTCGCCCGCGAACGGATGGTCCAGCGTCAAGCACAGCAGCAGACTCACGCCGATCAGCGCGGCGACCGACACGACGAACATCAAATTCGCGCGCAGGCTCCTGATGCCGTAGAGCAAGGTCAGGGGGAGCATGACGAGCGCGCCGCCGTAGACCAGGATGTTGAGGAGCGACGGCAGGGACTGCTGGGCGTCGGAGAGCCGAGTTCGGCGTGCGCCCGCGATCTCACCCAGCGTCGAGACGGACTGCTCGTAGTAGGTCTTCTCGGCCTCGGTCCGCGGCTCGTAGTCCTGGAACACCTTGTACAGCGCGGTCACTTCGCGGTTGGTGACGTTGGGGTCGGGCTGTCCGTCGCGCATCAGCGGCCATTGCTCGTCGACGACGACACGCACGTACGCCCCGACGGCGTTCGTCACCCGGCGCTCCTGCCCGCTCGGGAACGCGGGGGCATCACGCAGTACCTCGGCGGTCTGGCTGGCCTCGAGCGCGACGTTGGTCTCCGCCTCGTTGAGGCCCTCCCACTCGGCCACGACGACGAAGGCCAGGATGATGCCGTAGATCGCGGCGTACATGCCGAGCACGACGCCGATCATCTCGTTGTGCGTGCCGTTCGCATGGTGGGGAAATCTGCGCCGCAGCACCAGCAGGCCGACGACGGCAGCCAGTACGGCGCCGCCACCGAGCAGCCCGGCAAGCGCGAGAGTGCGGAAATTGTTGAGCAGCCAGATACCCACGGCTTCATAACGTCGATCCCTCGTCCGGGTTACTCCCTGGCCGCGGCGAGGCGCAACGCGGGCTGGCTCCGCCCGGCGGCGGGTTTCGGCCGCACCCAGCGGTCTTTCGGGCCTGGTCCGGCACTGGAGATTTGTCCCCGCCCAGACCGCGCGGCATGCTGATCCGACATGCCGGACCCGTTGCGCGGGTAAGGCAACGGTGGCGAGGAGGACCGCGTTGATCGTCTGGGTGAACGGTGCGTTCGGCAGCGGGAAGAGCACGCTGGTGGACGAGTTGCGTTCGCGCTGGCCCGAGGCGCTGATCTGTGACCCGGAGGTGGTGGGCTATGTGCTGCGGGAGATCGTGGAGGTGCCGACCGGCGACTTCCAGGATATTCGGCTGTGGCGACGGCAGGTCGCCGACCTGGCGGTCGGACTGGTCGAGGAGTACCGCCGCCCCGTCCTGGTCCCCATGACCTTGGTCAACCCGGGTTATGCCGGTGAGATCTTCGGCGCGTTGGAGGATGCGGGCATCGGCGTCCACCACTTCTTCCTCAAGGTCTCCCGAGAGATCCTGGAACAGAGGATCGATGGCCGCAGCTTCACCCCGGACAATCCGGAGCAGGACGAGAAAGTTCGGCGCTGGTGCAAGGACAGGATCGCGCTGTGTACGGCGGCGGCCGACACCCTGCCCGGCGGCACGGTGTTCCTGGACGGCGAGCTGACCCCGCAGGAGTTGGCCGGCCAGGTGCTGGACCGGGTGCGAGCCGGCGGCCGATCCGGAGTGTGACCGCGGTGGTGGCGGCTGGTGGTGGGGCAGGGAGGGCGAAGGCCCGACGTGACTGCCGCGGCTCCGACGCAGAGCGGGACGGCGGTCGCCCCGCTGGCACTCCGGCCGATGAGGCCCCGGATCCGTTCCAGGTGTCGACGGCAACGAGGCCGACCAGCACGGCGAGACGAGCGACGGAGAAAGGACGCCTCTCTGCGCTGACGCGAGGACAGCGGTGTCCTGACTGCACGAATCCCGACGCCCACGCATCCGCCGGGAACGACGCGACGATATGCGCGCAGTGTCTCTGGGCCTGGCTTTCCCTCGTGCCGTCTCAGACTTCCCGCGGCGCCGACCGGGTGACAGCAGAGCAGCGCGGCTGCGGAATGCCGCAGCTCGATCATTCAGGCCGCCAGACTACCCAGGCCCATCGTCACCACGGATTCCGGAGCCCTGTCATGCCTCAGCCCTCCATCGAACCGACTGAAGCGGATGCCTTCCTGGCCGTATGCGGACACACACATCTTTTCCCGGGTGCCCGCTGTCGCATCCAGGGGCTCCCCGATCCCCAAGCCTTCGCAACAGAGCCGTGGCCGATCGAACTGGAACTGCGCCTTTCCGATGATGTGGTCACCCAGGCGGAGCTTGTGACCGCGAAGTCGACGGGCCCCGTACTCACCGTCCTGAGCTACACCACGGGTGCCGGCACCGTCATCGACGACCGCACCTGGCTGATCCGGGAGCTCATCCGGACGGGAGACGAAGTCGAGCTGACGGCCGGTGGCCACCTCGCGGCCTGAGCACCGCATCCGCCGAACCACTTCTCCCTCGTCTGTTTCCGGAATCAGGCATCCAGCCGCTCCTCCAGCCGCTCCTCCAGGCGAATGGTCACGGTGTCCCCTTCCCTCTTGCCGATCGCTTTGCGCACGTCCGCCTTCACAGGCAGCTTGTGTGTGCCGTCTCCCAGGGCCATGAACGAACTCTGGAAGGGATGACCGTCGATCGTGCCCCGGACCTTCACCAAGCCGTGGGTGCCGAAGAACTCGGCCGACTCAGGCCACACCACGTAGGTCCAGCCGCCCTTGTTCGGGCTCTTCTGCAAGGTCGCGGTGAACTGCTTGTCCATCAGGGATGCCGCCTGTTCACGAGATTTCGATGAGAAAGAGATCGTTGCCGTCCGGGTGACGCGGCGCGAACATCGGCGGCACCGCGGACCTCATTCGCAGCTGAGTTCGCCGACGTACAAGCCGGTTGTTTTCTGCTGGTCGGTACGGGCATGCCGACCTGGCTACTTGCGTGATGCGCGTGGTCTTGCTCATCGAGGCACTGCCGCAGGGCTACGACACACTGCTCGGCGAGCACGGCGCGGGCCTGTCCGCGGGCCAGCGCCAACGCATCGCGATCGCCCGCGCCTTCCTCAAGGACGCCACCGTGCTGCTGCTCGACGAGCCGACCGCGCACCTGGACCCTGAAAGTGAGGCCGCCGTCACACGCGCCATGAAGCGCCTCATGCACGGCCGCACCGCGATCGTGGTGGCCCACCGCACGAGTCTGCTTCCGCACGTGGACCGGATCGTCACGGTGCGTTCCGGTCGCGTCGATGACCCCTCGGGTGCGCCCCAACTGGTATCCGCGGAAGGACCATTGACTCCATGACCAGGTACGCGGCGGCCGAAAGCCGCAGAGGCTCCCGCCCGGCGGCCGCACCCCCCCGCTCGGCCGCCGAGCGGGTCCCGTCCCACCCTGCGCCTCGCCCGCCACCTCGTGCCGTACTGGCGCAGGCTCCTGCCCGCCGCACTCGCCGCGGCCGGCAGCGAGCTGGCCGCCGCCGCGCTCATGGCCACCGCGGCCTGGCTGATCACGCGGGCCGCTCAGCACCCGCCGATCGTCTCGGTGAGCCTGGCGACCGTCGCCGTCCGCGCCCTGGCGCTGAGCCGCGGAGCCCTGCGCTACGGCGATCGCCTCCTTGGTCACGACGGTGTCCTGCGGGCCGTCGCGGGATTCCGCACCCGGGTGTACGAGGCACTGGTGCCGCTAGCGCCCGCGGGCACGCCCGCCTTTCGCAGCGGAGACCTGCTGGCCCGCCTCGTCGACGACGTCGATGCCGCCCAGGACCTGCTGCTGCGGGTCCTGCTGCCGACCGCCGCAGCCGGCACGGTCGTCGCCGCCGCCGTCACGACGGCCACCATGCTGCTGCCCCAGGCAGGCCTCCTGCTCGCGCTGCCACTCGCCGTGGCCGCCCTGCTCGTCCCGGCCGCGGTACTCGCCGTCTCCCGGCACACCGGCCGGGCGCAGGCGGCGGCACGGGCCGAACTCGCCGCACACGTCCTGGACCTGACCCGGGGAGCGGCCGACCTCGCCGCCTACGGTGCCCGGGGCCGCGCCGCCGGGCGCGCCCGGCACGCGGCGGCCCGCATCGCCCGCATCGAGCGGCGCCGCGCCCGGACCACCTCGCTGGCCGGCGCCGTGCTCCTGCTGCTCCAGGGCACGGCCCTGGCCGCCGTCACCTGGAGCGCGCTGCGCGCCCACGCCGACGGCCGTCTGTCCGCCGTGCACCTCACGGTTCTCGCGGTCCTCGCGGACATCCTCGACGCCACCCGGGGGCGGACCACGCTCCTGGTCACACACGAACGCTCAGGCCTGGCCGCGGCCGACCAGGTCGTCACCCTCGATCGCGGCCGTATCCGTGCCGTACGACGGAGCACATGATCCAGGCCAGGTGGCGGGGCTCTTGGTGTCGAGGCTGCGGAGTCTCATCACAGGCGGCATCGTCGAGTACGTCGCGCCGACTGGTCGTGGGGGAGGTGCACGGACCGCACGCGTGGTGACGCCAGTGGGGCTTCCCGCCGGTGTCGCGATCACCACGCGGACGATGGTGTCCCTGCGACGACCGGGATCTGTTCCGGGTCCGCAGCCTTGTCGTCGAGCTGAGAAGGCGTGGGGACCGCGTGCTGGTGGTGGGAGGGCGGATGGCCCCGTCGTGAGCCTGCCGTCACCGTGCCCTACGGTTGCCCGCGTGACGTCATCGCCCTCGCTGCTCGGCCTGCTCCGCGGCGACCTGAAGGCCGCGGAACTCGCCGAGTGGCCCTTTGACTTCGACACAGGCGTCGCACGCTATGGGCCGATCACCCACGTGGAACCGGTGCACCTCGCCTCGGGCGAGCCGCTGGAGGCGATCGCCAAGGACGGCGGAGGCGGCACGTACTTCCTGTGCGGGGCCGGCGACGGCGAGGACCGGCCCGTGCTGTTCGCTGACTCCGAGGGCTCTGCCGGGATCGTCGGTGTCAACCTCCGTGACGCGCTGCTGCTGTTGGCCGTGCTGCCCTGCGCGGATCGGGCACTGAGCCTTGAGGACCAGGGGTGTGCCGTGGACGAGGCGATGCTGCTGGCGCTGCGGGAGGAGGAAGACGAGGAGCTCGGTGAGGCGGCCGACATGGAGGACCTGCCCGAGCGCCGGGCCGAGTTCCTCGACCGTCTCGGGCTGACCCCGCCGCCACTCACCGAGCTGCTGGACCGAGCGCGCGTGGCCGCCGCCCTTGAGCCCTCATACGTCCTCCTCAACGAACACGAAGACGCGTACCAACAGGATTGACCTGCAGGGGGGCAGGTACGGCGGTGCTCCATCAGAACTGCCGTGGTGAGGTTGCTCCGCTGACGGCTCGGTGGACCATCCTCAAGGCAGCGTCCTCACGCGTTCACCGCCGACGTCAACGCGTCAAGTGCGGAGCCGGGGTCAGTGGCTGGTGAGTTCGCCGGTGAGCTTGCCGTGGAGGTCGGCGCTGGGGGCGTTCAGGCCGATGATCTCGACCGTCTTGCCGCGTTGGGCGTACTTGGTCTCGATGGCGTCCAGCGTGGCCACCGAGGAGGCGTCCCAGACGTGCGCGGCGGACAGGTCGATGACGACCTTCTCCGGGTCGCCTGCGTAGTTGAACTGGCCGACGAGATCGTTGGAGGAGGCGAAGAACAGCTCGCCGGTGACCGAGTACACCACGGTGCTGCCGTCCAGGTCGGTGATGGCGGTGACTTCTGTGAGGTGGGCGACGCGCTTGGCGAAGATGACCATCGCGGTGATCGAGCCGATGACGACGCCGATGGCGAGGTTGGACGTGGCGACGACACAGGCCACGGTGGTGAACATGACGGTGATCTCACCGGCTGGCATCCGCTTGAGGGTGCTGGGAGCGATGGAGTGCCAGTCGAAGGTCGCGAACGACACCATCACCATCACCGCCACGAGGGCCGCCATCGGGATGTCGGAGACGACCGAGCCGAAGACGATGCACAGCACCATCAGGAACGCGCCTGCCAGAAACGTCGACAGGCGGGTACGGGCACCGGAGACCTTCACGTTGATCATCGTCTGTCCGATCATGGCGCAGCCGCCCATGCCACCGAGGAAGCCGGTGACTATGTTGGCGATGCCCTGGCCGATCGACTCGCGGGTCTTGGAGGAGCGGGTGTCGGTGATGTCGTCGACCAGCTTGGCGGTCATCAGCGACTCCATCAGGCCGACCAGCGCCATCGCGAGCGCGTACGGAGCGATGGTGGTCAGAGTGTCCAAAGCGAACGGCACGTCCGGCAGGCCCGGCACCGGCAAGGAGGACGGCAGGTCGCCCTTGTCGCCGACGGTCGGCACCGCGATTCCGGCGGCCACGGTGATGACGGTCAGAATGACGATGGAGACGAGCGGGGCCGGGACCACTTTGGTGATCCTCGGGAAGAACATCATGAGCGCGAGGCCACCGACGATCAGCGGGTAGACAGGCCAGGGCACGTCGTGCATCTCCGGCACCTGGGCCATGAAGATCAGGACCGCGAGAGAGTTGACGAAGCCCACCATCACCGAGCGCGGCACGAAACGCATCAGCTTCGCGACACCGAGCGCCCCAAGGATGATCTGGAAGACGCCGGCCAGGATCACGGCCGCGACCAGATACCCGAAGCCGTGCTCACGGTTCAGAGGTGCGATCACCAGCGCGACCGCACCGGTCGCGGCGGAGATCATCGCCCGTCGTCCGCCGACGATCGAGATGGTCACGGCCATCGTGAAAGAGGCGAACAGGCCGATCGCGGGATCGACCCCGGCAATGATCGAGAACGAGATCGCCTCGGGGATCAGCGCGAGGGCGACGACCAAGCCGGCCAACACCTCAGTGCGCCAGACCTTCGGGTTGTTCAGCCAGTCAGGACGCAGGCCGCGTAGCCGCGCGCCGGGAGAGACAGTCGTAGAAGACAAGCGAGGGGAACCTGTCGTGCTCGGGCGCACCCAGTTCCGGGCAGGACGTGGGTGCGCGGTAGGACGCGGAGGGGCCGCGGGAGGCAGGCCGGAGGCCGAGAGAGAGGACGGAGCGGACCTGCGCGGCCAGACTCACTTCCAGGGGCGAAGCGTCAGGGCGGGCAGGCGGCGGCGATGGGCAGCATGGGATCGCGCACGCTCTCTCCTGTAAGAATCGGATCTTCGCCGGGGCGGCGACGGCTCCGGTATGGCAATAGAGGGGCAGCGCGGGCAATCCCGTCGACATCGCGAACTCTACCCTAACGTTAGAGTAGGGATAGGCGGGTCGCGTGGGAGGCGGCCCGCTGCGACAAGAAGGGCCAGGAGCACACGCGTGGACGACAGGCACATGCAGATCGGCGAAGTCGCCGCGCGGACCGAGCTGTCCCTGCGCACGATTCGGCACTACGAGGAGACCGGCCTCGTCGCACCCTCGGCTCGATCCCAGGGCGGATTCCGCCTTTACACCGAGACTGACGTGCAGCGGCTCATGGTCGTCCGCCGCATGAAGCCGCTCGGCTTCACTCTCGACCAGATGCGCGACCTGCTGGACGCGACCGACCGCCTCGACGCGGACGGCGGCCTCGACGCCGACGAGCGCGAGACACTGCTGGCCCGGCTGCGCGAGTACGAGCAGGTCGCTGCCGAGCAGGTCGACAGGCTCCGGATCCAGCTGTCCCGCGCCGAGGACTTCGCCGCCACCTTGGGCGCCCGTCTGGAGCAGAACGTCTCCGCGGCCCGCCCCTGAACCCGTGGCGTCACAGTTGAGACCGCGCGTCCATAGGCGCTCCGGTGGCCTCGGCTGCCCGCGGTGAGTCACCACAAGTCGAAGACCTGTGCGCGCGGACGTTCTACGACGGCGGGTTCCCGCATCCGTCAGGTTTTCAACGCAACCGCGCCGAACTGCGGAAGTTCGGCGAGGGAGTTGGACTCAACGCGCCATTGCGCACACGAAACGAGGCCGGGGGCGACCAAGTCCAGGCCGTCGAAGAAGGAGTTGATCTCCGCGCGGCTGCGGGCAGTGATCGGCGGGGTGGCGTTCTCGTTCCAGAACTTCATGGCCTCGACATTGCCCTCGCCACCGAGATCGGTATCGGTAGTGGGGTGTGTCAGCGCGAGATAGCTGCCGGAGGGGACCGCGGCCATGATTCGGTGCACGATGTCCTGTGCCTCGCCCGTGTCGAGAACGAAGTTGAGGATGCCCAGCATCATGACCGCGACGGGCTGGTCCAGGTCGAGGGTCGCCGATGCGCCCTCCACGACACCATCCGGGTCGTGAATGTCGGCGTCGATGTAGTCGGTGGCTCCCTGAGGCGTACCGGTCAGCAGGCTGCGGGCGTGGACAAGCACGATGGGGTCGTTGTCGACATAGACGATCCGGGACTCGGGTGCGATCCGCTGGGCGATCTCGTGGGTGTTGTCCACGGTCGGCAGTCCGGTGCCGATGTCCAGGAACTGTCGCACGCCGCAGTCGGCGGTCAGGAATCGGACCGTGCGCCCGAGGAACTGGCGGTCGGCGCGGGCCACGTCCCGGATCACTGGGAACATCGTGACGACCTGGTCACCGACTTGCTTGTCGATCTCGTAGTTGTCTTTCCCGCCGATCCAGTAATTCCACACCCGAGCGTTGTGCGCGACTCCGGTGTTCAGCCTGCCCGACACGTCTGACGGACGCTGGCTCTCACTCACGTCTTCCCCTTTTCTCGCTCACCCACGAGGTGTTCTGGGTGGGCAGCCGCCGCGGCGACAACGGATCGTCGTGCCAGTGTGATGCACGTAGGTCACGGCGTCCGCGGATTCGGCGTTCCCGGGCCCGAGCCGACGGACTGAGCGATCTTGATGATCCGTGATGTGGCTTGGGCGGGCGTCCTTTCGGGAGGGGCTGATGCTGATGAGGCTGCTACGGGTGGAGCTGGCACCGGCTCAAGTCGCCGGGCTGTGGCGGTGGTTGAGGGTCATGTGGATGCCGATCCTGGCCACCGGGTGACACTCCTGAGGAGCAGCACGACGGCCAGCACCCTTGAGCGCGCCGCGCCGACCCGCCGGGTACCTGAGTCGATCAGGTCAAACAGACTGCCGATCGCGGGAGTGGCCATGGCGCACCTGCCTGCCGCGCCCGGCCAGTCGGCAGGCGAGGCACTTGTCATGTCCGTCGTGTGCGCTCCTGTCCCGTGTCCTGACGGCGCGCTGGTCATGAGGGCGCACCCCTGGCGGCTTGCCCCAGCCCGCCAGGTGCAGGCTCCACGTCAGCAGAACCGACGCCACCAGGGCGGCCAGCCCCAGCCAGAGTCCAGGGCGCCAGCCGATGATTCCCGCGCCGATGGCCAGTGCTCCGGCCGTGGCGACCAGCGCTCCGGCCCATCCCGCGATGGTGTGCCCGTCGTCGTGCGCGCTCACTGTCCGCTCCCTTGAGGGGTGTCGGCCAAGGCTGTCGCCCCAACCTGCTCCGCGCCCTGAACTGCCTGAGCGTCATTGCGCCCGGCGGCGAGGTCACTTGTCCCTGTGCCGCCTTGGGCTGAGGTGGCGCACTGCGGGTCGGCGGCACTCTTGACGAGGGTGATGGTTTCGTCGTTTTCGGTGGACCGGAGCGGGCGATACCCCGCGCTCTCGTAGAAGGTGATGTTGCGGTGGCTGCGGGAGCCGGTGGACAGCATGATGCGACTGCATTCCGGCGCGGTGGCGCGCTCGGCGATGTGCAGGAGCCAGCGGGCCAGGCCTTGACGGCGCAGATCGGGTGCCACACCGAGGCGGCCTATGTGCCAGTCGGTGCCGATGCGGCGTGCTCGAACCAGTGCGAGTAGCCGACCGTCACGCCACAGGCCGGTGGTGTGCCACTCCGTCAGCCATGCGCGGACCTGGTCGGGTGATTCGTGCAGGGCCGGCACGGTCAGGGTGTTGTTGGCGAGCGCCTCATCCACCCAACAGCAGCGTTGCAGCACGGTGACCTCGGGTGCGTCCTGCGGGAGCAGCCGTCGTGCGTAGGACCCGGGCAGCGGTCCGGGCGTCGCTCCGGCTCGGGCCGCTTCGCGTATCGGCCGCAGCGCGTGAGCGACTCGGATGAGTTCGTCCAGCACGCCGATGGCTGCGGTGTCCCGGGCTGGATCCGGGATCACCTTGCCGTGTTCCGTGGCGTCGGTGATGCGCATCGCGACTGTGGCGCCCAGTGGCACCAGGCGCAGGGTGGTCGCTACCTGTTTGGCGTGTTGGACGGCTCGGGTGCCGGCCGAGGTGTTGCCGTAGCTGACGAAACCGACCGGCTTCCACGCCCATTCGCTGCCGAGGTAGTCCAGGGCGTTCTTCAAGGTCGCCGGCATTCCGTAGTTGTACTCCGGTGTGACGACGATGAAGCCGTCCGCCGCACTCACCATCGCGCTCCACTGCCGGGTGTGCTCGTGCTGGTAGATGCCGGAGGACGGGTGTTCCTCCTCGTCGAGGAACGGAAGCGCGAGGTCGCTCAGGCGGACGGTCACGAGTTCGGCCCGCAGCTGCGTTGCCCGGGAGGTGAGCGCTTGGGTGAGCCATGTCCCGATCGCCGGCCCCAGGGCGCCGGGGCGCGTGCTGCACACCAGGACAAGGATCCGCGTCGGTGGCGAAGACGATGTCGTTGACATGGAAATGAACGTAACTGCTATTTTGATTACATGTCAACGACAACGTCGGGCGGCACCCCAACCTGGCTCGACCCCGAAGAGGAGCGCGCCTGGCGGGCTTTCCGCCGCATGGTGATCGCTGTCCAGACCGGTACGGCACGCGACTTGGCCGCTGCCGGTCTTTCCGAGCCCGACTACGAGGTGCTGAGCACGCTCTCGGAACGCCCCGGGTACACCAGCACGCTCCACGAACAGGCCGCCAAGATGGGCTGGTCGCGCAGCCGCCTGTCGCGCCACGCCACCCGGATGGAAACGCGCGGCCTCATCCGGCGCGCATCTGATCCCGCCGACGGCCGGGGCTGTCTGCTCCTGCTCACCGAGCAGGGCCTGGAGAGCCTCACAGGGGCAGCCCCCGCCCATGTCGCCTCGGTCCGCCGGCACTTCGTCGACCGCCTGACCCCCGCCGACCTGGCGGCCCTTGAGGGCATCGCCCGGAAACTGGTCACCGACCTACCGCAAACCGACATGCCCTGAACCCCCTGCGGCGGAGAGCGGAGAGCGGAGAGCAGGGGGCGTGGGTACGGGGGTCTGATGGAGTCGTTGGCCGGTGCCTACCAGCGCACCGGCAGCTCTCGCAGACTCCGCATGAGGCTGGTGCGCCACTGGGGTGTGCCGTCACCGTCGAAGGCCAAGCGGGGGAAGCGGTCCAGCAGGATGCGCAGGGCCAAGGTCGCCTCCAGGCGCGCCAGCGGGGCGCCCAGGCAGTGGTGCAGGCCGTGCCCGAAGGCGAGATGGGCGCGGGTCGCGGCCGGATCGCGGCGGATGTCGAAGTGTTCGGGGGAGGAGAAGCGCGCGGGGTCACGGTTCGCGGCGGCGATGGAGAGAACGACGCGCGCGCCCGCTGGTATCCGGGCGCCGCCGAGGTCGATCGGTTCGGCGGCGTAGCGGTAAGTTCCCGCAGGTGCGGGCGACTCGAAGCGGAGCGTCTCCTCCACTGCGCCCTGCAGCAACTCGGGGTCGGCGCGGAGGGCGGCGAGCTGCTCGGGATGGCTGAGCAGCAGGTGGACGGCGCTCGCGATGAGGTTGACGGTGGTCTCGTGCCCCGCGACGAGCAACAGGAAGGCCATGCCGAGCAGTTCCTCCGGGGCGAGCCGGTCGCCGCCGTCCCCGTCGTTGGCGCGGACCAAGGCGTGCAGCAAATCGCTCTCCGCCACGTCCGGTAGCCGCCGCTTCTCTTCTGCGAGACCCGCGAGATAGGCGGCCATTTCCTGTGAGGCGCGGGCGGACTGCTCCGCATCGTCGAGAGAGACGACCTTCGTGGACCACTCGCGGAAGGACGCCCGGTCTGCTTCGGGCACGCCGAGCAATTCGCAGATGATGGTGAGCGGCAGCGGATAGGCGTATGCGGCCACGAGGTCGGCACGGCCGTCGGCGGCCACGGCGTCCAAGAGCGCATCGGCCGCCTCCTGAACACGTGGCCGCAGCGCCTGGACGCGACGTGCGGTGAACTCGCGGGCCACCAGCGTCCGCAGGCGGGTGTGATCGGGCGGATCGACCTGGAGCATGTTGCTGCCCACGGAGTACAGCCCGTCGTCCTCGAAGTCGGCGGAATGCCGCACGTCATTGCGCAGCCTGGGGTCGACGAACGCGGCGCGCGCTTCCTCGTGCCCGACCACCAGCCACGACTCGTCCCCGGTGGGGAAGCGCACATGGTGGACCGGCCCGCGGGAGTGCAGTGTGGTGAAGGCGGAGTAGGGGTCGGCTGTGAAGTCGTCGGTGAGGCTGGCCAGTTGAACGGTGGGGTGCTGTGTGTGCATGGACGGCTCCCGGACAGAAATGGGGATCGCTCCCCGTTTACGCGTCCGGGTGACCGTAGCATGAAGTGGGGAGTGCTCCCCGTTTAGGTCTTCGAGGGCGATATCCACTGGCGTTCGAATGACCCCGCAGTGGAGTGGGTGTGCTGTCCGGTGGTGTCATCAGCGTGCTAGGGCTGGCGGACGGTTGGCGTCGCGTACGTATGCGCGATGGGGTTCTTTGGTGTTGGCCTCTGCCTGCGCTGTCCCTGTCGGCTTGTGGGGCGCCGCCCGCCTGCCCGCAGTGCTGCTCGCCGCCAAGGGAGGCATGGGCACGCTGGCGGCGCTGCTCGTGATGCCGGGCAGACGAGTCCCTTCACTTCAGGGCGGTCACGGCGTTCTTACGGCAGGGGCGCTGGGCAGGCCTTCTCGGTGAGAGCCAATTGAGAGCCAACGGTGTGCCGCACCTCGCCCCCTCCATATGTCTGGTGACCATCGGCGGCATGACAGGCGGCGCCTTGATCGGCAAGGGGCTCGCAGAACGAGTTCCGGACTGGGTAGGCCCGCCCCCCGTTTTCGGCTCGCGCTGGCGGGTGGGCTGACCACCCTGGCCAGGGCGCTGTGGGAGCCATGGCCGCTGGTCGAAGGCGCTACGCGAGCGAAGCGGGAGTGCGACTGCTGGTTCTCTCAGTCGGCTTGCAGGCTGAAGGGCGGGTACGTGTCGGTGAGCAGACCGACGTAACTCTGCACCCGCAGGTTGTAGCGGTAGACGCCCACGAGGATGTCGCGGAGCCCTTTCGGATATTCGCCGGTGAACAGGACGGCGAAGAATCCCACGGTCACGACGGCCATCGCCGCGATGCCCAGGGCGAACAGCACCAGGTAGTGGGGGAGGGCGAGAAGCCATTTGACCAGCGGGCGCCACCGCGACATCTGCTCGGGGTAAGCGAACGTGACGAGCGTGTGCGGATCGGCACCGTCGTCGTCCGCGGCCGTCTGGAAGTCGAACGGCGGATACTCCTCGTGCAGAAAGAGCACGTAGCTCGCGACACGCCACTCGTAACGGAATGTCATGGCGATCGCGTCGAAGAGCGGACGGGGGACGCGCCGGGTGAACAGCACGGTGAAGAAGGCGACGAAGGTCAGCACCGCACGCAGCATGCTGAGCACGTAGGCGATCAGCAGGTGTGGAATGGCGAGGAGCCACTGTACGAACGGTCGCCAGCGGGCGATCTTCAGGGTGCCCTGAAGGTCGAGTTGAGCGGGATAGGGAGTGGCCAGTGACATGGTGCCCTCCTAGGGCAGCCGTGCACGGATGGTGACGGGTCGCCACTTTTTCAGTCGTACGCTCGCGTCACAGGCCTGTCAAGCAGCCGAGGGAGGGGAGGGCCTGGAGGGAACCGCTGGGGGAACAACGCCCGCCGTCGCTTGGTCATTGGCGCTTGGGCGGGCGCGATCGGGTGCTCCCGCGGATGGTCTCCGCGGGCAGCGGCGCTACCGCTCCGTTCAGGGCCGACGCCGCCCGACGGCTGGCCGACTGCCTCAGGCGCGGGCCGCCGCAGCGGCGATGATCCAGTTCCTGAACTCGACCGCGTAGTGTCGCAGGTGGTGCTCAAGCACGTCCTGCGGGCAGGACGTGGGCACGTAGACGGTCACACTGGCGGTGAAGCCGTCGGCGGTGTCGCCGAACTGTGTCAATGCCCGTCCGATGACCAACGCCCTCACCGAACGGATGCTGGAACGCCGCGAGGAGTACATGGCCGAGCAACTGCGTACGGCCGAACCCTCGCTCACAGGCGTCGTGGATGCCTACGCACAAGCCCTGTTGCAGTCCTTCGCTGACAGCAGCAGTCTCTTCCCCGAGCTGCTGCGCACATGGGGAACCAACTCCCTGGATCGCGGGGCCCGCACCATCACCGAGATCCACCGCCTACTGCTGGAAGCAGCAGCCCCCTACGCCGACCAGATCCGGCGCGCCCAGCCGCAGGCGGCGCTGGACACCGCGGCCCGTGCCCTCCTGGGCGCCTGCTTCCACAACTCCGTGCGCCCTGACCCCGTGATCGGTGAAGCGGCCAGGCGCCGGTACGCGGACGAACTCGGTGACATGGCGATCGCCTACCTCCTCACTCCCGGGCGCCGCCGCGCTGTTGACACCTGAGACGAACGAACGCACCGCCGGTCCCGCCCGATCGCGCGGCGGGCCCGTGGTGGTGATGGTGCGTTCCGCTTCGTCACTACCGTTGGAGGAGGGCGCGAGCTGCTTGCACGATATGCGTGCGGGAGATGCCCGCTGCGTCGAGGAGTTCGGTGGTGGTGCCGGATCCTGGCAGGTTGGTGACGGCAAGGTGGGCGAAGTCAGGGCGGGCCGGGGTGGTGGTGAGGGCGGAGAGGACGGCTTCCCCGAGGCCTCCTTCGGGGTGATGGTCCTCGGCGACGACGAAGGCGCCGGTGTCGTGTGCGGCACTGGCGAGGGTGCTGGTGTCGATGGGCTTGATGGAGTAGGCATCAATGACGCGAGCCTGGATGCCTGCGGTGGCGAGGTCATCGGCGGCGGCGAGGCATTCGTGGAGTGTGACGCCGGCTCCGATGAGGGTGACCTGGTCGTCGTCGCTGCGGCGAGGGGTTTTCGAGCCTCCGACGGGGAAGCTCTGGTCGTCGGCGTACAGGACGGGGTAGGCGCCGCGAGTGGTGCGCAGGTAGGAGATGCCGTGGAGGTCGGCCATGGCCGCGGTCAGTGCGGCGGCGGAGGTGGCGTCGCTGGGATACAGGACGGTGGATCCGTGCACGGCGCGCATCATGGCGAGGTCTTCGACGCCCATCTGGGAGGGGCCGTCGGCGCCGATCTCCACTCCGCTGTGCGTTCCGCACAAGGCCATGGTGATCTCCGAAACGGCGGCCATGCGGATGAAGTCGTGCGCACGGGTCAGGAACGCGGCGAAGGTGGTGGCGTAGGGGCGATACCCGCAGACCGCCATGCCGACGGCGTCGGCGATCATCTGCTGCTCGGCGATGTAGGTCTGGAAGTAGCGCTCGGGGTATGCCTTCTTGAAGTCTTCGGCGTGCGTGGAGTTGCCGACCTCGGCGTCCAGGGCGACGACATCGGGATGTGCTCCAAGGGCGGTAAGTGCCTTACCGAACGCGGCCCGGGTGGCTACCTGATCGCCCACTTCGAAGCGGGGCAGCTCCGCGGCGGCTGCTGCCGGAGCAGGAACAGGGGTGGCGTCGGGGGGCCGCGGGCCGCGCACCCGCAGGTCACGGATCCCGCCCAGTTCCACGAGGGCGCGGTCGGCCAGGTCCTCGGGCAGGGGCTTGCCGTGCCACCCCTCCTTGTCGGCGACTTCGCTCACGCCCTGGCCCTTGACGGTTTTGGCGACGATGACGGTGGGGGCCCGGCCGTCGGCGGCGGTGGTCAGGGCCTGGTCAATCGCATCGAGGTCGTGGCCGTCGACGACGAGGGCACGGCAGCCGAATGCCTCGGCACGCCGGGCGTAGGTGTCGGTGTCCCACTCGAGCTCGGTGGGGCCGCTCTGGCCCAGTCGATTGACGTCGATGAGGGCGATGAAGTTGGCCAGCTGATGGTGCCCGGCCTTGTCGAGGGCTTCCCATACGGAGCCTTCGGCCATTTCGCTGTCTCCGCACAGGACCCATACCCGGTAGGGCTGCTTTGCCAGATCCCGTCCGGCCAATGCGATCCCGACGCCGTATGCGATGCCCTGGCCCAGCGAGCCGGTGGCCACGTCCACCCAGGGCAGTTCCGGAGTGGGGTGCCCCTGCAGACGGTGGCCGGATCGGCGGTAGGTGGTCATCAGCTCCTTGTCGCTGACGACGCCGGCCGCTTTGAACATGGCGTACAGCAGGGGCGAGGCATGCCCCTTGGAGAAGATCATGTGGTCGGCGGCGCGGTGGTCCGGGTTCTGCCAGTCGTAGCGGAGGTGGCGCGTCATCAGCACGGCCATCAGATCGGCGGCGGACAGACTGGAGGTGGGATGCCCGGAGCCCGCCGAGGTACTGGCGCGCACCGAGTCCACGCGCAGCTGCTGTGCGAGTTCGAAGACCTGGGACAGGTCGCTGCTGGCATCGAGCGTGCTTGTCTGGTCTTTGCTCATGACGGGGCCCTTCCGGGAACGAGGTGGCGATTGAGGGATTCCCGTTCCGGTTGCCGGGTCACGGCCAACTTAAACTTTGCCCTCATTCGGCGGGTTGCGAGCTGTGTGAGCAAGTGAGCCATCCTGAACCATCCCGGGCGAAGCGCCTTGAGTCAGAAGGGGCGTCCGCCGTGCGCTGCTGGCGCAAGCACAGTAGGGGCTGGTGCGGCTGCTGCTGCGGCTGCGAGACCCACGGGGGCCGCCCCGTAGTACAGAGCCCGCCGCAGGGCGGACCGGGCCGACCTCGACCTCGGGTCAGGCGATCCGTCGGTTGATCACACGCTCCTGCATTTCGGTGACGGACGGCGCGTCGTGGGGCGGGTGCCTCAATATGTCCGGTGTCGGACCTACGTTTCCTTCACGATGCACAGCTCGGGGTTCCGCTCGGGACCGGAACTGGCAACCGCCTCAAAGGAGAACGCAATGATGGTTCGCAATGCCGTGAGCGGGTGTGCGGCGGTGGCTCTCGCGTCCGTGGCGATGACCGGCCTCGCGCAGGCTGCTGCTCCTACCGTGCCGGCGCCCGGCGTGGCGGCAGCGCCGCGGGTCACGGTCACACCGGCGATGGCCAAGCAGAAGGCCACGGTCACGATCAAGGTCGTGGGCGCTCCGAAGACGTGCCGTTCGGTGCAGGCGCGCTCCGATGCCTTCGTCAAGGCAGTGGCGCTGGCGAAGAGGGGCAACCCGCCGGTGTACGCGGGCCAAGCAGGGGTGAAGGCGAATGCCGCCCCTGGTGCTCACCAGGTCGTGGTCGGGGGAGTCGGTTGTGGAAAGTGGACGGCGAAGGCCAAGCTCACTGTTCTCGCACCGGCCCCGAAGCCGGTTACGGGCAAGGTCATCTCGAAGGCCGGCGTGCACGTACGCCAGCAGCCGACCTCCAACTCACGGATCACCGGGGCCTACCGGAGCGGACAGACCATCGACCTGATCTGCCGCAAGGCCGGTCAGCCCGTCGGTGGCAACCGCACCTGGTACAAGGTCAAGACGCCCCAGGGGTGGGTCACCGCTCGCTACGTGAAGGCCAACGGCGCGGTTCCTCCCTGCAAGTAATCGAGCCGTCTGTGTTCCGTTCAGTGATGACGGCGGCACTAGACGCCTGTCTCGTCCCCGACGGCTGCCTCATCGGTGCCAGTCCGCCCCTGTAGGGGGAGGGGCTCCGGGTACGCGACTGTCCGCGCCGGACATGACCGAGGAACAAGCCCCTGGCCGCCGGAATGCCGGAGATGGGCGCCTCGCGCGAGTGGCTGAACGTGGTGGGACAGCCGGGGCGCCCGCAGCAGGCCAGGGGCCTCGGCGCCCCGCTCACCAGCTTCGAGGAATGGGCGCGGACGCACATGCGGGCCACGCCCTGACACCGCCCCGAGTCTCGTTCGGTCCGTCAGGAGGCCTGGGCGCCTTCCCGCTGCATCCGGCCGCATGTGGCTGTGCCGGTGCGCCTGGAGACGGCAACGAACCGTTGCTGAAGCCAGATGGCTCTGCTCGGCGCAGTCAGGCTCGAACTTGTCCTTGCGTCTTGGGTGTTCGGGGAAGACTCTCCACCAATGACCCCGTTGGTGGACATGCTGCCCGAGCCGACCCTGCACGATGTGATCGGTCTGCTGGTCAGGCTGGTCGAGTCAGCGGGCGCGCTGGTCATCTTCATCGGTGCGGTGTGGGCGTTCGTGAAGTTCATCCGGGCGGGTGCGCGCGGGCGCCGCAGGGCAGCTGAGTTCAATCGGATCAGGATGGGCCTGGGGCGGTTCCTCGTCCTGGGTCTGGAGTTCCAGCTGGCGGGTGACGTACTGCGTACGGCAGTCGCCCCGAGTTTCGCCGAGATCGGCCAGCTGGCAGCTATCGCGGCCATCCGGACCGTGCTGAACTACTTCCTGGGACGGGAGATCGCCCAGGAGCGGGTCGAGGTCGAACGAGGCGACGCACCGCCTTGGCGCGGCGCCGAGGGACAGCCGACATGAGCGAGTGGCCGCAGACAGCCGCTGTGCTGATCGCCGCGCTCGGCCTCGTCGCGACAGCAGCGGCCTGGCGCCTGACGCACACCGTGCGACAGGCTCTGGCCGTGCTGCTTGACTTCCTGACCGCCGCCCTACTGCTCCGGCTGGTCGGCAAGCCGTCCTGGGGCAGCATCGTCCTGGCAGCAGCGGTGATAGTGCTGCGCGGGCTCCTCGGTACCTGTTCCGCCCGGTCCGAGCCGGACCAGACCACCCGCGGTGGAGGCCGGGCCGATGAGGCCTTGATGGCGCTGTCATGCGCGGTGAACGCCTCGACCAGGCGTGAGAAACCCGCCCGGAACCACGGCCCTGCCCCGTCAGTGTGCACAGCGACCGGACGCGCCCGGCCGCCACTTTGCACCCGCCTCCGACGGGCCAAGCGGCCACACCAGTGCGGGATGCGCAGCGGTTCGACAGCCGGGGGAGTGTGTCAGCGGCGTGGCAGCAGACCGCGTACGTAGGCGGCCTGGCCGGTGTGTTGCAGATCGTCGGAGACGACGCTGATCAGCCGGACACCCAGGGTGACGTGTGGCGTCCATTGATCGTCGACGATGCGGTCGAGCGCCGCGTCGTCGAGCCCGTGCAGGAAGGACAGCGTCTGCTCGTGGACGGCGTCGTAGTAGCCGCGCAGCTGGTCGGCGGCGATGCCGCGGACCGATGCCACCTGCTTGGCTGTGTGTCCGTAGCCTGTCTCTTGCTCACCGAGTGGCAACTGGAACCGGTCGGACCAGCCCTGGGCCGTCCACACCTGGTCCAGGCCCGCCGCGTCAGCGACATGGTCGTCCTGCACGCGGGTGAGGTGCCACACCAGCCAGGTGATCGAATTCGCCTCGGCATCCGGCCGGAACGCGAGGTCCTCGAGCGAGAGACTGTCGACAACGGCGTGTACTTGCTCCTGAACGCGTCCGAACGCGTCTGCCATTAGCTCTGCAGTGTTCATCCACCCATGGTGGCCGCAGCCGCGGAGGCCCGCCCGGCATGAGATGTGAGGACGGTCGGCAGGCGCCGTCGTCAGACCGTCGGAGGCGCCGCTTTGGCAGGGGCAGCCACTGCGTGCGGCCAGGGAGGGGCGCGGCACGGGGCCCGGTTGACGGCTTCCCCGGCCTCGCTGCGGACCGAGGCGGACAGGACGCGGCAACAGGGGAAGTCCAGAGGCACCCGAGGGGCGATGGAGGGGGCGTGGGCCGCGGCAACTGCCTTCGAGGCGGCACCGGCTGGTGGCGACCGGCCGGAGTCGCGGTGCCGGTCGCGAGGTGTCCTGCGGTTGCCGAACGGAAGCAGGACCGTGCGGATAGGAGCCCACAGCACTGGGAGAGACCGGCACGCATTGTCCACGGGGCTCTGGGCACTCGGACGCCTGCACTGTTTCGGCCGCGCACCAGCGCATCGGGACGGCCGGGCCCCGCGGGCTCGGCGCGACGTCTTGGCGTCCGCCCGTCAGGCTGGGAGAACGCCGTGTACGGATGCCGAAGAGACGGGCCCGCCGGAAGGAAGCGCAATGGGCGTACGAACCTGGGTCAGCGGATGGCCCGTCTACCGCCAGCTCACCGGAACCGATCCGCTGGGCCGCGGCAGTGCGGCCATGTCCGAGCGTACGCGGCAGCTGCGCCCGCGCACCGACACGGCCGAACGGGTGGTTCCGTCCGTCTGTCCCTACTGCGCGGTGGGCTGCGGACAACAGGTGTACGTGGAGGGTGGTGAGGTGGTCCAGATCGAAGGGGACCCGGACTCGCCCATCAGCCGGGGCCGGCTCTGCCCCAAGGGCGCCGCGACGCTTCAGCTCACCACCGGCGCCGCGCGCCGCCACCAGGTCCTGTACCGGCGTCCGTACGCCACCGACTGGGAGTCCCTCGACCTGGAGACAGCCATGGACATGGTGGCCGAACGGGTGGTGGAGACGCGGCGCAGAACCTGGGAGTGGGAGTCGGCCGAGGGGGTGCGGACGGCCCGGACACTCGGCATCGCCAGCCTGGGCGGAGCGACCCTGGACAACGAGGAGAACTACCTGATCAAGAAGCTTCTGACGGGGCTCGGCGTCGTACAGGTGGAGAACCAGGCCCGAGTCTGCCACAGCTCCACCGTCGCCGGTCTCGGCACTTCCTTCGGGCGCGGCGGAGCGACCACCTTCATGCAGGACCTGCAGCACGCCGACTGCATCGTCATCCAGGGCTCGAACTTCGCAGAGGCCCACCCGGTCGGCTTCCAGTGGGTGATGGAGGCCAAGGCGCGCGGCGCACGCATCATCCACGTCGACCCGCGCTACACCCGCACCAGCGCCCTGGCCGATCTGCACGTACCGATCCGGGCCGGCAGCGACATCGCCTTCCTCGGCGGGATCATCCACTACGTGCTGAGCGAGCAGAAGGACTTCCGGGAGTATGTCCTCGCCTACACGAACGCGGCGACCCTGGTGAGCGAGGACTTTCGGGACACGGAGGATCTGGGCGGCGTATTCTCCGGCCTGGAGGAGAGCAACTCCCATTACAATGCGTCGAGTTGGCAGTACGAGGGGGCCCGCGTCCAGGCCCCCGCCGGCGACGTGGACGAGCAGTACACGGCGCGCGTCAGCGAATCCGGCGGGGCGGAGACGCACGGTTCCGGCGGTGCGCAGACCGACCATCGCGCCCCGCGCGACGAGACGCTCCAGCACCCGCGCTGTGTGTACCAGATCCTCAAGCGTCACTACGCCCGCTACACACCGGAGTTGGTTGCGGAGACCTGCGGGGTGCCGCGTGAGACGTTCCTGCGGGTGTGCGAGGACCTCACGGCGAACTCGGGCCGCGAGCGGACCAGCGCCTTCGCGTACGCGGTGGGGTGGACGCAGCACTCGGTCGGATCGCAGTACATCCGTGCGGCGAGCGTTCTCCAACTGCTCCTGGGAAACATCGGCCGTCCCGGCGGCGGCATCCAGGCGCTGCGCGGCCATGCCTCGATCCAGGGCTCCAGCGACATCCCGACCCTGTTCAACCTGCTGCCCGGTTACCTGCCGATGCCGCACGCCCATGCCCACGAGGATCTGGACGCGTTCATCGCTGCGAGCCGCACCGACAAGGGTTTCTGGGGCAATATGCGAGCGTACTTCGTGAGCCTGCTGAAGGCCTACTACGGCGACGCGGCCACCGCCGAGAACGACTTCTGCTTCGACCACCTCCCACGCCTGACCGGCTCGCATGCCACCTACGACACGGTGCTGGCCCAGCTCGACGGCGTGTGCAAGGGCTACTTCCTGATGGGCGAGAACCCGGCCGTGGGTTCCGCCAACACCCGGCTCCAGAGGCTCGGCATGGCCAACCTGGAGTGGCTCGTCGTGCGGGACTTCTCGCTCATCGAGTCGGCGACCTGGTGGCAGGACGGGCCCGAGATCGAGACCGGGGAGCTGAAGACGGAGGAGATCGGGACGGAGGTGTTCTTCTTCCCGGCCGCGTCGCACACCGAGAAGTCCGGGTCCTTCACCAACACCAACCGCTGCCTGCAGTGGCACTACGCGGCCGTCGAGCCGACCGGGGACGCGCGCAGCGACCTGTGGTTCATGTACCACCTCGGTCGGCGTATCAAGGAGCGGCTGGCCCCGTCCGTGGACCCGATGGACCGGGCCGTGCAGGATCTGACCTGGGACTATCCGGTGGACGGGCCACGGAGGGAGCCGATCGCCGAAGCGGTACTCGCCGAGGTCAACGGGCACGGACCTGAGGGGGCGCCCTTGTCGGCGTACACCGAACTGAAGGACGACGGCTCGACCCGCTGTGGCTGCTGGATCTACTGCGGGGTGTACGCCGACGGTGTCAACCAGGCCGCCCGCCGTAAGCCGGGCGGCGAGCAGGACTGGGTGGCCGCCGAGTGGGGGTGGGCGTGGCCCGCGAACCGTCGCATCCTCTACAACCGGGCCTCCGCCGCCCCCGACGGGACTCCGTGGAGTGATCGCAAGGCGTACGTGTGGTGGGACGCGGAAGCCTCGAAGTGGACCGGGCACGACATCCCGGACTTCGTGCCGGACCGGGCACCCGACTACGTGCCTCCCAAGGACGCGACGGGGCCCGACGCCCTGCGCGGGGACGACCCCTTCATCATGCAGGCGGACGGCAAGGGATGGCTGTACGCGCCCGCCGGACTGGAGGACGGGCCGCTGCCGACACACTACGAGCCGCAGGACTCGCCCTTCCGCAACGCCCTCTACCCCGCGGTGTCCCGTTCCCCGGTACGGCAGTTGCTCCCCCGGGAGGGCAACCGCTATCACCCCAGCGGCGACGAGCCGGGAGCAGGCGTCTATCCGTACATCGTCACCACCCACCGGCTCACCGAGCACTTCACGGCGGGCGGGATGAGCCGGTGGTCGCCCTACCTCTCCGAACTGCAGCCGGAGTTCTTCTGCGAGGTTTCCCCGGAACTGGCCGCTGAGAGGGAGCTGGAGCACATGGGGTGGGCAACGATCGTCACGGCCCGCAACGCGGTGGAGGCGCGAGTGATGGTGACCGCGCGGCTGAGGCCGCTGACGGTACACGGACGGACCGTCCATCAACTCGGACTGCCCTTCCACTGGGGCCCGAACGGGGTGGCCAAGGGCGACGCCGCCAACGAACTCGTCGCCATGGCATTGGATCCCAACGCCCACATCCAGGAGGACAAGGCCCTTACCGCCGACATCCGGCCGGGCCGCCGACCGCGCGGGCCCGCACTTCCCGCGCTGGTCGCGGAGTACCGCCAGCGGGCCGGAATCAACGCCAACACAGGTCTGGAGGGACAGAAATGACGGAGCGGCACCTCCTGAGCGGACCTGAGCCCGACCCCGCACGCGACGCGGGACACACTGAGTCGCCGCCCCGGGTCGGCTTCTTCACCGACACCTCCGTCTGTATCGGCTGCAAGGCGTGCGAGGTGGCCTGCAAGGAGTGGAACGCGATTCCTGAAGACGGCCTGTCCCTGACCGGGATGAGCTACGACAACACCCAGGGCCTCGGCGCCTCGACGTGGCGGCACGTGGCATTCATCGAACAGCAGACGCCTCCGGAGGCAGAGGGAAGAACTCAACTCCCGCTCACGCAAGAAAAGTCAGCACCAGGCGGCGGGGAGCTGCGCTGGCTGATGTCCTCCGACGTCTGCAAGCACTGCACGCACGCCGCCTGCCTGGACGTCTGCCCCACCGGCTCCCTCTTTCGCACCGAGTTCGGCACGGTCGTCGTCCAGGAAGACATCTGCAACGGCTGCGGATACTGCGTGCCCGCCTGCCCGTACGGAGTCATCGAGCAGCGCCCGCACGACGGAAGGGCCTTCAAGTGCACGATGTGCTATGACCGGCTCGGCGCGGGACAGGAACCAGCCTGCGCCAAGGCCTGCCCGACCGAATCGATCCAGTTCGGACCGCTGGACGAACTCCGTGAACGGGCCGCGCTCAGGGTCGACCAACTGCACGAGGCGGGAGTGGGGTCCGCCCATCTGTACGGGCACGAACCGGACGACGGAGTCGGCGGCGACGGCGCGTTCTTCCTCCTCCTGGACAAGCCCGAGGTGTACGGGCTGCCGCCGGACCCCGTCGTCACCACCCGGGACCTGCCGTCCATGTGGAAGCACGCGGGAGCTGCCGCCCTCTCTCTCACGGCGGTGATCGCGGCATCCTGCGCCCTGCCGGCTCTGCCCGCCCTCGTACGCAGGGCGGTTACGCGATGAGTGGCAAAAGGCGGCGACGCGCAGAGCAACTGATGGTGCCCCAGGCTGAGTTCGAGTCGTATTACGGCAGGCCGATCATCAAGCCGCCCTCCTGGGCGGCCCGCGACATCGCGGGCTACTTCTTCCTCGGCGGCCTTGCCGGGGCAGGCTCGGTGCTCGCCGCGGGCGCACACCTGACCGGACGCACCACCACCGCGACCGCGCTCAAGATGTCCTCGCTGGGCGCGGTGTCGCTGTCGGTCGCCGCGCTGGTCAACGACCTGGGCATGCCGAGCCGCTTCCCGAACATGCTGAGGGTCTTCAAGCCGACCTCTCCGATGAGCGTCGGCTCCTGGCTGCTCGGCGCCTACGGGCCCGCCGCGGGTGCGGCCGCGCTGACCGCCGCCACCGGCAGGCTGCGCGGAGTCGGAGCGGTGGCGACCGCTGCGGCAGCCCTGCTCGGGCCGGCCGTCGCCTCGTACACCGCCGTCCTCGCGGCGGACACCGCAGTTCCGGCCTGGCACGGTGCGCACCGCGAACTCCCCTATCTCTTCGCCGCGTCCGCGACGGCTGCCGCCTCGGGCATGGCGCTCGTTCTGGCGCCCCCTGCCGAGTCCGCGCCGGCCCGCTGTGCGGCGGTGCTGGCCGCGGGAGCGGAAACGGCAGTGACGAGGGCCGCCGAGCAGCGGCTGGGCATGGTGGCCGAGACCTGGCGCAGCGGCCGGGCCGGAGCCCTGCTGCGTAGCGCGAAATTGCTCACCGCGGCTGGCGCGGCCGGGGGAGCGCTGCTCGCAGGCCATAGCCGGACGGCCGGTGCGGTCAGCGGCCTGGCCCTGCTCGCCGGGTCGGCCTGCACCCGCTTCGGGATCTTCGCCGCCGGGGTGGCCTCGGCCGAGGACCCGAAATACACCGTGGTACCCCAGCGGGCATCGGCGCCCTGGCCGTGAGGACCGAACCGAGATCGGATACTCGGTGTTCTGCATCAGCTCCACGGTCCGGCGGGCGCTGTACTCGTCCAGGTCGAGTACAGCGCCCGCGCCCCCGCGCCGGGCGAACTCGAGCGCGGCGGCCCGCCCGATTCCGCTGCCGGGGCCGGTGACCAGACCGGCCTTGCCGGCGTAGCTGCTTACGCCAGCGGCTCGTGGTTGCCCCAGATCGCCTTGTACGGGTGGCGGCCCTGCCAGCGCTTGATGAGGTCGACTGCCCCAGGCATGGTGAAGGTCGCGTTCAGGGCATCGAGGTCGGTCAGGCGCAGTTGCAGGATGGCGCTGGCGATGGCCACCGGGGCGTGGTCGTCGCCCGGGACGCGGATGTGATGGCGGGCCGCGACCGACTCGACCAGACCGGATCCCGTCACGAGCTCCTCGAACTCCTTGAGGTACTGGTCCAGCTCACTCGCGGGAATCGGATTGTCGAACGCTACGATCATCGTGTGGTGAATCATGCCTCCAGAGAACAGGCATTCTTCGCGCCCGTCCAAGATCTATCCGTTCTCATTCAATGCCTGATGGGAATGGATCAGGCGATAGTCTTTGGGCATGGCTGAGCTGGAGACCCGCGAGCTGGAGTACTTCGTCGCCGTGGCCGAGGAACTGCACTTCGGTCGCGCCGCGGCCTGCCTTGCGATCGCGCAGCCGGCCCTGTCCAAAGCGATTCGGCGCCTGGAATCCCGGCTCGGAGTGAAGCTGCTGGAGCGCTCCAGCAGGCACGTCGCCCTTACCCCCGCCGGCGAAGCACTACTGCACCATGGCCGGCACGCACTGAACGCTGTCAGCGCGGCTGCCGAGAAGGCCCGCCGGGCCGGAGATCAGCAATCCCGCCTGCGCCTGGTGATCAAGCCCGGCGGCGACGCAAACCTGCTGTCCGGCATTCTGGCCGCCTACGCCGACCAGCCCGACGCCCGCCAGGTGGACATCCTCTTCGGCGGAGCCACCGACCGCGCCGATTACGTCCGCGATGGCCGCGCTGATGTCGCCCTGCTGTACGCGCCGTTCGACGACATGACCGGCCTGGACCACGAAACCCTGATGGTCGAAGGACGTGTCGCGATCCTGCCGCCGGACCACCGGCTCGCCGCTCGCTCGGAGGTCACTCTCGCCGACCTCGCCCAGGAAACACTGCCACGCTGGAAAGGCGTGCGCTGGACCGGAGCACCCGAGGCCGGGCCGGGGCCCGAGATCACGGACGCGGCCGAAGCCCTGCAAATGATCAGACTGGGACGCACCATCGCGATCTTGCCCCGCTCGCTGGCCCGCCCCATGCACCCCGACCTCGTCTACCGGCCCGTGACCGATGCCCCCAACAGTGAACTCGTCCTCGCGTGGTCGCAGGACGACCGCCGTCGCCTGGTCGCCTCCTTCATCACTGCCGCTGTAGATGCTGCGGGGACGACTTGAGACGGCGGATCTTCCGCGCCGTGCGGTCGGAAGCACGCGGGTTCGCGGATTCTCGTACGCCTTCCGGCACGAACCCGCGTGCTGGGTGGCCCTGATGGGCATTCAGCACGCGGGTTGGGTCGTGTGAGGAGTGGGAACCAATGGTCGCCGAGTTCGACGCGGACGCGGCGTGAGGGCTGGATAGCGGCCCGCCTCCGCACGACGTGGCCTCGTGCGGAGGGCACGGTTCAGGCGGACTCGCGGAGCAGGGGCGGGGCGCCCATCACGAGTCATGTGCTCGCTGCGCTCCTGGAGCCCCCGGGGCGGGCGTTGAATGTGCCTACCAGATGCGAGCCAACGCCGCGCCGAGGTCGGGCGGACGGCCAACCGGATGAAAAGCTCCCGAGCTGTCGCCACTCGCTACGGCAAGCGGGCCTGTGTCCTCCACGACACCGTCACTGTCACCGTCGCGGCGGTCCGCTGATGGCTCCGCCCGTGATCCGTCGGACGGAAGTCAGGGGCGCATGACGATCTTTCCCACGTGCCCCCTGCGGGAGAGTTCTTCCTGCGCCTGAGCGGCCTGGTCCAGCGAAAAGGTCGCGGCGATGACGGGCTGGACCTCTGCCCGACGAGCCAGGTCCATGAGCAGGTCGAAGTGCGTGGGCGTGTGCATCGCGGAACCGATGACCTGGGCGTTGTGCAGGTAGAGACGGCGCACATCAAAGGTCACGCCGTATCCACCGAGCGCGCCGGCGATGACCCACCGGCCCCCTTCGCGCAGCAGTGGCAGCCCCTCGCCGACCAGTTCGCCGGCCACGACGTCGAGTGCGACATCGATGCCCTCCGGTGCGGCGGCGCGGATTTGCTCGGTGGCGTCTCCTGCGCGGTCGATGACTTCGTGCGCGCCCGCTTCGCGAACCGCCTCGATCTTGGGCCCGCTGCTGATCGCGAGCACCCTTGCGCCGCGCGCACGGGCGATCTGCACCAGCGCGATGCCGACGCCGCCGGACGCTCCCGAGATCAGGGCGGTTTCCCCCTTGCGCAGGCGGCCTCGCTCGATCATGCCCAGCGCCGTGCCGTAGGCGGTCGGCAACGTCGCGAGCTGCTCGTCCGTGAGCGGAGATTCCGTCACGTCGTGCACACGCTTCACCGGTGCCGTCACGTACTCGGCGTATCCGCCATCGCGTTCGCTCCCCATCAGGCCCACGGGGTTGGCGTCCGGTCCTTCGGTGTCGTAGATCGCGGGGTCGACGACCACTCGGCGCCCTACGAGGTCCTCCCGTACGCCGGTCCCGACGGCCACGACCCGTCCGGCCACGTCGGCGCCCTGGATGCGCGGGAAGTCGATCGGGCCTCGCCAGCCCGAGAGTGCCTTCGCGTCGTCCGGGCGGCCGTAGGCGCCCTCCCGGGTCCACAGGTCGGTGTTGTTCAGCGCCACCGCGCTGACGCGGACCAGCACCTCCCCTGCCTGAGCGGCGGGGATGGCGACCTCCGTCAGCTCAAGGACCTCCGGTCCTCCGTGCCTGGTGATGCGCACCGCTCGCATGGAATCGGACATACCCATCGCCTTGAACCTCCTCCAGGTATACTGATCTGTGAACACCTTCCACCGTACACCGTCCTGTGAAGGGGCACCTCGTGCAGGAAACGCGCCCAATGACGCCGGCCGGGCACCGCATCGTGACGGCCGCCGAGGAGTTGTTCTACAACCGCGGCATCACAGCGGTCGGTGTGGATCTGATCGCCGAGCACTCAGGCGTGACCAAGCGGACCCTGTACAACCAGTTCGGTTCGAAAGATCACCTCGTGGCGGCCTATCTCACGGAACGCGACCGGCGCTGGCGGTCACTGGTTCGTGCCGCCGTTGACGCCGCCGACACCCCGGCCGAGGCCGTCACCGCTCCCTTCGATGCACTGCGGACCTGGAGCGAGACCAACACCCGCGGATGCGCCTTCATCAACGCGCTGGCGGAACTCCCGGACCCCTCACATCCTGCCTACCGCATCGCCGCGAACCAGAAGCTCTGGCTGCTGAACCTGTTCAAGGAACTCGCCGCCACAGCGGGCTGCTCGCACCCGGCCACCCTCGCCACCCAACTCCTCGTGCTGCACGAGGGTGCTGTCGCCACGCAGCCCCTCTCGCTCGACACCCTTCCCGAGAGCGCTGACCTGGCACGAGTCCTTGTTCAAGCCGACGCATCGCCCCGCCAGTAGAGCGCTTAGGGCCAGGTGTGGGCATATGGCCGGGCTGGGCGGCGCCCGGTGCCCTGCGATCGCAGGGCGGAGGATCGGCCTGGCGCGGGGGTACGAAGACAATTCCGACAGTTCTTCGTGGCCCAGTTGACGCAGGGAGCCCACTCGGCATCCGCCTGATCATGACGGGTGGCAGGCAGTTCCTCGATACGGGGCCTGAAAGCGATGCAGACGGCGTTCCTCGACGGGATGTCGATGGCTACGTACCCGTCGTGTGGTGTTCCGTCGCCTGCTTGGCCTTGGGCACACGGCCCAGTGTCGGCCGTAGGAGGGGTGTTTGGCGGGCGAGGAAGTCCCAGAGCCGGTCGGCGATGGGCCCGTGCGGTCGGTCGCGCCGGCGAGCTGCCGAGAGTTCCTCGACCACACCGGGGAAGTGGCGTCCGGCGATGGGAAGCAGCCTCCCGTCACGCAACTCGGTCTCGATCATGAACCGCGGAACGTGTCCCCACGCCATACCGTGCAAGATCAGTTCCTTCTTCATGAGGTGGTCCGGAACGGAGCTCAGGGGCGCGCCGTCGACCAGGAAATGACCTTGTTCGGAGGGATGCCGCGCCGAATCCCGGACCACGCACTGAGTGAATGTCTGCATCCGCTGCGGTGTGATCTCGGTGTCCGGAGGAAAGGGCAGAAATCCGGGCGCCACGACGGGCACCAGCGCGACGCGGCCGAGGTCGATCCACTCCATTCGCACGTCGCTTTTGGGGACGCGGTGCACGATGAGGTCGGCTTCGTCCTCCAGCAGTCGCTCCCAGGGGCCGGTGACCGACTCGAACTGCAGGTGCAGGCGTGTCTGCGGGCACTGCGCGAAGAAGCGGCTGAGCATCTCCAGCACTGGGGGAAGTGGGCACAGATCCCCGAGCACTACGCGCAGTTCGGCCTCTTCGCCCATCGCCAACTGTGAGGCGTAGGTCTGTAGTTCCTCGGCCTCGTGCAGCAAGAAGCGCACCTTGCGGTGGAAGGCGCGCCCCGCCTCGGTGAGCTGAACCCGATAGCCCGAGCGATCCAGCAGGTCCAGGCCCAGTCGGCGCTCCAGCTTGGCGACGGCTGCGAACACGGATGGGTGCGAGCGGTGCAGCCGCTCGGCGGCGGCCTGGAAGCCACCGTCGACCACAACGGCGTTGAAGCACTGCAGTTCGTGGAGCGTGAAGTCCGACATCATTGTCCACAGAGCGTACAGAGTTCGTTCGATCTTTGTAATAGCACTCTGTCGGGTGGTGTTCATAGGCTGAAGCGCATAGCCGCTAGAGCACTGGAGCTGACATGACTTCCCAGACCCGTAACGCCATCACCACCGGCGATGGCGTCCGCATCGCCTACCGTTTCGACGGTGATGAGAACAAGCCGGTGCTGCTGCTCTCGAACTCCATAGGTACCGACCTCCACATGTGGGATGGCCAGGTGCCGGCGCTGACCGAGCGCTTCCGGCTGCTGCGCTACGACGCGCGCGGCCACGGCGCCTCCGATGTCCCCAGCGGCCCCTACTCCCTGGACCGGCTGGGGCGCGATGTGGTGGAACTGCTGGATGCCCTGGGCCTGGAGCGGGTGCACGTGCTGGGCCTGTCTCTGGGCGGAATCGTCGCGCAGTGGATGGGGATCCACGTTCCGGAGCGTGTCGATCGCCTGGTGCTCTCCAATACCGCCGCCTCTCTCGGCCCGGCGAAGCAGTGGGATCAACCGATCGCCGAACTGTTGGAAGCCCCGGACATGCAGGTCACCGCGGAGCGGTTCCTGCACAACTGGTTCCCGGCCCGCATGCTGGAAGGCGACGACGAGGTCGTCGAGGGCTTTCGCCGCACCCTGCTCGCCACACGGCGCGAGGGCGTGGCCGGGAGCTGGGCCGCCGTGCGCGACTACGACCTGCGCCGCACGGCCACGCTCATCCACAACCCCACACTGGTGATCGCGGGCGAGTACGACACCGTCACATCCGCCGAGCACGGCAAGGAGCTCGCCGCGATCGTCCCCGGTGCGCGGTTCACCCTCCTGCCCACGGTGCACATGGCTAACGTGGAAGGGCAGGCGGAGTTCCTGGACGCTGTGGTGGGTTTCCTCTCCGATCAGGCCATCACCCTTGATCAAGATGGGGCTTGGGTCGGTTGAGCCGGTGTCCGCAAGCGCATGAGGAGTGCTCCCACGCTCAGATCATTGAGTACGTGATCGCCCTGCAATGCGGTGACGCTCCGGCACACCTTGTAGAGGTCGGCGTCAATGAGCTGGTGCCGCCTACCGACCCGATCTTGCGTGGCGACCCCTGACCGCGCTGTTGGCCTGGCGCAGGAGAGAGGGCCGGTTCGCCGTCCCGAGCGGCACTGTCCGGGTGCGATCGAGATCCTGCCGAGCCCACACCAGGGGGCACGGTTTTCGGACAATACGTCGACTCTCGGCCACACCGCAGAAGATAGGACAACCCTTCCTCCAGTGGGCGTGTCACACCTAGCAGGAAGAAACGCTTGAAGTGACACAAGGGGGAGATATGCGACTTAAGCGTGCCATGCTGTCCGTGGCTGGGGTGACTGCGCTGGTGGCCGGCTCCACAGCAGTCCTGACCTCACCGGCATCTGCGGCGGCGAACACCACCCCGCAGAAGGTCTGCGGAAACAGCTACAAGACCGTCAACTCCGCACCGGTGGGCTCGCTGGGTACCGTCTACCTGACGTACAACGCCTCCACCGGCCGCAACTGTGTGGCCACCATCCGCAGCACTCCCGGCAAGGCCGTGGACACGGCGACGTGGATCTACGTCAGCGACACCGACCAGGGAGCCTCTGACTCCGGCAACTACACGTCCTACGCCGGGCCGGCCACCGTCTACGGCAAGGGTCACTGCGTCGACTGGGGCGGCAACATCAAGAACGTTTACGTGTCCGTCTACGGCTCCAACTGTGCCGCGATGAAAGAGAAGCGGGTCACTTCCGTCCGCTGAGGCTTCAGGCCACCACGCCCACTGCGCGTGACAGCGCAGTGCTGGGCGGCGAGGGGCTGAGGAATCGATCAGGCATGAACGGGGGCTCCTCGTTGAGTGCAGCGGCGAGCTCCCTTTCGTGTGTCCCCTCACCTGTCCCAGTCGACATCCGCATGGGGGCGGGCTGAAGCGGAATCTGGGTGCTCCCAGCGTGCCGCTCGGTGTCGGCGCGATCCGATGCCTTCGTCAGGGACGGTAACGCTGGCGGGTCCGCGACCACAGACCGGTTGGGTGAAGCCCCGCCGCCTCCACTGCCGTAGCGACGAGACATGTGCGAGGACACGGCACCAAGGGGGAGCTCCGGCGTCCTCGTGCCACGGCCATCGTCGTTGAAGGCCATCAGAGGCGACATCACGGAACCTGCCGCGAAGCGTTCCAGTGCGTACGTCGTTGCGTGGGAAACTCAGGCCTAGTTGGCAGGCGGTGCAGGATTCAGGTCGGACAGACCGTCCAGCGAATCTGGCAGGCAGGCCGGCGCGTCTTGACCCACTTCATGGGTGTTGATCGAGTCCTCGACGGCTTCGTGCTGGCCTGCGGGGCAGCGGCCATCCTTCGCCGGAGCGGCTGCTTCGGCAGAGGCTGCGCCTGCACTGCCGACGACGGCCGTCGCGGCCACAGCAGCGGCACACACCGCGGTACGCATACGCATGAAACTCACTCCATGTGGGTTGATTGCACAGAGCTTCCAGGGCATAACGAACCCGTCCTGCGGGCCACACGAGCGATCCAGCCGGGGGACCCCCAGTCGGGTCAAGGGCGCGAGGCGGATCCCGTAAGCGAAGCCGCGATCGGGCCGGGCCTGAACCCTCCGCCTCCGAATACTGCCCGATTCACCTGATGTTGTGGCCCTCGGCGTGAAGCTGGGCGACGGCGGCGTCTGGTAGGGGGTGTTCCTCAGGATGGCGGCATACAGGGCCAGGGCGGGGCGGCTGTCGGGCGTGTCTTGAGCGTGCTGGTCGCAACGCCACGCGGTGATGGCCGCTACGGTCGGAGCGACCTCGCAGCTGTCCGAGGGCTGTGAATGCGCGTCGATGATGGGCCAGAAAGTCGATGATGGGCCAGATACTCGTTCGGCGTTCCTTCGCTCGGGGAGAGGGAGCAGCCCGGCAGCCCAGAGCGACTAATTCGTGGGACCGGTCTACCATCGCGTCTTGGCGTCGGCGGAACCCGTCGACCAGGCTTTCAGCGACCGCCTGGTCGAGGGGTTCCTGTACCGCGCGGATGTAGCGGATGTAGCTGATGCAGGGGAGATGGGGAGCAGATGACTCTGGAGGCAGGCCAACGGGTGGTGTTGGCAGCGGATACCCGACTGACTGATGCGGCCGAGGTGTCGGGGGTCGTCGTCGGGTTCCTGTCCCTGGCGGCGGGCACCGGCGGGACCGTCGAGGAGGTGGTCGGCCACCAGGAAGAGAGCGGCGAGGTGCGCGAGTACGAGCGGCTGAAGTCGCTGCTCGACGCCTTCGGGTGCGAGATGCCCACGGAGAGCAGGAGGCAGCTCGGAGAGAAGGTCGGCTCTCTGGAACCCGCCTGGACCGCCTTCCAGGAACGGGCGCCTCGCGTGAGTGTGCGGGTCCGCTTCGACAACGGGTTCATCCTCGAGGGGGCCGACGAGGACGTCTTCGTCCCTGCCTGAGGGCGCGTCGCGGGTCAGACCGTGGACGGGCGGTGGTGCTCGTGCCGGCGGGCCCACGGCTCGGCTGGGTTGCGCGGCGAAGGCGTGGGCTCGGCGGGCCTCCGCTCGGCCCGGGTGAGGGGGCGGATCGGCATGAGGGACGACGGCCCGCTGGTCTCCAACGTGCACAGGGGTTCACCACCGGGGATATCCGCGCGCCCGGCGCGAACCGTGAAGGGGGAGTCCTGCAACTGCGGAGAGGCATTCAAGTTCCGCCCTCGCCCCCGGGTTCAACTGCGGATACGGCGCATCGAAGCTGCGCGAACCGGTGCTTCCTTGGCTGAGATATCGGGACGCCCAGACGCACAAACACCGGCATAACAGGGGTGGGGGTGAACCGGGTAGGGGCGCCGTCGCGAGCGCCGTGATACTGCCGCCCGGACCAGCGGAATCTCTTAGTGATCGAGCGATGATCGGTCGTGGCGACGGACCCACGAGGGTGTTTGCCGTCGGAGGGGCTGAGTAGTGCCCCACGCGCTCGGCCGAGAATTGACAGTTTGTTACTCGCTACCATTGGGTTCTCTGGTACGTCTGGCCGAGACAGTCGAAACCTAGCAGGGCGTACATGCACCACGCCTCCGCATTCCGGACCGAGACGTATTGCGTTGGAGCGCACTCCAACTCCTAGGTTCGGCGGCATGCGATACGTCAAACTCGGAACGACCGGACTGGAAGTCTCCGCCATCACCCTCGGCTGCATGAGCTTCGGCGAGCCGGACCGGGGCGGCGAGCCCTGGTCACTGGGCGCGGACGCCAGCCGGGACATCATCAAGCAGGCCCTCGAGGGCGGCGTCAACTTCCTCGACACGGCCAATGGGTACAGCGCCGGAAGCAGCGAGGAGATCGTCGGCCAGGCGGTCAAGGACTTCACCCGGCGCGAGGAGGTTGTTCTCTCCACCAAGGTCTGGATGCGGATGCGCCCCGGCCCGAACGGCGCCGGGCTGTCCCGCAAGGCGATCTTCGCCGAGCTCGATGCCTCCCTGAAGAGACTGGGGACCGACTACATCGACCTGTACCAGATCCACCGCTGGGACTACGACACCCCGATCGAGGAAACCCTCGAGGCGCTGCACGACGCGGTCAAGTCCGGGAAGGTCCGCTATATCGGAGCCTCTTCCATGTACGCCTGGCAGTTCGCCAAGGCCCTGTACCTGGCTGACCTGAACGGCTGGACCCGGTTCGTGTCGATGCAGGACCACTACAACCTCATCCACCGAGAAGCAGAGCGGGAGATGCTCCCGCTCTGCGCCGACCAGGGCGTCGGCGTGATCCCGTGGAGCCCCCTGGCGCGGGGCAGGCTGACGCGGGTCCGGGACACCGCCACGGCGCGTGCCGAGACCGACGAGGGCGGCAAGATCCTCTACCGCGACGGGGATCAGGCAGTGGCCGAGCGCGTCCACGAGATCGCGGGCAAGCGAGGTCTGCCCCCGGCCCAGGTCGCCCTGGCCTGGGTCATGCGCAACCCGGCGGTGACCTCGCCCATCGTCGGGGTCACCAAGCCGGCCCAACTGGCCGACGCCCTCGCCGCGGTGGACGTCGCACTCGACGAAGACGAGGCCGCCTACTTGGAGGAGCCCTACCAGCCGCACGAGGTCGCCTACCTGGAGGAGTCCTTTTACAAGTCGCACCCTGTGGCGGGCTCCCGGTAGTCCGGGCTACCGCCGGGCCTTCGACGAGTCCTTGGCCTCGGCCTTCGCCTGACTATGCCGCTGCGCGACTCGGCACCCCCCGTTACGTCATCCGGTGGAAGCGCCGGCGACCAGGGCCTGCGGGCCGTGGTCGCCAGGTATGTGCTGTCTGATGCGTCGCTAGATCGCGGTGAATCCGCCGTCGGCGGCTACCACGGCTCCCGTGATGAAACTGGAGCGGGGCGAGACGAGGAAGCACAGGACCTCGGCGATCTCCTTGGGCTGCGCCACACGTCCCAGTGGTTGCGCGGCGGCGAAGGACGCCAGGTAGGCGCGGCTGTCGGGGCGGATCGTGTCGAGGAAGTCCGTCTCGATGACGCCCGCGGCCACGAGGTTGGCGCGGATGCCCAGCGGGCCGCCCTCGACGGCGAGCACCTTGGTCAGTTGGGCCAGAGCGCCCTTCGACGCACTGTAGGCGGCGCCTTCGGGCAGGGCCACGGTGGAGGCGTACGAGCCGGTGCTGACGATGGCGCCGCCGCCGCGGCTCTTCATGGCCCGGAATGCCTCGCGGGCGCAGAAGAAGGAGCCGCGGGCGTTGACCGCCATCACGGTGTCCCAGTCCTCGGCCGTGGTTTCGGTGACGGGCTTGTTCTGGGTGCGCCCGGCATTGTTCACGAGGATGTCCAGTCCGCCGAAGGCGTCCAGGGCCGTTGCCACCGCGCGGTGGGCGGTCTCCTCCTGGGTGATGTCACCTGTTGTCGTGAGGACGCCGGGAAACTGCTCCGCCAGGTTCGTGACGTCGGGGCGGAGGTCGAGGGCGACGACCCGGGCGCCGCGGGCGTGGAGGAGCGCCACGGTCTCCCGGCCCACCCCTCGCGCGGCTCCAGTGACGAGGGCGATCTTCCCAGCGAACTCGGTGGATTCGGATGTCGCAGCGGATGCGGTTGCAGGTGTCATGGTGCGGTCCCTGGAGAAGGCGAGTGTGAGTGCAGGCGGCGGTGCGGGGCACCTGATGTGCTGTTCAGCGGTGGGGTGCGCGGACCGGGTGGGCCGCGCCGTTGACGCATGCACGGCAGGCCCACGTGGCCGTCGTACGGCTGGGTTGTTCAGTGCGCGGTGAGCCCGCCGTCGATCACCAGCTCCGCGCCGGTGACGAACGAGGAGTCGTCGCAGGCCAGAAAGAGGATCGCGGGGGCGACCTCGTCGGCGCGGCCGGCTCGGAGCATGGGGGTGCGTTGGATGTCCGGCTGCTGGTCGCCTTGGTCGTCCAGGAGGTCCTGGATCATCGGCGTGGCGATCACTCCGGGATGCACCGAGTTGATCCGTACTCCCTGCCGGGCGTACTCGACCGCGGCGGTCTTGCTCAGCAGGCGTACGGCCCCCTTGGACGCCTGATAGGCCGCAGCCGCACCGCTTCCCACCAGGCCGAGTACGGACGACGTATTGATCACCGACGCGTTGCCGCTCGCACGCAGGAGCGGCATCGCCGCCTTCATGCCGAGCCATGTGCCTTTCTGGTTCACGTCGATGACGCGGTCCCACGCCTCTTCCCGCGTGTCCTCGATGCCCGGCCAGTCCACGATGCCGGCGAGGTTCACGAGTACGTCCAGCGTTCCGAACCGGTCGCGTACGACGGTGATCACTTCGTCCCACTCCCGCGCGGAGGAGACATCGAGGCGGGCAGCGATGACCTCCGCGCCGCGTGCCTCGATCCGGTGGGACAGCTCCCGCAGGGGGGCTTCGGCGATATCGGTGATCACTATCCGGGCGCCTTCGCTGGCGAAGAGTTCGGCGGTTGCTGCGCCGAGGCCGCCAGTCGCGCCCGTGATCAGCGCGACCTTGCCGTCAAGCCGTTGTCCTGTCATGGATGTGGTCCTTGATTCTCGTTGGTGTTGACTGACTGTTGTGTCGGAACTTCCTGGTCCGGCGGCGGAGCCCCCGGCGTCAGGGCGGTCACGGGCCCGGCCCTCTCTACGGCTGCTTCTGCTGCCGGTAGAGCACGTCGCCCACACCCCGACGACGTCGAACTGGTCGCCCTCAACGGCCCCGGCCATGGCGGACTCCTCTCCTCGAACGATGTGGTCCTGTCCGCTCCACCGAGTCTGGGCAGGTCACCGGCCATCAACTAGGACGCGTGCTGCCTGGGCATGCCACACCCAGGCAGCGCACCGAGCCCTCGCCTAGCGTGGACACATGGGCGACAACCACCTGGGAGACTTCCTGCGCGCACGCCGCGCCGACCTGCGGCCGGAAGACGTCGGCATGGCGAGTTACGGGCCCCGCAGGGTCGCCGGACTGCGCCGCGAGGAGGTCGCCGTCCTGGCCGGAGTCAACGCCGACTACTACACCCGCCTGGAACAAGGCCGCGAGCGCCACCCCTCACCCCAGGTGATCGACGCACTCAGTCGCGCACTGCACCTCGACACGGACGCCCGCGTGCACTTGTACCGACTGGCCGGGGCCACGCCGAACGACCGGCCCTCCGCCCATGCCGCGGAGGAGGTGAGTCCAGCGCTGCGACAGTTGATGGAGGGCTACCCGAACACTCCAGCGTTCGTCATGAACCGGACCCTGGACATCCTCGCCGCCAACGCCCAGGCCGAGGCCCTCTACGCCTCGTTCGATCCGGCGGACAACTTGGCCCGCATGACCTTCCTTGACCCGGCAGGCCGCAACTTCTACACGGACTGGGACCGGGCAGCACAGGCCACCGTCGCCAACCTCCGCGAGGCAACCGGATTCGACCCGGACAACCCACGGCTGCGCGAACTCGTTCGCACCCTCACCGAGGAAAACGCGGACTTCAACCGTCTCTGGAACGCCCACACCGTGCGTGGCAAGACCCAGGACGCCAAACACTTCCTCCACCCGGATGTCGGCCCCCTCACCCTCACCTACCAGGCTTTCGACGTACGCGACGCCCCGGGCCAGCAGCTCGTCATCTACCACGCCGAACCAAGCAGCCCCAGTGCCCAGTCCCTCGATCTGCTCGGTTCCCTCCACGCCACTCGCCGCCGGCCCGCCCCACGGTCCCACCGCTGATCAGCCGACGGAGTCCGGCGGCGCGGGCGTCACCGACGAGTCCATGCTGTCCATGGCCCTTCACCTGCGCGACAAGGAGATGAGCCTGCGCGACATCGCCAAGCGGCTCGTCATCACCACGGGCACGAAGAAGAACCAGCACCCCCCCAGCCGCCACCGTCATGCGGACGCTGCAGGAACACGACGAACAGGCCGCCACGGCGGCGGGCGCGTGATCACCCGGCTGGGCCAGGGACCGCGCTGCGGAGAAGCTGAGCTGCCCGTTGACCGGGAGCGCGGCCTCACCGTCGAGCACTGTGCCGGGCGGCACCGTGGCTTGTCCGGCGACTGCACGGCCATCCACGCGCTTATGGCCGTGCGTCCTGATCGGGTGTGGCATCGCGTGTGGCCTCAGTCCTCCACATGATCAGGCGGTGGCCGTCGTTCGTCAGACTTGGCGGTGTCTCATGAGACCCCGTGATCAGGGTGTGAGACGGACGCACACCCTGTCTCCAGGTGTAGGCGTCGAGGCCCTGACCGGAACTGGTCCGCGAACATGCCGTAGGCGCCCGCCCGACGGTGTGCGACCGCGTTACCGTCCCCGTGGGACTGGACGGTGCCCCCGAAGGCGGGTTCGGTTCACGGTCCGCGCCAGAGGTTGGCGAAAGCGGCGTTCTCGATGGTCCGCCTCTGGCGTACGGCCTCCAGCTCCATCACCGCGTCGTGGACGGCGGCCAGCACGGTCGTCACCGCCTCGTCATCGAGGCCGGGCTCATCGTCGGATCGGTCGTCGTCGATGCCCACGACCGAGGCGAGGGCGGCCAGGACGGGTTCCTTCTCATTCCAGCGGTCGGCTGCACGGCGGCGCGCGGGCGTATCGGCCAGTTCCACGCGTTCCGAGCCGAAGGGCAACCGGCCGCTTCGCTGAGCCTTCAGCTCACCGTTCTCCTCCAGGGCAGCCTGGTACGCGGCCGAGAGGTCTCGGCCCCGGCGCCACAGCCAGTCCTCGATCCGCTCGTAGGGTGCCTGCCGAGTGAGCCCTGCCGCAGCCTGGCTGATGAACCGGTCGTCCAGTGTCACCTGCGCACCTGGCACGATGCGGTCGCCGTCCACGGCGAGGGCCTCCGCACCGATGAGATCGATCAGCTCGGCTCCCGCCAGTGCGAGTGACAGGTCGCCCTGTCCCACGGAATGCTTCAGGTCCATGGCGATGATGAACAGGTCTTTCGCCGTGGTCATGAACGGCTCCCCTCGGAGACATACATAGATGCGGCCCCATCAACCGGGCCCGCGTCCACCACCGGGCCGGCGGCGGGGCGACTGTCACCATCAGTATCGCCCCGCCCGCGCGGCCGAAGCCCTTCTCGCAAGGCGGCGGGAGCTTCTCCTGCGGCTGCGGCCACACGGACTGGGTTGCCGCCAACTTGAAGTCGCAGGTCAAAGGGCTGGTGCGATCGGTTTTCAAGGTTCTCAACCTGCTCACGGGCGACTGTCGGATCGGTAGATCGTCCGTCGGCTCGATCGGCGCGATCGGTGCCTAAGCTCCTGGCTGTGAGGCGGGTTTCGGGGCTCCGCTCGTTCAGTCGCGGCTTGTGGCCTGTTTTCTGGACCATGTGGTGGCGTCAGCTCCGTATCGAGCCAAGAGGCGTGCGAACTGGATCCGCTCCTCCGGCGACCAGGCGGCCGTGATCTCCTGGAACGCTTTTCGCTGTTGAGCGGCGAAGCGGTTGCGTTCGGCCTCGCCGTGCTCGGTGAGTTCGAGCACGGTGCGGCGCCCGTCGGACTGGGACGCTGTTCGGCGCAGCAGTCCGTCCTCTATGCAGGCCGCGACAGTCCGGCTGGCCACCGGCTGGGCTACACCCATTTCGGCGGCGAGGCCCCCGACGGTCGTCTCGCCCGGCGCATCGGCGATCACATTGAGTACGAGGTTGCGGGAGAGGTCCTTGCCCGATGCCGGTGCGCGTCGTCGCAGACGTGACAGTGCCGGGCCGATCTGGTCCAACGCCAGGTCGTCGGAAGGCTGCTCAGAGAAAGACGCGCTGCTCATGTGACCGAGTCTAGGCTCGGTCCGTGCATTTGCATACCAGTAGACAAGTCCATAGCATTAGGTATGTAAATATTGGACGAGTGAGGAACGAGGCGGACTGCTATGGCACTCACCGCGATCACAGGCGCGCAGATCTTCGATGGGGAGAAGACGGTAGGCGTGCGGACCGTGGTCATCGACGGTGGGAGGATCGCTCGTGTCGGTGGCGAGGTTCCTCAGGGCAGCGAGATCGTCGACGGTAGCGGCGCCACGCTGCTGCCGGGACTCATCGACGCCCATGTCCACTCCGCTCCGGGTTCCCTGGCGCTCGCCCTGCGGTTCGGGGTGACGACCGAACTGGAGATGCAGGGAATGAACACACGGGAGAACCGGGGGCTTATCACCGCCGACGACACCCTGGCTGACGTGCGCTCTTCCGGCTTCGCCATCACGCCGCCCGGTGGTCACCCGAGCGAGCTGATGCCCGAAGGCTTCCGGCCGAAGTGGGATCTGCCCCCGGTGATGCCCCTGATGCCGTTCTCCACCACTCCCGAGGAAGCGGCAGCCTTCGTTCCTCAACTCCTCGCCCGGGGCTCCGACTTCATCAAGTTCATGATCGACGACGGCAGCGTGGAGGGGCACCCTGGGCTGCCCTCGCTCGACCAGGCCACCGTGAACGCCGGTGTGGCCGAAGCCAAGAAGTACGGTGCCCTTACCGTGGCCCACGCGTTGACCGTGGAGGCCACCAGGATGGCCGCCGAAGCCGGCATCGACGGTGTGACCCACGTGTTCATGGATCAGCCGCACACCGCCGAAATCATCAGCCTCATCAAGGATGCGGGCATGTTCGTCATTCCCTGCATCAGTCTCAATGCCTCGATGATGGGGATCACCGGCGGCGAACTGGCCGACGACCCCCGGGTCGCCGCGCGCCTCGACAGCAAGTGGGACCAGACTCTGCGCTCCAGCTACGACCGTTACCCGCAGGGCAAGCTCGATGATGTGTACGCCACGGTGCGCGCTCTGGACGCCGCTGGCGTCGACGTGCTGGCCGGTACCGACGTCTCCATGCCCGAAACGTTCTTCGGGGGCCTGGCACACGGAGCGAGCTTGCACCACGAGTTGCAGTACCTCGTGGCTGCTGGCCTCACCCCCGGACAGGCCCTGCGCGCGGCCACGGCGACCACGGCCCGCCGCTTCCGCCTCAGCGACCGGGGCCGCATCGCCGAGGGACTCCGCGCCGACCTTCTGCTGGTCGACGGCGACCCGATCAGCAACATCAGCGACACCCTCAACACCCGTGCCATCTGGCGCTGCGGCACCCGCCTGGCGGCATGACCGCGGACCCTGCCCTTGAGGGCAAGGGTCAACTGTCCAGTTCTGGCCCGGTCGGGGTACGGCGGCCTTCTACACGTCGAGGGTGACTCCGTACTCGCTTCCTGACGGGGCATTTGACGACCGAGCCCCGCAAGGACGCCCGCAAGGGGCGGTTGTATCTGGATGTCGCGCGCAACGGCTACGCCCAGACCGTGTCGCTCCGTCCAGCGCGTCCAGGAGGTCGACGACGTTGCTCGAACGAGGGGCCCGTCGACATGGGCTTTGGGTCCGCGTGGCAGTCGCGTTAGCGTCGGAGACATGCGTCAGTCAAGTCCCCGTACTGAGGGAAGGCGGCATGTCGGGGTGGTCGCCTCCTATGACTTCACACGTCAGGAGGAGCTGCGCCGGTGGGTTCCGCCAAGTGTGGAGTGGACGATGACCTACACCGCGGAGGTCCCCTACCGGGACAATCTGGAGCTCGTCTCCCGTCTCGGCAGAGCGGACCTGTTGGCAGGGCCCGTCCGTGAACTCGTCGAGCGTGGGGCGGAGGCTGTGGGGTATCTCTGCACTGCTTGTAGCTTCGTCGATGGCGTGCCCGGCGAGCGGGCGCTGCGGGGAGCGATGTTGGCGTATGGCGCGCAGCGGGCGCTGACGACCAGTGGCGCGGTGACCGACGCGCTCCGTGCTGTCGGCGCCTGCCGTCTCGCGGTGGTTCACCCGTACCAGGAGCCAGTCGGACGCCTGCTGGCCGCTTACCTCGACGCCTCCGGCTTCGACGTCGTGGCCCTCACACCGCTGGGACTCGACACGGTCGAGGACGTCTATGCCGTGGCGGAACAGCAGGTGGTGGACACCGTCATCAAGGGCGATCACCCGGAGGCCGACGCCGTGTTCATCAGCTGCACCGCGCTCCCCACCTACGATGCACTGCCCCGCCTCGAAGAACGCCTCGGTAAACCCGTCGTCACTGCGAACCAAGCCACCGCCTGGGCGCTGCTCGGTGCCGTGGGCGAACGTGCGCACGGCCCCCACCAGCGGCTCCTTGACCGGGCTGCCTGATGTGACCACCACCCGCCTATGGCCACGACTGTGAGCCGGAACGCCTCCGTGTAGGGCTGCGCGGGCAGCATGAGGTCGCGCGGGTGCGGTTCCGCCATGCTCTGCCTAGGGTAGATGTGCGGCCGGGCACAGGGTTTGAGATGTGGTCTGTCCGTTGCCTCCCTGGATCGGTCGCTGGCACAGGCCGCGCGTACGCATAGCGTCACCCTCATGGGAGAGACCCGCTGCGGGCCGAGCGTCACTGCTACCGGAGGAGATCCTGATGCGTGCACTCACCTGGCACGGCAAGCGCGATGTCCGTGTGGAGACTGTCCCCGATCCTGTGCTGCGGGACCCGACCGACGTCATCGTGCGGGTGACGTCCACCGGTGTCTGTGGATCAGATCTGCATCTGTATGAGGTTCTGGGGCCCTACCTCGATCCCGGCGACATTCTGGGGCACGAACCGATGGGAATTGTCGAGGAGGTCGGTCGAGAGGTCACTGAACTGTCGGCGGGTGACCGTGTGGTGGTGCCGTTCAACGTCTCCTGCGGGCATTGCTTCATGTGTGATCGTGGACTGCACTCGCAGTGCGAGACCACCCAGGTCGAGGAACGCGGCACGGGTGCAGCGCTCTTCGGGTTCAGCAAGCTCTACGGCCAAGTGCCCGGGGGACAAGCGGGATTCCTGCGGGTGCCGTTTGGCAACACCTTGCCCATCAAGGTGCCGGAGGGTCCTGCGGACGATCGTTTCGTCTTCCTCTCCGACGTCCTGCCCACCGCCTGGCAGGCCGTGGAGTACGCCGACATCCCACCCGGCGGCACGGTGACCGTCCTGGGTCTCGGGCCCATCGGTGCCATGGCCGCCCGGATGGCGCTCCACCAGGGCGCGAGCCTCGTCGTGGGGGTGGACCTGGTGCCCGAGCGGCTCAGCCGCGCTCACGCGGATGGTGTCAAGGCACTGGACCTGCGCCGCTACGGCAAGGATTTGGGCGACGAGATCCGCGACCTGACCGACGGGCGCGGCACGGACGCCGTCATCGACGCCGTCGGGATGGAGGCACACGGGGCGCCTCTGGCCAAGGTGGCTCAGTGGGGCGTGGGCCTGCTGCCCGGTGCCGTGGCCGAGAAGCTCATGGACCGTGCCGGCGTCGACCGGCTCAGCGCCCTCTACGCGGCGATCGACATCGTCCGGCGCGGGGGCACTGTCTCGGTGGTCGGTGTCTACGGCGGTTCGCTCGACCCGATGCCGCTGCTGACCATGTTCGACAAGCAGATCCGACTGCGCATGGGGCAGGCCAACGTGAAGCACTGGGTGGATGACCTCCTGCCGCTGCTCACCGACGAGGACCCGCTCGGAGTGGACGACTTCGCCACCCATCACATGACCCTGGAAGAGGGCCCCAAGGCGTATCAGATGTTCCAGGACAAGGAAGACGGAATGATTAAGACGCTGCTCAAGCCCTGAGCCCGGGCTGCGCAGTTGGCCCGGCTCAGCAGGAACAACCGCAGCCTCAGTCCCGGCTGCGGCTGTTCTACGGTGCGATGGGACTAGGCGCCTTGTCCGGTGGGGAAGGGGCGGGTGAAGGTGACATGTTGTTGCTCGGGCTAGCTGGTGGGGGAGTGTCGGCGGGGACTGATGGGTCGCTCCGTGAGAGGAGTTGTGGCAGCACGAGGAGGGCGGCTGCCAGTACTGCGGCCAGAATGACTACCGCGGCCTTGCGCAGTCCGGGGTGGACGACCATCCGTGCGCGGGTCGATGGTGTGGAGGTCGGGCGGAGGGTGGTGACCTGGTTGGCGCGGGCGTGCAGTGCGGCGCGAAGGCGGTCCTCGACGGCTGTCATGGTGTCTCCTTCAGTCTTCTGGCCAGAGCCGTGAGTGCCCGGCTCGCTGTGGATTTCACGGCACCCCGAGAAAGGCCCAGGGCGGCTGCGATGTCCGCTTCGGACATGTTCGACCAGTACCTGAGGACGAGGACCTCCCGCTGGCGCACGGTGAGCAGTCGCAGTGCGCGCAGCACTTCCTGGTGTTCTTCCTTGAGGAGGACCTCTTCTTCCGGTGGTGGTGCGGGGAGGATGCGCGGGGGGATGTAGCCGCGCACGGTGCGCCTCCTGCGCAGGACATCTCGGGAGGTGTTGACCACGCTGCGCCGTACGTAGGCTTCGGGGTCGGCGATGCTGTCGAGCGTGTTGCCGTGACGTCGGTAGAGGCCCGCAAAGGCTTCCTGGACGACGTCTTCGGCTGTGGGGATGTCGTCGACCAGGAGGACGGCCAGGCGCACGAGGTCGAGCCTGCGGTGGCGGTACAGCATGTCGATTTCTTCCGACGCTGTGACGGATGACCGGCCCTTGAGGTCCGAATCCCTTCCGCCCTGGGAGAGGCGGGCGAGGAGCCACCGCCACCGGCTGCGCGGGAAGGCCCCTTCACAGGTGAAAACGGCAGCCATCAGCACCCTTTCCCAGCCGACGGCTGGTGACGTCCTGACGGTGTGCGTGTCGGCCGTCATCCGAGCCGGGGCGCCGGGGGGACGCCGGGAAGGTGTCGCAGCCGGTTTCCCGGCGGTTCATTTCTGGCATAGGGGACAACCTGTCGAATGCGATGAGCGGTTCAGGGCTTTCAGAGAATGCCCTCTACTGGGAAGGACGTGTGGGGCGTCCACAGGTTGCAGTGCACGGGGCGGTGTGAGCGTGCAGCTGTGGACCGGCCTGTTTGCCTCCTCCGGAACGTAAATCGTCGGTAGCGTCCTGCAACCTCGCGCAGGGCCACACGTCTGTCAGGTCGTAAAGGGAAGTTCCGTCCTGGCACGGAACGTGTGTGCCTTGCTTGTGTACGGCACATCGACGTGCAGGTGAAATCCGAGGAAGACTGTGCTGAGAGTCAAAGTCGTTGCCGCTGCCGCGCTGGGCTGTCTGGGCCTGGTGTCGGGCTGTTCAGGCCCGGCTGACAAGCCGGCGCGTGACCCGGGGGCGGGGGCGTCGAAGTCCTCCGCGCCGACGCCGTCCGGGACGGGGAGCCGTGCTCCCGCGCCGCCGCCGGATCATAAGCCGGTGTCGTACAAGCCGAGCTGGCCCGACCAGACCGTGCGCACGGCTCGGGGACATCTCGTCAACACCTGCGTGCCGAAGGATCTGAGGAGCAAGGCCACCACGCTGACCACCAGCGACGGGGTGCATCTGTCGGCGCTGGTCCTGGGGGACGGGCCCGACGGTGTTCTTCTGGATCACGAGCAGGGCTACAACATCTGCTCGTTCGTCGACATCGGGCGGAAGCTGGCGGAGCGTGGCTACCACGTGGTGATCCCCGAGTACCGCAATCACGGTGCATCTGAGCACCTGGCCGTCAATGAGCACATCGACCGCGATGCCCGGGCCGGACTGGGTGAACTGCGCCGTGTCGGCGCGAAGAGGGTGTTCTTGGCGGGTGCGTCGTGTGGCGGTTCGACGGCAGCTGTCGCCGGCGTGGACACACCCTTGCGAGTGGTGGGCCTTCTGATGATGTCCTCGCCTGCCCGGTGTCTCGGGGCCGATGCGGTGGCGGCGGTGCGGAAGCTGAAGGTTCCGACGCTGTTGGTGGTGTCGCCCGCTGACATGCAAGGCGAGGCGGAGAAGCAGGCCCGTGAGGTCTACGCGGCCTCCGCTGCCCGCAAGAAGGAACTCGTCATCAACAAGAGCGGCTTCCACGGAACAGGCATGATCAAGCGGGACGGTGCCGCAGGGGCCGCGTTGCAGGACCGGGTCATCGCGTTCGTGGTGAATTCCTACGACGCCGCCCGTTGAAGGAACCAGTGACTTCAGCCCCTGGGCCGATGGCCATGAGCGGGCACCGCACGCTCATGCCATCGGCCCAGGCCCCGTACCTACGAATGGAGACATGTTGAAGCGACACAAGCGCACGAGGGTTTCGGTTCGCCTGCTGGGCCTGTCGGCGGCGGCGCTGTCCGTGGCCGCAGCCGCTTTCACGTATACGTCTATGGCGGGTGCAGTGGGAGTGAACGAGGCGACGGGACGGAACCCGGTGCCTTCCTCAGGGACCACGAAGACGGTCCGCTACGACATGGGGGACGCGGCCTGGCATCTGCCGCAGACGGGCGAACCGGTCGAGTTGACCGGTGTGGTGCACTACCCCGCCGACCTGGGCACGGGGCGGCATCCGCTGATCGTGATGATGCACGGGTTGCACGATACCTGCGCAGACCGGAAGGCAGACGCAGCGCGCACAGCTGCCGAGCACGATGGTGACGACGCCGCGTATGAAGCCGCCAATGCCAAGCTGTCAGCCTGGCCGTGTGCGTCGGGAACACCCGTCCTGCACAGCGACCGGGGATACGACTACCTGGGCCGCAAGTTGGCCGATCAGGGGTTTGTCGTGGTCTCGGTCGGCGCCAACGGCATCAACGCCTCCTCCGTGTGGGGGGATGACAACGCTGCCGCGCGGGCGGATCTCATCAACCGGCATCTGCGCATGTGGCAAGAGCTCAGCTCCAAGGACAAGGGTGAGCTCGCTGGGAAGTTCACCGACCCGGCGACTGGAGCGGCGCGACGCGTCGGCTTCGCCCACCACGTGGACATGGGCAACGTGGGGATCATGGGGCATTCCAGGGCAGGGGCCGGGGTCACCTGGCAGGCGGCCGACAGCCATCGGGGGCAGTGGCCCAAGGGTGTCGACGTCAAGGCGGTGGCGGCGTTGGCGCCCGCCTACAACGTCATGACGGAGGACATGTCCAACTACACGATCACCAAGACCCCCTTCGCCACCTTCCGGGGAACATGCGACGGACAGGTTGGCGGTGAGGCACTCTGGTTCGCGGCCGACGCGGCCAAGGGGAACCGGAGTGGATTCTACCGGTTCGCGATCCACGGGGCGAACCACAACTACTTCAACACACAGTGGTCGCCGCAGAGCCGTCAGGTCGCAGCCGCCGACGATGCCATGCCGGTGGAAGGACACCCCGGGCAGTGCACTGACCGTGAGGGTGCGACGCCGGCCAGGCAGTTGACTGAGCGCCAGCAGCGCCATGTCGCCGCCACGTACCTCGGCGCCTTCTTCCGCCGCCACCTCCTCGGCGACACCGGGCAGGACCAGGTGCTGACAGGGGCGCGGCATCCCGACGCGGCCATCACGGAGGTGGATGTCACCACCGCTGCTCGCTGAACGGCGGCTGTCCGAGGGGCAGTTCGCTGAACTGGAAGCGGAGTTGGCGCGAGGTCCCGGCCGTGCACGGCCGGGAGGACCAGCGCTGGACGCCGGCGAGAATCGGGGTGCTGATCGGGGGAGTCCGATCTGGATTCTTCGTCAGCTGCGGTGTGGCGACTGTTGCACCGTCATGGCTGGTACTGGCGTCGCCCGCCCGCCCGCCGAGCCCTGTAGCGCGATGAGGGAGCGGTGGGGTTGCGGGAGAAGGAAGTGTGGCCGCAGGCGGAATGACTGCGGCAGCGCTCGGGGCTTATGCGGTGTTCGAGGACGAGGACGAGGACGAGGCCGAGGACGGGGCCGAGGATTGTCTTACGCCATCGGCTACGGCGCATCCGGCGTCCGAACTGGGGTGGGGGAAGAGCGGGTCGGCGTGGTGAAGTGTGGGCCTCTGATTACTCCGACAGCAGGGAGCGTTACTTCCGATGACCGCACAGCCCGCACGCCCTGAGCGCGGCGGTCCCGAGACCGCCTGGGTCATGGATGTCTCGCCGTTCAAGCCTTCCCTTGTCAAAGCGGTGTTCAGGGACGTGACCCCGATGCACGTCTCTCGGTCGGCCACGTGGGCCGCCGCGTCGGTGACGCGGACAGTGCTGACGGAGATCATCGATGGCGCGAGGAGAGCGGCGGCGGAGGAGGCCCGGAAGAAGCTGATTCCCGGGGACCTCCTCTCGGCGATCGACCGGAACGTCGAGCTCGAGGTGGCGGCCAAGTGGTACGACCACAGCCCGACGTTTCAAGGCCTGACCGGTGTCCTGTACGACGCCGAGGGTGTCATTGTGCCTTCTCGTAAGCGCAGCAGGTCGCGCAGACCGAGTGCTGTGGTCGGTGCCCACAGGTTCGAGGCCGGGGTCAAGAAGCTGCTGTGGAGCCAGGGGGCGAGGGCCGTCCCAGCGATGGTCCGTGACCTGGACGGAATCGCGAGCGTGTTCCTGACGGACCTTGCCCGGGACGCGGCCATGGTCGTCCGCGAGGGCGGGGCCAGACGTTTCGGTACGGTCACCCCAGCGATGTCGGGCGAACCGGCCCCACCCCCGTTCCTCCAGGATTCCCCCCGGGCCCTGCCCGCCCGCAGGGGGGACGGGCGGACCATCGGCAGGGATGACATCCTGGCCGCCACCACGATTCAGTTGTTCGGCGGCAACCTCAGGCAGCGCGCCCTCACCGAGGCACGCGAGGCGACACAGAGCGCTTCGGCCCGCTGAGCGGGGTGCGACCAGCATCGCCGCCTGCACCCCTTTCTGCTGAGGCCGGTGACAGTGACACCCCCCGGGCCATCCACTCGACATGGGGAGGCAGTCATGCCAACTCCGAAGGCTGGTAACCCCGTTGAGGGGCTACGAAGAGGGTAATTGTGATAGTTCAACTGTGGCCCGGGTTGGGCTGCTGTCAGGCTCGGCGTCGACGGTCCGGCATGACCCGGATGGTGATGGGCCGCTCGTCGGAGCCTGTCGCTCCCCAGCCGCGACGCTCTGCCTCCGTGGCCACTTCACGCCAGTCATTGAGGCGGTCGGTGAACTGCTCGAAGTTCCCGACTCCTCGGACGAGTGAGCGTGTGCGATGCGGGGTTCGGGGCCGGAAGCGGGAGGACAAGCTGCGGGAGCCCGCCGGACGATCAGTCGCCGAAGTAGGCCTTGGCGACGGCGTAGCTGTCCTCGTAGAGGTGGTAGCGGGTGATCTGCCCGTCCCGGACCGTGGTGTGCAGGGCGAAGGCGGTGTCGATGTTCCGGCCCGTCTTCTTGACCTCGGAGACCATGTGCCCGATGAGTACTACATCCTCGCCCTCGGCGATGACCTGGCGGAGGTCGAACTCCTTGGCTTGCACATGGGTCTGCAGAAGCTCGAAAAACGTTCGCATGCCCTCCGCCGAGTCGACCTCCGGTACCCACGGAATGCCCGGCGGGTGGGGGATCGAGAACGACACCGATTCGGCGAACAGTGCCGCTGCCTGTGCACTCTTCCCCTCGGCGAGCAGCGGGAACAAGCGTTGCACGGTCTGCGCCGGTGAATCAGCTGTCATGCGTGGTCTCCTTACAGGTTGGATTTGCGGTGCAAGCTCGTCGAGCCCTTATTGCAGAACACCCTCTGTGCCATGCCGAGATGCGTAGAAGCCGCAAGTCGGCCGCTACAGGGCAGGGCTCGCCCGCTCTGTGGGTGCGTTGCCCCTTCGGTGGCATTCAGCCGAGCTGCTCGGCGAGCCCGACGATGATGCCTTCGGGGCCGCAGATGTAGCAGAGCCGATAGATGTTCTCGTACTGCACGATCTCGCCGACCATTTCGGCACCGTGTACCCGTAGGCGGGCCACGACGTCCTCGACATCGTCGACGGCGAACATGATGCGACGAAGGCCGAGCGTATTCGCAGGCGCGTCTTTCGGCTCGGGGGCGATGGCCGTCGGCCTGTGGAACTTCGCCAGCTCTACTCGCCCGTGGCCGTCCGGGACCCGCAGCATGGCGATGTCCTGCCGGACTTCATCGAGCCCGATGACACGCTCCGCCCCCCGCCATTCGAGTGGCCCCTTACTCTCAAGTTCCATCCCGATTTCGACAAAGAACGCAATGACAGCCTCAAGATCGTCAACGACGATCAGGACGTTGTCCATTCGCTGTATCGCCATGTTGGGCCTCCTTCGTCTGGTACGGCCACGGCAGCCGCGTTTGCCCCTGAGACGGAGCTGATAATCCGGACTGCAGGCGTTCCGTAACTCCGCCTCAGCTGGGGATAGTTCCTCTTCGTCAGCGGAGCCAGCCTGCGTCGCCTGCCTCCCCCGGGCTGATGCCGCAGCGCCGCGAACTGACTCCCGCGGAGGCAAGATGCTCCTGCGGTCAGGCGGGGGAGGACATGGTGCTCCCGACGGACGGTGAACGTCGGCGCCGAGCCGGCTGGGCACCCAGATGCGCGAGCACCGTGTGCACGGCCCGGTGAATGGCCTGGCGGGACTCGTCCGTGGGTTCGTTCATCTCGAAGCCGTGGCGGCCGTGCGGGACGTCGATGATGTCGACCTGAGTCTTGGTCTTTTCTGCCGCGGCCACGAACTCCTCCACCCGGGCGGCGATCTGCGGTGTTTCCAGGCCCGCCCGGGTGAGCACGAGCGGCGGCAGCGTCCCGGTGTTCGCACGGAGCGCGCGGATCGGGCTGAAGCGGGGGTCGACCGCGCCCCAGCCCGCAAGTGGGGCCAGGACCGGGTAGGTGAGGGACAGACAGCGCAGCCACGGGGGCGGGGCGCTGATCCAGTCCGCGGTGAGCAGTCCGGCGCCGGAGAAGACCCACACAGCGATGCGGTCGGCGTCCACGTTGGGGTCGGCCCGCAGCAGTTCAACGGCCTCGGCCACGTCGTCCGCGGCCTGCGCGTAGCCGGCGATGTCGTGCAGGCGGTGCTCCACGACGGCTCCCACCGCGCCCAGGCTCGCCGTGTAGCGGGCGTAGCCGAGGTAGAACGGGCGATCGCGCGGCGCCGGGGCGGCTCCGGGCGGTATCGGGCCACCGTGCACGAAGAGCACCGCGGGCCAAGGCCCTTGTGCCTCTCCCGGTTGAGGCAGGTGCAGGTCCACACGCCCGTTGCGCACCCTCACCCGCTCCGGGGCGTCGAGGGGGAAGGGCCGCAGGAAAGGCGGCTCTGTCTCGGCTGCGGTGGTCAGCCTGCGCCCCTCACCCGCGGCCGCGCGGAGCAGCACATCGGCCAGTTCATCCGGGCAGGAGAGCATCGGCCAGTGACCGGTGGCCAGTTCGAAGATGCCCACCCTTGGATCGGCCAGCCTGCGAAAGTGCGGCGGACCGGTGCGCACAAGCTCCTGGACCAGCTCTACGGTTGTCCCTCCTGCGGTGCACAGGATGCCGCTGGCCGGCAGTGCCGCCGCGGCGCCGGTCAGCCGCAGCGGCTGTGTCAGCGTGCGCGGCGGCTGCGGGGCGGCCAGCTGGCTCAACAGCTCCAGCCGCTGCGCCGACAGCCCCTCCGTGCTGCCCCATTGCTGCCACTGGGCTGGCCCCGGCGGCGGGACTGGCCCGGGGCTGCGCTGCATACGCAGCAGTTCATGCACCGAAGAGTCCGGCACCAGGGCCAGTGCCCGATCGCCGTCCTGCGGTAGCCCGGCGTCCAGGTAGACGATCCGTGCGACCCGCCCCGCGCGGCGATCCGCCGCGCCCAGCACCGGATGGACGGCGTAATCGTGGCCAACCAGCACCAGCTCCCCGGCCGGCTCCAGCAGATCGATCAGCCGGACCACATCCTCGACATGCGTCTCCAGATCGGCATCGGGTTGCCTGCACAGCGTCACCGGATGGGCCTCGGCCCCCGACTCCCGCAACCGCCCGATCGTTTCGCTCCAGATCCGTCCGTCGGTGAACGGACCGGAGACCAGGATGAATACGGACATCAGCACCTCCAGGGAGTGAGTTCGTCGTGAGTAACCTAGGAACTCCCCCTGAGGGAGGTTCAACCCTTGCCACCAGACGGCACTCTGAGCATCGGCGAGCTCGCCGAGCAGGCGAAGACCACAGTCAAGACCGTCCGCTTCTACTCCGACCAGGGCCTGCTGCCCGAAGCCCTGCGCAGCACCGGCGGCCACCGCCGGTACGGTCCCGAGGCACCGGCCCGCCTGCGCATGATCCGCGCCATGCGCTCACTGGGCGTGCCCGTCCCCGAAATCGGGCGGTTCCTCGACCGCGGGGACTCCCTGGAAGCCGTTGTGGCACGCCAGTTGGACCGCCTCGGCGACGAACTCGCCGCTCTGCGCTGGCGAGAGGCCGCGATGCGGGCACTCCAGGAGGGCGCCCCGGAACAGCTCGCGGAACGGCTGGAGCTGATCGGGGCGATCGGCGCCCCGCCGAACACATCCGCCCTCGCGCACTACTGGCGCCGCCTGCTTCCGGCCGGTCTCTCCGCCCGCCTGCGCAACTCCGTCACCGAGCGGGCCGTTCCGCAGCCCCCAACCGACCCGACTCCGGACCAGGTCTTCGCCTTCGCCCGCCTCCACGCCCTGACCACGTCCGCCACCGACCACTGCCTCGCCTCCCACCGGCCCGCTACCGTCGCACACCCAGACCTGCTCTACGACGGTCTGCACGAGGCGTTCCAGCTGGCGGACGCCGCCCAGCAAACCGACCGGCCCTTCAGCCTGAGTGAGGCGCTGGACTGCTACGTCGCCGCCCACGCCCGCGCCTTCGACACCCGTGACAGCCCCGCATTCCGCCGCGCCCTGGCCATCCACCTCGCGGCGGCGGATCACCCGGCACTGTCCCGTTACTGGCAGCTGGCAGGAGAGCTGACACCCGGCCTGACCCTTGGTGGTGCGGACTTGTGGCTCCGCGAGGCGCTGACTGCGAGCTCGACAGCGGGCTGAGTCCTACGCCTGTTCGGGACTTGAGGTCTGACTGAGAGGGCTGATGCCTTGAGCAACCTGCCGGCCCCGACTTACGTGAGTGCCTCGACCACCCGTTGGGTCATCTGTCCCTGGCTGTTCCCACCGCTCACCGGGTTGAACGAGAGCACGAAGCGCCGCCGGCCGTCGAGCGTCGAGAACACCGCCGTGTTGTACCCGTACTGCTCACCGGTCTTGCCCCAGAGCGTGACGCCGTTGACCGTCGCCACCTGGAGCCCCAGCCCATAGCGGGCGGGAGAGCTATCCACTCCCCATCCGCACCGAAGGATCGAGCAGCGTCGTCATCCGCCGTACCAGGCGTCGGGGTAGCAGTTCTCCCGCGAACAGCGCCGCGAGGAGGCACTCCAGGTCCTCGCCGGTGGATATCAGCTCGCCCTCCCCCCACGCATACGACTGGTCGTACTCCGTGAAGTCCTTGAGCCGTCCGTCGCTCATCTCCAGATAGCCGTGCACGTGCGGGCCCTCGATGGACGGGTCCTGGCCGGGCGCGGACGTCCCGGCAAGGCCGAGCGGCCGCGAGAGGCGCCGATGGATCTCCTTGCCGTACGCGCGTCCGGTCACCCTCTCGACGACCATCGCGAGCAGCACGTGATTGGCGCCCCGATACCGCTGCTTCCCGCCTGGGGTGAACTGCATCCCGGGGTTCCGCGTCACCGTGGCCATCAGGCGCTCCGGGGTCCACCGGTCGCGGCGGTGCGCGTCGATCGACTCCGGAGTCTCCAGCTCGGGGACGTCGGGGCCGCTCTCGTCCGGGAGGCCGCTGGTGTGCGACAGGAGGTGGGCGATGCTGATGGGGCGGTAGGTGTCGGGGAGCAGGCCCGGCGGGTGCATCTGCACGGGGGCGTGCAGATGCACCCGGGTCTTGTCGAGCAGGGGCAGGGGCAGGGGCAGGGGCAGGGGCAGGGGTTGGGTGGCATCGTTGCGATTGCCGCCGGTCAGGGTCACCGCGAGGGGGACGCCCCGGCCGTCGACGATGAGGTGGTGTTTGCTGCCCGGCCGTGCGCGGTCGACGGGGCTGGGCCCGCTTTTGGGCCCCGTCGAGCGGCCCGCACGTGGGAGGAGTCGCTCACCGTCCGGTCCCAGTCCAGCTCGTTCCTCGAGCGCATCTTCTCCAGCAGGATGACGTGGAGTTGGCCCAGACGCCGGCCTCGTTCCAGGCCGCCAGACGCCGCTAGACACCGCCACCAGGTCATTCCCGAGCCGAAGCCCAGCTCCTGGGGCAGGTATTGCCATTGGATGCCGGTGTGCAGCACGAACAAGATGCCGCACAGGGCCTGCCGGTCCGGCACCCGAGGTCTGCCCTGCACCAGCTTCGGTCCAGGTTCGGGCAGCAACGGCTTGATGAGCGGCCACAGTCCATCCGACACGATCCACGGCCGCGACTGACGTTCCGCCACAACCAGACCAGCGAGCAGACATACCAACAGTCACATGACCAACCGCGTTTGTTAGAACCAGTTAGTCCTTCTGGGGCCAGATCGGGCCCTGGTCGGTCCAGATGACGCCTTTGTTGCGGCACAGGCAGAAGGGGTGGCCGATCGGGTCGGTGTAGACCTGCCAGCCGTAGCCGTTGGCGCCGATGAAGTCCTGCCTTAGCGTCGCGCCGAGGTCGAGGACGCGACGCTGCTCGGACTCGATCTCGTCCACTTCGAAGTCGAGGTGGAACTGCTTGGGGTGCTCGCTGTCGGGCCACTGCGGAGCGCGGTAGTCGTCCACCCGGATGAATGCCAGCTCGATCTCGCCGAATTGGATGCCAGCCCAGTCCTCGGAGCTGCCTTCCTTGATCGGACGGCCCGTCACCTCGGAGTAGAAAGCCGCCAGCTTCATCGTGTCCGGGCAGTCGATAATGAAATCGGTGAGTCGCAACATCCCGCGATCTTGTCACAAGCTGCTGCCCTGCCGCCCTGCTGCCCTGTGCCGCCAGAGCAGGCGGCGAGGGTTGTTCTCCGCGGAGCTGGGGCACTGTGTGCCGGGCCCTCTGATCGATGAGCAGCGGCGAGATGCGGACCTCTGCCGTGAGGCCGATGGCTATACGAAGGTGGCGGAGTCGGGGAGCTCGGCGGTGATCGGATCCTCAGCGCCGTTGTCGAGAAGATTCTGCCTCTCGTTGGAGCGGGGCAGCATGGTCGTCTCGTACGAGCGGATGGTGTCCGCGGCGGTGTTGCTGTTCACCACGGCGAGGGCGAGCTCGCTGGCGTGGAGCCTGGCGCGGTTGATGCCGACGCCGACGCCGAGCGGGGCATGAGGCATGTCGCCGTCGCCGAGCAGGGTGACGGTTGGGGCTGTGATCTCAGGTGTGGCGGACCGGCAGGGCGTTGAGGGGGCGGTCGGCGTAAAGACCGATGTTGGCGGTGGTCAGGCGGTGGTCAGGCGGTGGTCAGGCGGTGTAGGGCGGGAAACTACTCGCGGTGCCCCTCCAGGGGGAGTGCACGGATGCCGTCGGTGTGCTGGACGGTGAGGCCGGCATCGGCGTTCCATCCGCGGGGCGTGCTGGATGGTGGGGAGCCGCAGCCGCAGCCGCAGCCGCGGCCGCCGTACGCCGCCTGCCCCGGTTGCTGGATGGCATCGGGTGGGGCGGCCGTGCCTGCGGTGGCGTGCCCCGAGTCGTCGCCGGCCACGCAGCACCCGTGGTGCTACGTGTCACCAGCGAGGTGCCGCCCGGACGAAGCTGCGACGTACCGGCGCCTGTGGCCCACGGCGAGGGTGGCGAGGGCGGCTACCGCGAAGGAGAGCAGGGAAGCGCTCATCCACGGCTGGACGGTGAAGCCCACGGCGCCCTGTAGCCAGGCCCAGAAGTCGGACCAGCCGGCGATGTTCGTCGGTGCGATCAGTTGGTAGGTGGCGAAGCCGAGTGCCCAGGGCAGCAGCATGACCCAGCGGGTGGGGGCCTGTTCGGAGATGTCCCAGGTGCGGTGGCCGCCGAGTACGAAGAAGTCCACGACGAGGACGGCGAACATCGGGATGAAGACCGCGCCGATCAGGTAGAGGAAGCTCGCGAAGCTGTCCATGTTCACCAGGAGTGCCAGGGCGGTGGCCAGGGTGCCGCTGATCAGACACAGGATGCGGCGGTCGGCCCGGGGCAGCAGGTTCTGGGCGGATACGGCGGTGGAGTAGACGTTGGCGAAGGACTGGTCGACCTCGCGCAGGACCAGGACGCCGAAGCAGATCACGCCGACGCTGGTGGCGGTGAAAGGGTCGAAGACCTTGTACGGGTCGGTGCTGTCGAACGCGATCATGGCGAGGGCGGCCACGCCGAGGACCGAGCCCGCGACGCCCGCGAGGGTCTGGCCCACGACCAGGCCGCCGAACGCCGCCTTCTCGCTGCGGGAGTGCCGCGAGTAGTCGGCGACCAACGGCAGCCAGGAGATCGACACGGCGATCACGCTGTCGGTGGCGAACCAGAAGTCCTTCCAGGAGCCGCCCTCCATCGGGATGCCGCGGTCGGCCAGGTCCCAGCCCAGGTAGCAGATGGCGAGGACGACGGCGATGGTGACGTAGCGGCGGATGATGCGCAGGGCGCCGAGCGGACGGAGTGTGAGCGCTGTCGTCACCGCGCCCGCGACGAGCACGTACAGCCAGCCGGGCCCCGGGTCGCCGAAGGTCTGGCGGGCCAGGATCTTCAGGCCGGTGGAGATGACCACCAGCTCGAAGACGGCCCAGCCGACCATCTGCAGCACGTTGAGGATGGTGGGAAGGTAGGACGCCTTCGCGCCGAACAGGCCGCGCAGCAGGACCATCGAGGGCGCGCCGGTGCGGGCCCCGGTGATGGCGGCGAGGCCCAGGGCGACGGTGCCGATCAGGGTGCCGACGACGGACGCGGTGACGGCCGCTGCGAACGACAGGGTCGGACTGCCGGTGCCAAGGGGGTCCAGGACGACCAGCATGCCGCTGAAGCCGAGCAGGCTGACGCCCAGGTTGGCCCAGAAAGTGCCTTGGTCCATGCCGCTCAGGACCTTGGGCGTGGGCTGGTCGAGGGTGAGCGGCGCCTCGTTCGCCGGGGCCGGTCCCGGGGTGGCGGGTTCGGTGGTGGTCGTCACTTCGCCGGCTCCGAGACCTGGGCGGGAACGGTGTCGAAGGGCCAGGACTCCACGCGCCATGCGGCGTCCCAGAACATCCACTCCCAGGTGGACGCGGTGGTGAAGACCGTACGCATCCGTGCGCGGGTGGCCGGGTCGGCCTGGTCCGCAAGCCGGTTGACGATCTGTCGGGCGTGTTCGGTGGCGGCTTCGAACTCCTCGTCGGCGTACGTGCCGATCCAGTCGCCGTAGGGGTGGGCGGCGAGGTCGCCGGCCTGCTCGAGGAGCGCCCGGCCCACCTCGGCGTAGATCCAGAAGCAGGGCAGGACCGCTGCGGCCAGCTCCGGGTAGCCCTGGGTGTGAGCCACGGAGAGCAGATAGGAGGTGTATCCGGTGCCGGTGGGGGAGGGCGTCCAGGCGTCGACGTCGACGACGTTGCTCTCGTGCAGGGAGCTCTCGACGACAACGGCGTCGTGGGCGGACTTCGCGAAGAACGCGATGTCCTGCGGCCGGTCCGCCTTCGCGGCGGCGCCGGCCAGCGCGCGGGCGTAGCCGCGCAGGTAGTGGGCGTCCTGGGCCAGGTAGTAGACGAACTTCTCCCGGTCCAGGGTGCCGTCGCCGAGGCCGGTGACGAACGGCAGCTTGTCGATGGCCGCACGTATCTCGGCCGTGGCCGTCCACAGCTCGTCGCAGAATGTCGTGGTCATGGGGCTCAGCTCCAGTACTCGTGGAAGTGGTGGACGGGTCCGTGGCCGCGGCCGATATGCAGGGTGTCGGCCGCGCGCAGGGCCCCGGTCAGGTACTCCTTCGCGGCGCGGACAGCGGTGTGCCAGTCGTCGTGCTGCGGGCGGAGGGCGGCGATCGCGGCGGAGAGGGTGCAGCCGGTGCCATGGGTGTTGCGCGTGTTCACGCGAGGCGCGGACAGCTCGGTGACGCCCGCGGCACAGGCGTCTGTGGCGTGAGTAGCGTCGACGAGGATGTCCACGGATTCTGCGTCGTGTGTGTGGTGGCCGCCCTTGAGGAGGACGCGCCTGGCGCCGGTTTCGAGGAGTGCGCGGGCCTGCTCGATGGCTTCTGCGCGGTTCTCTGCGGCGGCGGTGCCGAGGAGGTCACCGGCCTCGGGGAGGTTGGGGGTGATGAGGTCGGCGAGAGGCAGGAGACGGTCGCGCAACACCGTCACCGCATCGGCCTCGAGAAGGCGGTGGCCGCTGGTCGAGACCATGACGGGGTCGAGGACGACGCACCGGGGGCGGTGCCGCTCCAGGGCGTCCGCGACGGCTGCGGCGATGGCGGCATCGGCCAGCATTCCGATCTTGACGGCGTCCACCGGGACGTCGGCGAACAGAGTGTCGAGCTGCTCGGTGACGAACGCCGGGGGGACGGCATGGATGCCGGTGACGCCCTGGGTGTTCTGTGCGGTCAGAGCGGTCAGAACCGCTGTTCCGTAGGCGCCGTTGGCGGAGAACGCCTTCAAGTCGGCCTGGATCCCGGCGCCGCCGGAGGGGTCGCTGGCGGCGATGCTGAGGGCGATGGGCGGGCTGGTCACGCGGGGATCTCCTGTCGCAGAGTGCGAACGAGGGAACGGGCCGCGGTCTCGGGGTCGGGCTGTCCGCAGACCGCGCTGACGACAGCGATCCCGGCCGCGCCACTTCCCATGACCGCGGCGGCCTCGGTCACGCCGATCCCGCCGATGGCCACGCAGGGCAGCGGGCTCTCCCGGACGATCCGGGCCAGGCCGCGCACACCGAGCGGGGCGTCCGCGTCTGGCTTGGTGGACTGCGGGAACACCGGACCGACACCGAGGTGGTCGACGGTGTCCGGCACGTGCGCCAGCTGCTCGGGGCGGCTGACGGACAGGCCGACGTACGCATGGGGACCGAGCTGGCGCCGGGCGGTCGCGGGGGAGACGTCCCGCTGCCCGAGGTGGACGCCGTCCGCGTCCAACCAGACCGCCACGTCCAGGCGGTCGTTGACGATCAAGGGGACGCCGGTGTCCGCGAGTTCGGCCTGGATCGCCCGGCCGAGCGAGAACAGCGTGCGGGCGTCCGCGTCCGGATCTCGCAACTGGACGGCGGTGACGCCGCCCTTGACGGCCGCTGCAACGGTGGCGGCGACACCGCGGTGGCCGCAGAGCCTGGTGTCGGTCACGAGATACAGGGACAGATCGAGAGGAGGTCGCATGGGTTGCTCCTTGGGGGTCTCCCGGCCGGGGAAAGCCGTGGGAAACGCATCGGGAGGTACGGGCAAAGTCAGGCCCTGAAGTGCGGGGACCTTGAGTTGGTCACAGGGGCGAGAGCGGGGGACAGGACAGCCGGACTCGGTGTTGGGGGCGCCGCCCCAGGGCGGGCGGGGGCCTGTGCAGCGGGTGGCGTCCGGGCCACCGCTCACGCAGGACCCCGCGGTACGCGCATGCTCAGCGCAGGTTGAGAGCCTCGGCGAGACGCTCAGGGCTGAGCTCGTACAGCGCGTCGATCAGGGCGACCGCGAACGTGCCGGGCCCCGCGGAGCAGGTGGCGGCGTCCTCCGCGGCCACGGTGAGCAGGCCGGTCGCGGCAGTGGCGGCAAGCAGCGCGTCGCCGGTGACGGCTGTGCAGGCGGCCACCAGGGCGCCGAGTGAGCAGCCCGTTCCCGTCACCAGAGCCAGCAGCGGGTGCCCGTTGGCCAGGCGCACCACTCTCGTCCCGTCCGTGAGAACGTCCTGCGGACCGCTCACCGCGACCGCGCAGCCGTAGCGCCGGGCCAGCGCGTCGGCCGCGGCCAGCGCCGCCTCGGGGGCGTCAGTGCTGTCCACGCCGTGCCCGCCCGTGCCGCCGTCCAGTGCCAGGATCTCGGAAGCATTACCGCGAACGACCGCTGGGGGTGCGCTCTCAAGGAGTTCGCGGGCGAGCTCGGTGCGCCAGGGCAGCGGGCCGACCGCCACCGGGTCGAGCACCCACGGCCGCCCGGCCCCGGCCGCTTCTGTGACCGCGACGCGCATCGCCGCCGCCGTCACGGAGGTCACCGTTCCCAGGTTGACCAGGACACCCCCGGCCGCCCGGGCCAGCGTTCCGGCCTCCTCCGCGCTGTGCACCATCGCGGGGGCAGCCCCCGCCGCGAGCAGCACGTTCGCGGTGAACTGCGACACCACGACGTTGGTCAGGCAGTGCACAAGGGGTGCGGAGGTCCGCAGGGACGCGATCACATCCGCCACGGCATCACGGGAAACAGCAGTGCCGTGCTGGGCAGGTACGGAGGCAGTATCCATCGTCAACACCCTTCCTACGCCGGCATTACCCGGTCCAGGTTCATGCGGTCGGCGGAAAGGGGAGCAAGTCCCGTCCGCCCTCTCAGCCCGGCTACTCCCGAGCTCCCGCGGTGGTCGCTACGCAATGTACCTCCTTCAGGAACGGGAGTTCGCACTCGGGTACCTCACGAAACGACACGGATCTGTCGGGGCGGCCTGACCATCGCCCGGATGGCTCTCTGGGCGACTCCGGGCGATGGCCAGACCGCCGCTGCTGGACTCAGGCGGGAGGCGCGGCGTGGGGCTCAAGGCGGTAGCCGTGTCCGCGCAGGGTGGAGATTCGCGGTAGCGCCGCGGGGAGCGGGGACGCACCGGCCGCGTCGGAGAGGCGGCGGCGCAAGGCGGCCATCGTGACGTCGAGGGTCTTGGTGGAGCCGAACCAGTTCTCGTCCCAGACCTCGGCCATCAGCACCTCGCGGGACACTGCCTCTCCCATGTGCCGGGCGAGCATGGCGAGCAGCTCGAACTCCTTGGGCCTGAGCGGGACTTCTCGGTCGTGGAGGATGCACCGGCGCGCGGTGACGTCGACGATCAGGTCGCCGAGCGAGATCGGCTCCTGTGCCGGGGAGGCGATCGTACGGCGGCGCAGGTGGGCGCGGAGCCGGGCCAGCAGAACCGTCAGGCTGAAGGGTTTGACGAGGTAGTCGTCGGCTCCGGCATCGAGTCCGGCGATGACGTCGATGTCGTCCGTACGGGCGGTGAGGATGATGATCAGCAGGTCGGGGCAGCGGGCTCGCAGAGTGCGGGCGATGTCGAGGCCGTCCATGTCGGGCAGGCCGAGGTCCAGGAGCAGCACGTCGTACAGGGTCTGCGCGGACTCGGTGAAGGCGGCAGCGCCGGTCCGGCTCCACGTCGGGGTGTATCCGTTGCTGCGCAGCCCCGTTTCGAGATGGCGGCCGATGGTGTCGTCGTCCTCGACGACGAGGACGCTATAGCGGCTGCGGTCCGGTGTGGCGGGCGTTCGCATGCTGGGCAGCGTAGAGCCGGGCGGGGCGTTCACAGATCCCGGAGTTCCTCGACGGCGGGTCGAGCGGCGCGTCGCACTCCGTTCAGCGCGGCGGCCAGTACGGCCGCGGTCGCGGCGAACACGGTGAGAGCCAGATAGGCGCCCGGGACGGCGAGGGCGGCGGGCGGCGGGTCGAATACGCCCGTCAGAACCTTGACGAGCATCTCGGAGAGGGCCCAGCCGATGAGCGTGCCACCGGCCAGGCCGCCCGCGGTCAGCAGGATCGCCTCGGTCAGGACCATCCCGCGCAACTGCCGTCGTGTCGCGCCGAGCACGGTGGCGATGGCGAACGTGCGGCGGCGTTCGGCGAGGCCGAGCGCGAGGACAAGGCCACCGGCTCCGGCGGCCAGGAGCACCGCGAAGGCCAGCTCGATACGGGTGAGGCCCGCCAGGTCGATGGAGGTCAGGCTGGTGCCGACGGTGCCGCGGGTCTGCGTGAGGTCGGTGACAGTGGCACTGGTGCCGAGCTGCGCCCGCAGGCGCGCGGCGATCTGCTTCTGGTGGGCGCCGCCGGTGTCCACCAGGAACGAGCCGACCGCGTCACTGCCGGTGGCCCGGGCCACGTAGGAGGAGTTGGCGACGAAGAAGCTGTCCTTCGGCGCGGTCGGGAACTCCTTGGCGACGCCCACGTAGTGGAAGGGCACCGTGCGCAGCGCCTTCGTGCGAGCGTCCTGGATGCGCAGGTTGACCCTGTCACCGGGAGAGAGCTGGAAGTCGGTGACGGTCTCCGCGCTGACCAGCAGTGCGTCGGGCTGCTTCGCGAGCTTGCGCATGAGGGTGCCCGCGCTGCCTCCGGAGAAGTAGGCGTCCTGAAGGGAGGTGGCCGAGGCGACCGTGTCAGGGCGTACGCCGTAGAGGTCCTGGAGGTCGGAGCCGACGTAGGCGAACCGGTGCTGGAGCGGCTCGACATGACGTACGCCGGAGACCTTGAGGGAGGCGGCCGCGCTGGGTGGCGTCTGTGCTCCGGGCGGTTCGGTGACGGTGACGTCGGCGCCGTTGGTGAGCCGCGCGTCGACTTCGGCCTGCTGCTTGTACGTCGCGTTGAAGGTGGCCGTGGAGATCGCGAAGGACACCGCGAGCGCCAGCAGTACCACCGAGCGGGCCAGCGGCCGCCTGCGCCGGGAGAGAACCGCGGCCGTCGTCCCTGCCAGGTTCTTGGCGAGCGGGCGCGAGAGCCGGGCCAGCACGGCTCGGCCGTGGGTGAGCGCGAGGAGGGTGAGCCGCCACAGCAGCAGCGCGGCGCCTGCCCACAGCAGGGCCGGGCCCAGGAAGGCCCAGTACGACACGGAGATGCTGGGCACGCCCTCCGGGGCGAGGACGAGCGCGTACTGGTTGCCGGACGAGGCGCGGAAGACGAGCCAGGAGCCGATCAGCAGGGCGAAGTCCACGCCGTAGCGCATCCACCACACCGAGCCCGTACGGGCCTCGGCCCTGCGTGTGTCGGCGACCGTCACGCCGCGCAGGTCGCGCAGCGCGGGGACGAGCACGGCGCCCGCGGCCACGGCGGCACCGAGCACGAAGGCAAGGGCGTACCAGAGGAGCCAGGAGCCCGCGCTCGTCCCGAACGAGGCCGATCCGAAGGCGAGTCGGCCCGTCAGCGCGGCGATGCCGAGTCCGGCGACGCCGCCGCCGGCCCCCACCAGCGCGGCTTCCAGGCCGGACAGCGCCGCGATGCGGCCGGGCCGCAGTCCGCGCAGCCGCAGCAACGCCTGCTCCTGACGGCGCCGTTCACCACCGGCTGCGGCGACCGCTGCGGTCAGTGCGGCGGCCAGTAGTGCGCCGGGAACACCGAGGAAGAGGAAGAGGATCTGTGCGTAGAGGGCGTCCTGGCGGGCGGAGTCGAGGGCGGCGCCCAGGTTGTTCCCGACGATCGCCGCGCCCGAGGCGCGGGCCTCCAGGTTGTGGGCGGCGCGGGTCACGGTGTTGAAGGCGGAGGCCGGGTCGGAGGGCAGCTTGGCGTCGCGTACGGCATGTATTTGCGTGGTGACGCCTGCGGCGGGCGCATGGGCGGTCAGCGAGGCGAAGTCGGCGGAGGGGAGCAGGATGACGTTGTCGGGCGGCGCGGTGGGCTGTGACTGGGCTGGGGCGCCGGCCTTCTGGAACAGCGAGTCCGCCTGCGGGAGGTCGACGACGCCGGCCACGCGGACCTGGCGTACAGCCGTTCCGGGGAGCCGGATGTCGACGGTGTCGCCGGGGGCGACATGCAGGTTGGAGGCGGCCTGCTGGGCCAGCAGTACGCCGCTGGTACCACCGGTGAGAGGGCGGATCTCGCCGGGGAACAGCTTTTGGTAGCCGTCGGGGAGGCCGAGCACCATGCCGGGGCCGGTGGTCTGCGTGCTGCCCTGGACCTGGGCCGTGAACGCGGAGCTGCGGGCGAAGCCGACCGGGACGGCGTCGTGGATGCCGGGGGCCTTGCGCACCAGGGGCAGCACCGCCTGCGGGTCGGCGCCGGGCTGCACCTCGACCTGCCAGTCCACGGCGACGGAGTGCACGGCGCGCTGCGTCATGGTCGCCTTGGACGCGGTGAGGAACGAACCGAGTGCGGCGACGAGGGCGACGGCCAGGGCGATGCCGGCCAGGGCGGCAAGGAGCCGTCCGGTGCGGTAGCGGGCGAGGCCGCGGGCCCATGCGGTGTTCATGACGTCTCCTGTGGTTCGGCCACGGTGAGCAGCCGGCCGTCGCGCATGGCCAGTCGGGTGGTGAGCAGCGCGGCGACGGCCGGGTCGTGGGTGGTGACGACGAGGGCCGCACCTGTCCGGTCGGCCGCGGTCAGCAGGGCGTCCAGGACGTGCCCGCCGGTGGCGTGGTCGAGCCGGCCGGTCGGTTCGTCGGCGAGGATCAGCCGGGGGGCCTGGGCCAGGACGCGGGCGGCGGCGACCCGCTGTGCCTGCCCGCCTGAGATCTCCTCAGGCAGCCGCTGGGCCAGGTCGGCGGCGTCCACCAAGGCGAGGGCCTCGGCGGCCGACCGCTGTGCCTCGGCGGCCGGCACTCCGGCCAGGACCAGCGGCAGCGCGGTGTTCTCGACCACGTCGAGGGCGGGGATCAGGCTGTCGCCCTGGAAGACGATCCCGATGCCGCCCGGGCCGTCCAGGGCGGGCCAGGTGACGCTGCCGCTGGTGGGCTGTTCGAGTCCGGCCAGCAGATGCAGCAGGGACGACTTGCCCGACCCGGAAGGGCCGACGATGGCGAGCCGGTCCGCGGGCCGGACCCGCAGGTTCGCCCCGTGCACCGCCACCACGGCGGTCGCGCCCCGGCCGAAGGTCAGGGCAGCGTCCCGGCAGTCGACGAGCGACTCGTCCGCAGACGTCATGGGCTCGTCGACCGGCATCGCGTGATCACGGGGTGCCATCGTGGGCCTCCTGCTGTTGCGTGCCGGTGTGGAACGTGGACGTCTCGTGGGCCCTGCCGTCGTCCAGAGCGATCACACGGTCGGCGATCCGGACGGCTTCGGCGCTGTGCGTGACGATCAGCACCGCACAGCCCCGGGCGGCACGGTCGCGCAACATTCGCAGGATCAGGTGCTCCGTCCCGCCGTCGAGTTCGCCGGTCGGTTCGTCCGCCAGCAGGACAGCCGGGGAGTTGGCCAGCGCGACGGCCAGCCCGGCGCGCGCCAGCTCGCCGCCGGACAACTGCCGGGGCAGCGCGTGCGTCCGCCCCGCGAGTCCCACCTCGGCCAGCAGACTTCCTACGGAAGCGGAGGGCCGGCCGCGCACGGCGCTGTGCGCCAGGCGGACGTTGTCGCGCACGCTGAGGTGAGCGATGAGGTTGCGGGCTTGCAGGAGGACGCCGATGTGGCGGGCGCGCAGCCGGGCCCGTTCAGTCTCCGGCCGGTGGCTGATGCGTACGCCGTCGACGCGCACCTCACCGCCCGAGGGCTCGTCGAGCCCGGCCAGACAGGACAGCAGGGTGGACTTGCCCGCCCCGGACGGCCCGATCACGGCGACCGTCTCCCCGTGCCGCACCCGCAGGGACACCCCGCGCAGCGCGAGCGTCTCCTCCTCGCCGGCTCGGAAGAAGCGGTACAGCTCTCGGGCGGTGAGGGCCTCGTCGGACGGCAGGACCGGCATGGTGTTCACCCCTTACTTCCAGGTGAAGGAGTCACTGACGATGCGCCAGGGATCCACGTTGTCGGCGTTCACCTGGCCGGACAGGACGAGGTCCACCTCGTGGCCCTGCCGGTAGAAGGCGTACCGCGCGATCGCGTCGCGCACGACCTTGCCGGTGACCGGATTCGCGGCGGAGTCGCCCTGGTAGGTCAGCAGCACGGCGCTACCCGCCTTCCGGGTTACCGTGGACACCTTCGGACCGGCGAACTTCGCTACCTGTCCGCGCAGTTGAGGCACTATCTGGTGGGTGACCGAGCCGACGGTGGGCGCGCTCGAGGTGGCGGTGGCGGATATCTGGACGCGGTTGAGTTTGTCGGTGAAGACGGTGGCGCTTCCCTGGCTGGTTCGGGCCCAGCCCTCGGGCACCTTCACCGTGAATCCCGTGAACGCGCCGCCGGTAGGCCGGTAGGTGACGAACGCCTGGTTGTCGGGGATGTCACCGGGCGGATTGGTCTCGGTGGGCGCCGGACCGCTGCCCGAGCCATGAGGGGAAGCGGTGGTGGAAGCAGCACCGGAACGTGAGCTGGAGCCCGTGCTGGAGGTGGCCCCGGAACACCCGGCGGTCACCGCCGCGGCAAGCACGAGCCCGGCAACGCCGAAAACGTGTACGCGTGCCATCATTACTGCCCTCCTGGAAAACGCCTGGAAGCGCGTGGAAAGCGCGCGGGAGACGATCTGCCGACCGGGGGGCTGTGCGCCAACCGGACGGCCATGGCACCGACGCTAGGCGGGGGCCGGTTAGGGCTTCGCACGGCGAGGGTTAGACGACGGCAAAAGCGTGCGGCGGGTCCCCTGCGGATAGGTCGGCGGAGCGCATCATGGGGGCATGAGACAGCGTGTGGTGCGGGTGGCCCTCACCGCCGCCTTGGTCGCCCTGGTCCTCCTCGCCGTTCCCCTGGCCCTCGCCATCAGGTCCTCCCTGTACGCGGACCAGCGGGACGCCCTGGAGAGGGCGGCCCTGGCCGGCGCCGTTCGCGTGAGTCCGGACTACGCGAACGGAGACCCGGTGGAGCTGCCGCCGCCTCCGGACGGCGGGCGCTTGGGCCTGTATGACCCGCGGTTGCGGTTGCGCGCGGGCAACGGCCCCCGGACCGGTGACGACACCGCCCGCCGGGCCCTGGCTGGCACGGTGACCCGGGCGACAGCGGGCGGTGAACTCGTCGCCGCCGTCCCCGTCTCGCTCGATGAGCGGGTCATCGGCGTCGTCCGCGTCTCCTCCACCGTCCAGGACGTGCGCGGCCGCGTCCTGGTCGGCTGGGCGATCCTGCTCGGTGTGGCCCTGCTGGCGCTGGCCGTGGCCGTCCTTGTGGCCCGCCGGCAGGCGCGGGCACTCGCCGCGCCCCTGGAGGGCCTCTCACGGCATTGCCGGGCCGTCACCGGCGGCGACCTGACCGCGCGGGCCGCCCACAGCACCATCGCCGAGATCGACCAGGTCGCCCGCACTCACAATGAGATGCTGGACAGCCTGGCCGAACTCCTGCGCCATGAAAGGGACTTCACCGCCAATGCCTCCCACCAGCTGCGCACCCCGCTGACCGGCCTCCAGCTCACCCTGGAGGCCGGACTCGCGCAGGACGACACCCGTCCCGTCCTGGCAGAGGCCCTGGACGCCACCCGCAGGCTGCACCACACCGTGGAGGAGGTCCTTCGGCTGTCCGGCTCCGCCGGGCTTCCCCAGCCGGCCGCGCCGGACCGGCCGGTCGCGGGGCTGCTGCGGGAGACCGAGGAGCGGTGGCACGGCCTGTTCGCGCGTGACGGCAGACGCCTGGAGTGCGATACGGGCGAGGCGCCGGACGGCGTACGCGTCCCGGGCGGAGTCGTCACCGAGATCCTCGGCGTGCTGCTCGACAACGCCCGCGTCCACGGACACGGCACGGTGCGCGTCACGGTCCGCGACCTCCACGACGCCCTCGCCCTCGACGTCGCCGACGAGGGGACGTCCGACGGCGACTCCGCGCGCCTGTTCGAGCGCGGACACACCGAAGGCGGGGCGGGCACGGGCATCGGCCTCGCGCTCGCCCGCGACCTCGCTGTCTCCCTCGGAGGGCGGCTCTCCCTGGCCTGCCGCGCGCCGACCGTGTTCACGCTGCTGCTCCCGGTAGGGGCCGCAGCAGGACCCGGGGCGGACGCCCGAAGCGAGTCGGACGGTCGCCGGGGCGATGCAGATCCTCAGGACGAGGTGGGGAAGGGCGCTCCGGGCGGGTGCTGAGGGCGAGTCATCCGTACGACCCTGTTCGCGGCCGTCTTGTGTAACACCCCGTACGCGAGGACCGGCGGCATCAGGTGCGGCCTGTCGGGCAGGGTCGTGGTGATCAGGACCGCGCCCGCGCTGCTGTTGTTCATTCCGCGGCGAGGGTGAGAGAGGAGGCGGCCGTGGCGTCCAGACGCAGGACTGCTCGACCTGAGCGGGAGGGTGCGCCCCCGGGCGGACACCCGGGGGCCCGCTGTCTCAGGAGTGCGTCACGGTGACGTCGTACAGGGAGACCTCACCGTAGTTCGAGGTGTTGCAGGGCGCGGAGTTGTCGCAGTTCGCCTGCGTGTAGGCGCCGGCCTTGAAGTATCCGCTGCTGAAGTCGGCCGCGATGGTGGCCTGGAGCGTGCCCTTGTAGTAGACGTCCACCTTCCCGTCGTGGACGACGAACTTCCCCTGGAAGCGGTCGCCCAGCTGGTAATTGGACGTCACCAGCTTGTAGTGCGGCGTGTTGTACGAGGTGACGTACAGGCTGCTGCCTTCGAGGCGGAACGACGTGACGTCGCTCGTCGCGTCGTGTATCTGGCCCGCCATGACGTGCGGCTTGCCCGCGGGCAGATGTGTGACGGCCTCGTCGACCACCATGGTGTGGGTGCCGTCCGTGGACGACCAGCCGGCGTTCCCCGACCCGTTCGCGGTCATCTCGCGCAGCTCGGACCGCGGGTAGCCGGTGTTGCTGGTGGTGGCGCCGTTGACCGCGGCCCTGAACTTGATCGCGTCGCAGCCCGAAGTCGTCGTGAACCAGGGGGCCTTGTCGTACGTCGCCAGGGCGGGCTGCTTGACCTCCAGCGGGGACCCGGAGCTGTTCGGCAGGGGCAGCTGGAGCTTCCAGGCCTTGCTCAGCCCGATGGCCGACGCCGGGGCCGGGCAGGCGGCGGCGCCCGTCGGGGCGGCCGACGCGTGCTGCGCCGAGATGAGGAGGCCCGCGGCGAGTACCGATGCGGCGAGCCAGGGGAGAGCGCTGCGGTGTGACCTGCGAGCAGGTGCCTGACTGTTCATGTGCGACTCCTTATGTCAGGGCCATGACAGACCCTTGGGGGTGTGCGCCCGCACCCTTCAGCGGGCACGGCTCAACAGGTGAGTTCTCGTACGATCCCTTCGTCGATGCCGATACCGAGGCCGGGCCCCGTCGGGACCTCGGCCACTCCCTCACGCACCCGGATCGCGGGCCCGGTCGCGTAGGGACTGCTGAGGAACTGCCGTCCGTTGAGGTCGGCGGGTGCGATGAGGTCGTGGGCCGCGAACAGGTGCAGGGACGCGGCGAGGCCGATGTCGGACTCCGTGAGACCGGAGCCCATGAGCGCGATCCCGCAGTCCTCGGCCAGTTGGCACTGGCGCAGCGCCAGGGTGAGGCCCGCGCAGCGCTGCACCTTCGCCACAGCGATGCCGATGGCCCCGAGGCGCACGAAAGAGGCGAGGTCGGTGGGGTGCCGCAGGCTCTCGTCCACGGCGATCGGCACCGGGCTGAGGTCCCGCAGCCGCCGCAGTCCGTCGATGTCGTTGGCGGGCAGCGGTTGTTCGAGCGCCGCGATGTCGAGCGGTGCGAGGTGCTGGGCGAGGCGCAGCGCGGATTCCTGGGTGCCGGCCTGGTTGGCGTCGACGATCAGCGTCGCGTCGGGCACGGCTTCGCGGACCGCCGCCACGCGGGCGACGTCCGCCGTGACGTCCTGCCCGGGTTCGAGCCCCGCCTTCAGCTTGAAGTGGCGGTATCCGGCCGCGCGGCCCTCGGCCAGGGAATCGGCGACGGCGGCCGGGGCGACTCCCGTGACGATCCAGCAGAGTTCGACCGTGTCGTGCCGCCGTCTGCCCCACAGCTCACCCAGGCTCACGCCGCGCGAGCGGGCCAGCGCATCGTGCCACGCGACGTCAAGGGCGGCGCGGGCCAGCGGCATCCCCGTGGACCAGCCGCGCCGAATGGCCCGGTCGCACGCCCGGACGAGACCGTCGAGGTCCCACAGCGGCAGCCCGGTGGTGGCAGGCGCGAGGTAGTGGGTCAGGGTCGAGACGATGGACTCGGTGGTCTCGTACGTCCAGGAGGGGATGGGTGTCGCCTCCCCCCATCCCGTGGCTCCGTCCGACGCGGTGACCTTGACGAGGACGCGGATCGCGGGCCGCCCCGGGGTGGTGACGCCACCGCCCGCGACGGTGAACTCCCGCAGCGTCGGCAGCGCGACCTTGAAGATCTCGATGCGTTCGACGGTCGTGGCGGGCCGGGCGTCGGCAGGTGGGCTCAGAACCATTGCGACTTGTCCACTACGTTGATCAACGGCCGCCCGTCGGCGAACCTCCGGGCGTTCTGCGCGAGCACCTCGAACCTGCGTTCCGCGGCGTGCGGCCCGGCTCCCGCAACATGCGGGGTGATCAGCGCCGCCGGGTGGCGCCACAGCGGATGCTCCGGCGGCAGCGGCTCCCGCTCCAGTACGTCGAGGGCGGCACCTCGCAGACGGCCCGAATCCAGTGCCGCGACCAGGTCGTCGAGGCGGACCGTGGGGCCGCGGCCGACGTTGACCAGGCAGGCCCCCTGCTTCATGGCCGCCAGGCGGTCGGCGTCCATCAGGCCTTCTGTACTCGGGGTGTGCGGCACCGTCAGGATCACGACGTCCGCCCGGCCGAGCGCCCGGTCGAGGTGAGAGGGCGGCAGCACTCCGGCAAAGCCGGGTGCCTCGGTGACACGGGGGTCGACGCCCTCCACATGTGTGCCGAACGCGGCGAGCAGCCGCCCCACCTCCGCGCCGACCGCGCCCGTGCCGACGACGAGCGCACGCGCCTCCGCCAGCGGCACGACCGCGCCGTCCGACCAGTCCGGGGCCCAGTTTCCGGCGGCCTGCTCCCGTACGTAGCGGGGCAGTTGCCGGGCGAGGGCCAGCACCAGCGCCAGCGTGTGGGCGGCGACATGGTCGGTGTAGGTGTCCCGCATGTTCGTGACCTGGGCCGGGTGTCGTACCAGGTCCGCGTGGTAGAAGCCGGGCGGAGGGCCCGCCTGAGCGGCCTGCAGCCAACGCAACCGGCGGGCGGCGCCCAGGAGTTCAGGGGTGAGCGTGCCGTACGCGGCGTCGGCGCGGGCCAGCGCGGCGTGCACCGCGGCGGGGTCCTCGGGGCACAGCACCGTGATCCCCGGAACGGACTTGCCGAGCCGGTCGGGCCAGGCGCGGGTCTCCGGCGACAGCGGTGGCACCATGACGAGGGTGAAGGCGGTTGCCGTCATGCCGCGTGCTCCATTGCCGTGGCGGCCATCTCGTGGCGCAGGGGGCGACCGGCGACGTACCGTTCGAGGTCGTCGGCCATGGCCCGGCCGAGGAGCCGCCGCTCCGGGCCGAGGCTGCCGGCGAGATGCGGGGTGACCACGACGTTGTCCAGGTCGAACAGCGGCGAGCCGGGGTCGGCGGGCTCGGGGTCGGTGACGTCGAGCACGGCGAACAGGTCAGGGCGCTCCCTGAGGACGGTCGCCAGCGCGGGTTCGTCGACGAGACCGCCGCGTGCGGTGTTGACGAGGGTGGCGTCGGGACGCATGGAACGCAGCCGTCGTTCGTCGACCATGCCGTGGGTCTCCTCCAGCAGGGGCGCGTGCAGGCTCACGACGTCGCTCTCAGCGAACAGCCGCTCCAGGGAAGCCGGTTCGGCACCAAGGGCGCGGATGCCGGAGTCGGGTATGTACGGGTCGTGGGCGAGCAGGCACACGCCGTGCCGGGTCAGGAGCCGGGCGGTGGCACGCCCGGTGGCGCCCAGGGAGACGAGCCCGACGGTGGCGCCCGCGGTGCCGGGCTCGGTGCGGCGCTCGGCCGCCGCCCGGGTGCGGCGCGCGGTGAGGACATAGCGCCAGCCGTGCTTGAGCGCGTAAAGGATCTGGGCGAGCGCGAAGTCCGCGACCCGGTCGGCGATCACGGTCCCGGCGGCGGTGACCCTCACTCCGCGTGCCCAGGACTCCTCGGTCACCAGGGGGCGGACCGACCCGGCGGCGTAGAGGACGAGCCCGAGCCGGGGCGCCTTGTCGAGGAGTGCGGCGTCGAGCCGGGGCGCTCCCCATCCGGTGACCAGTACGTCGACGTCGGCCAGCAGCCCGGCGGTCAGGTCGGGCGCGGCGCAAGGGGGCGCCTCGATGGCCAAGTGGCGTTCGATCAGGGCACGTTCGGCCGACCCGTAGACGTCGTCGAAACGTTCCGGGTCCATCACGTACAGTCCGGTGCGTCGCTTGGTCGTCATGCTGCTCCCTCGGTTGTCCGTGCCGCTCGTGCTGTTTCCCGCGCGTACGCGTCGGCCCGGCGCAGCGCCTGCAGCCGAGCGGGTGAGGCCATGCCTGCGTGGTAGTAGCGGATCTGCTGTGCGCCCGCGTCCAGGAGCCGTGCCACCCGACCGGCGACGCGGGCGGGGTGCTCCTCCAGTACGGAGACGTTTGCGATGACGGTCCGGTCGGTGGCCCGGACGGCCGCCTCGATACGGGCCACCGACCGGTGTTCGCCGTCCCAGCACTTGAGGACGAGGGCGTCGGCCCGGCCCTTGAACCGGCCGAGGTTGATGCCGGCGTCCGGTCCGGTGGCCCCCGGGTCGCCATCGGCCATCAGCAGCAGTTCCCGGCCCGGCGCCACCGCGGCCACGTCCTTCGTCAACTGCTCGATCACGGCCTTGCGGTGGCGCAGGAGCGCGGTGGCCGCCTGCTCGCCGAGGGCCTCGTGCAGGGTGTGCGGCGCGCGTGCGCCCACTTGCAGTTCCGCGTCGACGGTGCGGCGTACGGCGTGCGCGAGGTCGGCGGGGTCCGCTCCGGCGGCCGCGATGCCCTCGCGGCACGCGGTGCACAGGCACACCGACAGCAGATCGCGGGCCGCCCTGGTCAGATCGGCGCCTGCCGTCTTCTCGTGGTGGCTGCCGTGCTCGAAGCCCAGCCAGCCGCAGGCCTCCAGCATCAGCGCGGGGACCTCGGCCGTGTCGTAGCGTTCACAGAAGGCGCCGACCAACTGTGCTGCGTACGCCGCCACTTCGGGCTGGGCCGGGCACAGCGCGTACCCGTAGCGCTCGTCGAACGCGTTGCGCACCGTCAGTCCGGGGGCCTGCTCCCCGAGCACGGTGCCGTGCGTGAGCACCAGCCAGGCCTCGACCCGCAGCCCTTGGCCGCGCAGGGCCGTGGCCGCGGTGCCGAACCGGTCGGGGACGTCGACGGCCCAGCCCGGTACGGGCGGCCGCAGCCGTGTGCCGCGCCACCCGCCCGGGTCGAGCGGGAAGTAGACGGCGGAATGCGTGGCGTGCACGGTGCGGTGGACGGGGTGGTACGGGGTCATGGCGCGCGCCGAGTGGTACGCGGCCTGCAGGACGACGGAGCCCACGCCGAGTGCGGCGATGCGTTCGGCCGCGGCGGGGTCGCCCACGAGATCCCAGGTGTAGGCGAAAGCACCGCTGAGGTCGGCGGCGCCCGGCCGCGTGGCTGTCACAGGGGTCACTCCTTGGTCGCGCCGGCGAGGCCGCGCACGAAGTAGCTCTGGAAGAAGATGAAGACCAACAGCATGGGAATGACGGACAAGGTCATTCCGGCGGCGAAGCCCGTCCAGTCCACGGAGTGTTCGCCCTTGAAGGACAGCATTCCGACGGCCAGGTTCTGCAGGTCAGGCTGGCCGAGGGTGAAGACCAGGGGGATGTTGAACTCGTTCCAGTTGCTGATGAACTGGAAGATGACGACCACCGCGATGACGGGCTTGGCCAGCGGCAGGACCAGCCGGAACGTCCGCAGGAATCCCGCGCCGTCGAGCTTCGCCGCGTCGAAAAGGTCCTTCGGGACGCCCGAGAAGAAGCCGATGAAGAGCAGGACGTAGAGCGCGCCCGCGGCGCCGGACATGGCGAGGATGACGCCCGCGCGCGTGTTCAGCAGGCCGAGCCGGTCCACCAGCACGAACTGGGGAATCACGATGGAGGCCACCGGAACGAACAACGTGGCAATGATCAGCCGGTGCAGGAGCTTGCGCCCGGGGAATTCGTAGCGGGCCAGGATGTAGCCGCACAGAGCCGACTTGAAGAGCTCGATCAGGGTGGACACGACCGCGTACAGGGCCGTGTTGAAGAAGTACTTCGAGAACCCGGCGTCTGTCCAGGCCCGCTGGAAGTTGTCGAGGTTCAATTGGTCGGGGATGAGGCTCGCGCCGCCGGTGAACAGGCCGGACTGGGTCTTGAACGCGCCGGCGGCGATCCAGAGGAAGGGATAGATCCAGATCAGGCCCACCACGATCAGCAGGGGCAGCGCGATGAGATTGGCGCGCGTGGGCCGGGAGAGTGATCGACGGGGCATCAGACTCCGTACTCCTTTCGCGTCTTCTGCGCTCGGCGCACGAAGTAGCCCTGGCTCATCACGAGGAGGAAGGCCATGACGGAGAACAGCAGGGCCGCTGCCGACGCGTAGCCGTAGGCGAAGGGCATGGATCCGAAGGCCTGCTTGTAGATGAAGTACGAGACCACGTAGGTGTTGGTCCCCGGGCCGCCGCCGGTGAGCGTGACGACGAGGCCGAACACGTGCATCGCGTTGACCAGCGCCAGCATCACGATGACCACGGCGACGGGCCGGATCATCGGGAGCGTGATCCGCGTGAGCTTCTGCCACTCGCTGGCACCGTCGAGGGCCGCGGCTTCGTACAGCTCCTCCGGCACGTTCTGCAGTGCCGCCATCCAGTAGATCATGTACTGCCCGAAGACCTGCCAGACGGAGATGAGGACCAGGGCGAGGAGTGCGCTCCACCGGTTGGCGAAGACGTCGGTCGTGCCGTCGGTCAGACCGGCCTTGTGCAGCGCGGAGTTGAGGGCCCCGTTCGACGGGTTGAGGAGATAGGTGAAGACCAGCCCAGCCATCGCCACGGGGATGATCAGTGGTGCGAAGAAGACGGTCCGCAGTGCCTTCTTCGCCCGCAGCCACTTCCTCGTCATGACCAGCGCGGCGAGGAGGGACAGCGGCAGCTTGATCACTGTCGTGCCGACGGCGAACAGCAGCGTGTTGACGACGGCCTGCCAGAAGAGAGGGTCGCTCAGAATGCGCTGGTAGTTGCCGCCGCCGACGTAGTCGTCGAGGGGGCCGGTGCCCGACCAGTCGAAGAACGAGTAGTAGATCGTGGCGGCCAGCGGCCAGAGGGTGAACCCCAGGTACAGGAGGAGGAAGGGCGCGAGGAAGGCGGCCACCCACAGCCGCTCGCGCCCTTTGGCGCGTTCACGGTCGCCGTCCGGTGGTGCTGGGGGCCGGGGGCGGCGCGCTGTCTTGCCGGGGCGGGATGCGGTGGTGTCGCGCGGCAACCGCGTCTGCAGGGCGTTCACTTGGCCGCCTTGTAGTCGGTTGTGTAGGACCAGTCCGGGAACGTGAAGCAGTCGAGGGAAACCTTCAGACCTTGCGCGGCTTCTTTCTTGAGCTGGCCCTCCAGCCTCTTCTGGCGTTGTGCGACGATCCGCTCGGCCTCCGGCTTCAGCGACTTGTCGCCGCTGAGCGCGCCGGCCATCGCCTCGTACTCCCAGGTGGGCCGCTCTCCGATGGCCTTGACGTAGGCCGTGGACTTCACCAGGTCGGGGCACTTGGTGACGGGGAGCGGCAGCTTGACCCGGTAGCCGGGCTGGTCGGCGATCCGCATGATCCGGCGCATGGCCGGGTCCTTGATGTACTTCGCGTTGTCCGCGAAGGCCAGGGTCCCGAAGCCCGCCTTCAGGTACTCCTTGGCGAAGTAGCCGTCGGGCTCGGTCATCCAGTTGAGGAAGGTCCAGGCTGCCTTCGACTGCTTCGTCTGGGCGCTCACCCAGTACTTGTTGCCGTCGGGCTGGCTCCACAGGGCGCCCTTGGTCCCCGCGTCGGGGGTGGGGTGGGCGGCCACCGTGTACTGAGAGGAGTCCAGGCCGAGGGTCTTGAAGACCGCCGGGGTCCAGGTGCCGTCCATCATGATTGCGGCCTGGCCGGTGGCGAACTGCTGCCGGGAGAAGTTCTTGTCGTTGTTGCCGGGGGCCAGGTAGCCGTCCTTCTTGAGCTCCTGGATGAACGCGAAGACCTTCTGCGCCTGCGGTTCGGCCAGTGAGAACGTGCCCTTCTTGTAGTCGAAGAACCAGTCGTTGACGGTGTACTCGCCGGCGGCGAGGGCGTAGAAGATGCGCTGGAAGTCGACGTCCTTGGTCGGCGACGCGATGCAGTACGTCTTCGTCTTCTCCTTGATAGTCGCGCAGGCGCTCTTCAGCTCGGACCAGGTCGTGGGTGGATTCGCGGTGTCGAGCCCGGCCTGACCGAAGACCTTCTTGTTGAGGAACATGTAGCCGGGGCCCCAGTACGTGCTCTCGGACAGCGGGAAGCCGTACGTCTTTCCGTCGAGCTGGTTGACGCCGTCGACGAACGAGCCCTCCGGCCAGCGCTTGGTGAAGTTCGCGGGCAGCGCCGCTCTGCCGTTGAGCGGCTGTATCCACTTCTGTTCGAGCAGCTGCGACATCGCCAGCGGGCCGTTGTCGCTCCAGTAGAAGACGTCCGGGCCCTGGCGGCTCTGGAAGGCCAGCGGGAGCGTCCGCCTGTACTCGTCCTGCGCGATCGACTGCCACTGCACGGTGATGTCGGGGTGCTGCCGATGGAACTCCTCCGCGGCCTTCTTGTGGAAGTCCGTCTGCTCAGCCGAGTAGTCCCAGACCTTGAGCACGGTGCCGGAGGACCCACCAGACCCCCCTCCGCACGCAGCCAGCAGCGGAACCACAAGGACGGAAGCCATCGCCAGCCTCCCGATCCCGGATCCTCCACGCCTGTGTGCTGTCTCCATCGTCGGCTCCTGCTCTCGTTGAGATCTCGTTGAGACGGCGGCCCGAGCGGCTCGCGTCGTCGGGCTGAAGCGCGGCTGACGTTAGGGGGCGGAGAGACCGTGAGCAAGCGTTTTCACAGTAGGTTTTTCCCGAGCAACCCAACCAGTATCCCAATTACTGGGTCTGACCTGCTAGTTCTTGTGATCGAGCTGTCATAAGCGAAGCCATCAGCTAGTTTGAGGGAACGCTTTCACAGAGTTTCGCTACTGAAGGGAGTACGTCGTGCGCGTCCTCGTCCTCACCAAGCCGTTCGGTGCCCTACCGCCCGAGGAGCTTGCCGAACAGCTGGCCAAGGCCGGCGCGGACGGCGCGGACCTGCTCGTCAGACAGGGGCAGACCGCGACCCCGGACACGTCCTGGCGCATCGGTGACGCCGCCCGCGCGCTGCGCGGTGCCGGGCTCGAACTGGGCCTCGTCAGCACCGACCTGGTCGCCGCGGACCGCACTGCTGACCTCGTCCTCGGGCACTGCGCCGAGGCGGGCGTGCCGCTGGTACGCGTGGGCTTCTACCGCTACGACGCCGAGGTCGGCCACGCCGTCGGCCTGGACCGGGCCCGGCGCGACCTCGAGGAACTCGCCGCGCTCGCAGGGCGCCACGGAGTCCGGCTCGTGCTGGCGTTGCACCACGGCACACTGCATCCCTCGGCAGCGCACGCGCTGCGCCTCCTGGCCGGTCTCGACGGGGTCCTCGTCCACCCGGACCCGGGAAACCAGGCCAAGGAGGGAAGCGAGGACTGGCGCCTCACCGTCGATGTTCTCGGCGGCCCGGACCGGGTCGGCTGCGTGGGCGTGAAGAACGCCGTGTGGGAGCCGGGCCCGTCACCCGGGTCCTGGAACTGCGTATGGCAGCCGCTCGCCGACGGAGGTGTCGTACCGTGGCCCACGGTGCTGCCCGGCCTCGCCGGACTCGGCTACCAGGGACCGCTTTCTCTGCATGTCCACTACCGGACCGACGACCCGTTCGCCTCGGTGCGCCGGGACGTCGCGCACCTGCGCGGACTGCTGCTCGAACCGGGTACCGGACGGCGGGGAGGCTGAGCGAAAGGTTACGTTGGCCGGCAGACATAGGGATCTGGGAGCAGGGTTGACGACTTCGAACGCATCGGACGCGACGGGCAGCACGATGGGCCGCAAAGGCGCCGCGCGCCAGCGTCGGGTGACCATCACCGATGTCGGCGCGGCGGCGGGGGTCTCGACCTCCACCGTCTCCCGCGTCCTCAACGGCACGGCCCGGGTCGACCCCGACCTGGTGCGCCGCGTACAGGGCGCGGTCGCCGAACTCGGCTACCGGCCCAACGCCGCCGCGCGAGGCCTGGCTCGTGGCGAGACCGACGCCGTCGGCGTGCTCGTGCCCGACCTCTCCAACCCCTACTTCCCCGATCTGCTCAAGGCGGTGTCCGCCGTGGCCCGTTCGCACGGGCGGCGGGTCATGGTAATGGAGTCGGACGAGGACCCGGCGAGCGAACACGAGCTGGCCGAGGACCTGATGCGATGCTGCGACGGGGTGCTCCTGTGCTCGCCACGCATGGACCGCGCCGCGCTCGACGACCTGCCGCTGCGCGACCACCCGGTGGTGCTGGTCAACCGGATCGTCCCCGGCCTGAGCGTTCCCTCGGTCTCCGTCGACTTCTACGGCGGGATGACCCTGGCCTGCGGGCACCTCACCCAGCTCGGCCACCGCCGGGTGGCCTACCTGAGCGGGCCCGAGGCGTCCTGGGCCAATGCCGAACGCATTCGGGCCTTCGACGCCGCCGCCGCCTTCGGCCTCGACGTCACCGTCATTCCCTGCGGCCACACGGCGAAGCACGGGTACGCCGCCGCCGATGCCGTGCGGGCCGCCGGAGTCACCGCGGTCGTCGCGTACAACGACCTCGTGGCGCTCGGCGCGCTCACCGCCCTGGAGGAGTCGGGCCTGCGCGTCCCCGAGGACATGTCGGTGATCGGCTGCGACGACATCTCCCTGGACGATCTGCCCAGTTCCCGCAGGCTCACCACGGCCTCGCTGGCCCGCCACGAACTGGGCCGGCAGGCCACTGAGATGCTGGAGGCCCTGATGGCCGACGGCGGCGACACCGAGCCCAGGTACATCCCGATGGACCTCCTCGTACGTGGAACCAGCGCGCCGCCGACAGGGGGGTAGGGGCGCCGGTCACCGCTTGCCCCCAGCCAGACTCCCGGCCCGCCAGCATCTCGTACAGTCCGACTGGGCTCATCCTCTCTGCCGGTACGCCGTCGTGGGACTTGACCCGGCGGTGGATTTTGCGCGACAAGGCACGAGAGTTCGGTTGAGTGGCCGAGTCCTGCCTGAGTCCCACGGCCAGGACCAGGTCTTTGGAGGCGAGTGCCAAACTTCCAACGGTGTGAGCGTCCGCGTGCTCCAGCGAGTTCTCGCACTGACCGCTGCCATCTGGCACGACCAGCACGCCGCGCAACCCGTCATGCGTTCGCTGACCGCATACGACCATTGACGGTTTGAATCGAGCATCTACGGTTCCGACATGACAACTATGGAGCCCCGCCCCGACCTTCGGCCCCCGGGTCTGAACGCCGATGAGAAGACCACTCTGCTGGCGTTCCTGGACTACCTGCGTGAGTCCGTCCTCTCGAAGGCGGCCGACGTCCCGGAGCCGGCGGTCCGTACGGCCGGCGTTCCTTCCGGGACCAGCCTGCTGCAGCTGCTCAAGCACCTGACGGCCGTCGAGCTCAACTGGTTCGTCTGGGCTTACGCCGGCGCCGACGGCGAGCGTGAGAAGGATGAGGGGGCGGTGACTGCCGACGACACCGCATCGGACTTGGCGGACGCCTATCGCGAGGCGATTGCCCGGGCCAACGAGGTTGCTCTCGCCTGCACCGACCTGGACCGCCCCGGCGCCCGCTCCCTGCGCGAGACCCCGCCGCCGTCGATGCGCTGGGTGCTGGTCCACATGATCGAGGAAACTGCCCGGCACGCCGGGCACGCGGACATCCTGCGCGAGCAGATCGACGGCGCGGTCGGGCGGTGACGCAGGTGCGGAAAATGAGTACATTTTCGGTAGGCGCAGTGCCGACCCTGCCGGAGACTGGTGACCTGCGCCGTCCCCCCCCTGAGCCCGGTGTCTAGGCCCCGCCCTCCGACACGGTCGGCTGTTCGGCGGTCTGCTCGGCGGCGTGTTCGTCCTCCGTGCTCGTCGGCAGGTGGCGCAGCCGTACCGCGGCGAGCGCGGCGGCGGCCAGGACGATCGCGCTTGCCACCGCCGAGGTGACCCCGAGGCCACTGGCGAGGGCTCCGCGGGCCGCCGCGACGAGTGGCTCGGCGAGGTTCTGCGGCAGGTCGGCGGCGGCGTCCTTGGCGCCGCCGGGGGCGGAGCGCGCGGCATCCGCCGTCGCCTCGGGCAGGCCGCCGGGCAGGTGGTCGGTGAGCTGGGACCGGTACACGGTGGTACCCAAGGTGCCGAGCAGCGCGACACCCAGGGCCACTCCCAGTTCGCCGCTGCTCTCCGACAGGGCGGAGGCCGCACCGGCCCGTTGGGGCGGCGCGGTGCTGATCACGAGGTCGGCACAGAGCGCGATCATGGGGCTCAGGCCCAGGGCTACGAGTTCGTAGCCGATGATGAGCAACGCCAGGTCGTCAGGGCCGACTTGGGAGAGGACGGCGAAGCCGAGCGCCGCGACGACCAGGCTGCCGGTGATGACCGTCGCGGGGCGCAGGCGCCGGGCGAGCAGAGGGGCCAGCAAGGAGCCCACGGTGGTGCCCACGGCGGCGGGCACCATCCAGGCACCGGCCACGAACGGCGACAGATCGAGGACTTCCTGCAGGTACAGGGCGATGAACAGCTGGGTTCCGCCCATGGCGAACAGGCCCAACAGGTAGGTGCCCAGGGAGGTGTTGATGATGCGGTCGCGCAGCAGGGAAAGGTCGAGCAGCGGGTCGTCCAGGTGGTTCTGACGGCGTACGAAGAGCACGCCGAAGGACACTCCGAGCACCAGGGTGAGGGCGAAGACCAGGTCCGGGCCCGACGCGCTGACGTGCTTGATCGCGTAGACGATGTCGAGTACCGCGGCCAGGGCGAGCGCGGCGCTCGGCAGGTCGATGGGGCCGCCCTCCGGGTCGCGGTACTCGGGCAGGAGCGCGGGTCCGACGGCGAGCAGCAGCAGCATCACCGGCACGCCCAGGAGGAAGACCGAGCCCCACCAGAAGTGTTCGAGGAGCACGCCGCCGATCAGGGGCCCGGCAGCGGTGCCGACGGAGAAGCTCGTCATGATGACGGCCACGGCGAAGCTGCGCTGGCTCGCGCGGTGGAACATCACGCGGGTCAGGGACAGGGCCGAGGGCATCAGGGTGGCCCCGGCGAGGCCGAGGAGCGCGCGGGATGCGATGAGCATGGCCGCGCTGTCGGCGTACGCGGCGATGGTCGAGGCGACGCCGAAGAGGGCCGCGCCGACGAGCAGGATGCGCCTGCGTCCGATGCGGTCGCCGAGTGCGCCGGCGGGTACCAGCGCGCCGGCGATCAGGAATCCGTAGATGTCCATGATCCACAGGAGTTGGGTGGAACTCGGCCCCAGATCGCTGCTCAGATGCGGTACGGCCAGATACAGGACCGTCATGTCCATGGAGATGAGCAGCGTCGGCAGGGCCAGGACGGCGAGTCCGATCCACTCCCGCCGACCGGCGCGGTGTGGGGTTGCGGCGGTCATTGTGGTGCTTCCTCACTTACGGGGCTGTGCGGGTGAACAGGGTTGGCGGCCGAGCGGTAGATCCGGGCCACCGTGATCAGGAACGCGGTCTCGTCGGGCAGTGTGTCGGCGCCGATCTGCGCGGTGGGGAGTGTGCCGTGCCGCGGTTCGGCGCCGGACAGACGGGCCGCGCGAGCCCCCTTCAGGACGACGGCCAGCACCGCCGCCGGGCGGGCCACGGCCATGTCCGGTGCGCGGCGCCCCCGCCCCCGGCCGCCAGGGGCGCGGGCGCTCCCGTCCAGGGTGTCGGCGAACTCCCATGCGCACGCGTGCAGTTCGGGCGTGGCGTAGGGCGCGAGTACGAGGATGGCGTCGCGGATCTCCACGAGCTGGCGGTACAGCAGCAGCCGGGGAGGGCCCACGGGCCAGAGAACCTCCCGCAGGCGGCTGCGCCGGGGAGCGAGCAGCACCTGCGGGCATGCCTCCACCAGGTCGCGCCACAACGGCCAGATCCGCCACCAGTCCCTGACATCGCTGAGGGTGCGGCGGGCCGCGTAGGTGGTGGGCACGGTCAGGGCGGCGGCGATGAGCAGTACGTGCAGTGCGAGGGCGAACGGCTGGACCGCCGCGGCCAGGGTGTGGCCGAGGAGGTGGGCGAGCGCGTTGAGCCAGAAGACGCCCGCCATGGCCGTGCCGAAGGCCAGGAGGAGCAGGCCCGCCTTCAAGGAGCGGTCGGCGCAGTGCCGTCCGAGGTTCAGGAACACGAGAAGAGCCAGGGCGTTGACGGCCAGATGCGTAGCGATGATCAGTAGCCAGTACGGGGCGGGCGGTGAGGGTGCCGGGCCGCCCTGGACAAGGTGCCGCCCGTGCGGGCCGTACAGCACCTCCATGGCGAGGAGACCCGCCACGACACAGCAGGCGGCGACCCGTAACCAGACCAGCAGCGCCCGGCGTCGACTGCTGGTGGTCAGGGAGTGGACCAGTTCGAGCAGGGCGAAGGCCGAGATGAGACCGCAGATGTTGCGGACCAGGTCCACGCTGTGCAGGCTGCCGAAGCTTCGGTCGATGAGGGCACCGACGCTGTCCAGGTCGAGGGTGTTGGCGGCGGCAGCGGCGAGGCCGGCCAGCCACAGCTCGCGCTGCTGCCGCGAGCCGAGGGTATGCGGCAGGCGCAGCAGGACGGCGGCCCACATGCACACGGTGCCCAGGGTCTGCGCGCCGACGCCCAGCGCGCCGGGGTCAGCGGTCGCCGAAAGCATGGAGGCCCAGCGCTCTTTCGAGGGCTTGTGCCGTGCCGTGCGAGGGGTGGCGGGCCCGGTGCAGGGATCTGCTCAGGACCAGGCTCGCCAGCATCTCGGCTTCCTGCTCATGCTGCGTGGTGTGGGCGGCGCGGCGCAGCAGGCGCCGGATCAGTTGCGGATCGAGGTCGGGCAGGAACGCCCGCGCCGGGCCGCTCTCGGCGGTGAGGGGATGCTGGTGGTCGAGGAGCATGTGGCTGATCTCGTGCAGGATGATGTGGTCCCGGTGGGGGCGGGTGGTGCCGGGTTCGAAGAAGACGTGGTCGTCGGTGTCAGTGGCGAGCCACGCGCCGCAGGCGCCGTCGGCGCGGCCCTCGGCGGGCAGTGCGTGCAGATGGATCGGGCGGCCGCGGCGCCGCGCGACGTGCTGGCACAGCTGGTGTGCCGAGTCGGACCGGGGCAGCTGGAGTTCGTCGAGGACCGCTTCACAGCGCTGTCGCAGATTTCGGTAAGGGAACAGCAAATCCATGCGTCCTTCGGGGAGCGGCGGATCGTACGGACCGAGGCGCTCTCGTCGGCTGTGGTGGCGTTCTCGTCATGGCGTCAGGACCGCCCGTCGGCCGGGGGGTACGCACCGTCGGTGGGGGGAGGCGCTGCCGCGTCGTGCGGCGCCGGATCCTCGACGGCAGGCAGGTGGTGCAGCTTGCGTGCCTGGTCGACCATGGCGAGCAGCGCGTCCAGGGTCTCAGTGGAGAGCCCTTCGGCACGCAGTGCCAGCGAGCGGACCCTGGTGTCGCGCAGTGCGGTGGCGAGGCGCAGCTGAGCGTTGACGCGGTCGGCGACCTCTTCGTTGAAGAAGTACTCGGGGGGTACGCCGAAGTACTCGGCGAGGACGCTGAGTTGCTCGACGGAGACGTTGTGCTTCTTGCCGGTGGCCAGCTCCCACAAGTACGTGCCGGAGAGCGTGCCTCCGGTCGCCTCCCGGATCTCTTTGGCCAGGCGCGCGTAGCCCGGCCTGGTGCGTTCGTCGGGGTGGAGCGCGGTGATGAGATGCGTCAGGCGTTCGCTGATCGGGCTCGTCAGCTGGCGGTTCGGTGGTCGCCTGCTGTGGCTGTCCGTCATCAGTGCCTCCGTGGCTGAACGCGTCACTCCGCGAGCGGCACGATGTCCCCCGTCCGCTGCAGCGGACGCAGTCTAGCGGTGCGGTTCGCTCGGTGGTCGACACTATTGACAGAGCGCGCAAGCTCCAGCGTAAGCTTCACGGCGTGGTTGTCCGCTGTAGCGTACGACTGACTGCCTGTGGAGGTGAACCACCAGTGGGCACCGGTAAGTTGACACCGCCCGCCACCGACGCATCACCGCTGACGATCCCCTCGGCCCTCGCACGTACCGGCAGTGTGGCGCCACTCGCGCCCGCGCTCACCGATGGCATGCTGCACCTGACGTACCGGCAACTCCAGGACGAGGTGCGCGATCTCGCCCATGCCCTCGCGCCCCTGGTGAAGACCGGTGATCGTGTGGCGCTGCAACTGCCACGCAGCGCCGAGTACGTGGTCCTCTACCTCGCCGCCCTCTCGCTCGGTGCCGCCGTCGTCCCGCTCTCCCACGACTTGAGCGCGCAGGAGACCGACAGTGAACTCGCCGCCTGCGCCCCGGTGGTGTTGCTGTGCGATCCGAGAGCCCGTGCCGCGCGCCGCAGCCGGGGCGCCGGCGCGGCGGACCGTGGGGGCGGACCGGCCGCGGCGCCCGCGGTCGTGTACGTCCCGGTGCGCGCCCGAGCCGAGGGCGACCTGACGAAGCTGCGGTCCGCCTGCGGCGCGGTGACGGCGGAGTCCGCTCCGCGCCGCCACGTGGAACCGGCGGCGGCCGCCGTGCTGCTCGCCACCTCCGGCTCGTACGGCCTGCCCAAGCGGGTCGTTCTCTCCCACGCCGCCCTGCTCGCAAGCGCACGGGCCCACCGGGCGTCGCTCGGCCCCACGGGGGGCAGCGAGACCGCGCTCGCCGTCGTGCCACTGAACTTCGGCTACTGCAACACCGTCCAGCTGGTCGGCCAGTTCGACAGCGGCGGCCATGTCGTGCTGCTCGACGGCGACTTCCTGCCCAGCCGGTTCGGGCGGCTCGTCGAGCGGCACGGAGTCACTTCCACCCTGCTCGTGCCCGCCATGCTCCGCCTCCTCACCCTGGGCGAATGGCACCGGGCGTACGACCTGCACTCGCTGCGGCACATCGTGTTCGGTGGCGCCGCCACCCAGCCGGATATCCTCGACCGCCTCGAACAGCGTCTGCCCGGGGTGGAGTTGGTGGAGACGTACGGCCAGACCGAGGCCGGGCCGAGGATCACCACGATGAGGCGCCGCGACCGTCACGGCCACCCCGGATCTGTCGGGCGTCCCCTGCCCGGCATCGAAGTCACCATCCGTGACCGGGAGTTCGGTGTCCTGCCCCCGGACCGGACCGGCGAGATCGTGGTCCGCGGACCCGGCGTGATGACCGGGTACTACGCAGGACCGGAGGAGAGTGCGCGGGTGCTGCGCGACGGCTGGCTGCGCACCGGAGATCTCGGCCGCCTCGACGAGGACGGCTTCCTGTACCTGCGCGGCAGACTGCGCAACATCGCCATCGTCGGCGGGATGAACGTTTCTCTCGAAGAGGTCGAGGCCGCTCTGACCGCACACCCCGCGGTGACCGAGGCCGTGTGCGCGGTGCGCGCCGACGCCCGGACCGGGGAGGCGCTGGTGGCGTGGGTGCGCCTCGCCCACGCGCACGGCACCGGCGGATACGAAGCAGAGACCGACGCAACCGGTCAACAGGCCACCGTGCTCAGAGAGGTGAGCGGCTTCTGCCGTGAGCGTCTCAGTACCCACAAACTTCCGCGCCGCATCGAGGCGGTGGCGGAATTCCCGCGCACTCGTACCGGCAAGATCGACCGGTCGGCGGTGCTCGCCCTCGGCCAGGACGCCCCGGCGCAGGGCGGCGTATCCGGTCCGGATGTGCCTGAAGCCGAGGAGGTAGGCCGTTGACGACCAAGGACGAAGTGCACGACGAAGCCGAGGTCCGGGCGAACGGGGGGCAGGAGGCGGACGACGTGGCCGCCTGGGCAGTGCGGAAGTTGGCCGTGCTGAGCATCCCGTCGCGTCCCGAGGAGGAGATCACCCCGCGGCAGTCCCTCACGCAGGACCTCGGGGTCGACTCCCTGGCCTTCATCGAGGCTCTGGTCTCCTTCGAGGAGGAGTTCGCCGTGCGCCTCGACGAGGACCGGCTGCTGCTCTCCTCGTACGACACGATCCAGGACCTCTGCGACTATCTGCGTGCCACCCGCATCTGTTGACGACCGGCCGGGCGGCCCGGTGCGGCCCGGCGGAACGGGAGTGCTCAGTGGAACCGGACAGCTATCTGAAGGCCCTCTCCGACGCCGCGCGCGCCCTCGACCCGGACGAGGTCACCGCGGCGGCCGACCGGATCGAAGCCGCCTGGGCCCGCGGCGCCTCCGTCTTCGTGGCCGGTAACGGCGGCAGCGCCGCCACGGCCTCGCACATGGCGTGCGACCTGGCGAAGACCGCGACGCCAGGCCTGGCGGCAGGGATCAGAGTGGTCCCGCTGCTCGACACCTCGGTGCTGACGGCCTGGGCCAACGACGTGTCGTACGAAGCGGTGTTCGCCGCTCAGCTCGCCACCCAGGCCCGAGCCGGTGACGTCCTGATAGTGGTCACCGCGAGCGGTAACTCGCCCAACATCGTGCAGGCGCTGACCACGGCACGCGCCCGCCGGGTGGAAACCGTCGCGCTGCTCGGCTTCGACGGCGGCACGGCGCGTTCCCTCGCCGACGACGTGATCATGGTGCCTGCGGACCACTACGGAGTCGTCGAGGACCTGCACCTGGCGGTCAACCACATGATCACCGAGCTGCTCGGCGCCCGCCTCGGCGCCCGTGCCCTGGCGGCGCCGTCGGCGTCGGTCGCGGCCTCGCAGGTCGTGGGCGGTGCACGGTGAGCCGGGGCGCGGCCGCCGGGGCGGACATCTGGGACGAGCGGGCGCATCGGCCGGGCCTGCACGCGGTGCTCTCCGGGCGCTGGACGCTTGAGCAGTGCGCCGAGGTCGACCGCGAGCAGAAGGAGCTGATCGAGCGTCTCCTGCCGGATCTTGACCGGGACCGGGTGATCGACCTCGGCTGCGGCGTCGGACGGCTCAGCGCATGGCTGAGTGCCCGTGCCCGCTGGACGGTGGGCGTCGACCGGTCGGCGCAGATGGTGCGCAGGGCGGCCCGCGCCCTCGACGGGAAACCGGCCCGCGCTGTCCGCTCCGGCATTGACCGACTGCCCTTCGATGACGGGTCGTTCGACACCGTTCTCGCGGTCTTCACGCTGCAACACCTCACCGATGACACGGTGTTCCGGTCCGCCGTGCGCGAGATGGGCCGGGTGGTGACGCCGTGCGGGGGCCGGCTGCTCGTCGTGGACGGCCACAACCCGGCTGGCGTCCCCCGTGACGTCTCCAGCGTCACCACTTCGACCGTGATTCGGCCGCTCTCCGACTACGACGACCTGGCGGCGGTCGCCGTGCGCACGGCGGTGGAGGAGCTGACGTATGCCGGAGACCGCTATCTCGCCCAGCTCTGGCGAACCACCTGACCTGCGTCCACGCCTGCGACCGCCCATCGCCCAGCTCCGGCGGGTACGCCACTGCCCGCCGCCGGAAGGGAGCGCCGTGCGCATCTGGTTCCTCACCCCCACCTTCCCGCCCGTCCACGGCGGGTCGGAGACACAGATCTACACCCTCGCGGCGGGCCTGGTACGGCGCGGCCACCAGGTCGACGTCCTCACCGAGCGCTACCCGGACACCGCGGAGCGGGAAGAACTGCTCGGCGTGCGCGTGCACCGCGTGCGCACCGATGCCACGCGCTGGTCCGAGCCGGACCGGGTGCCGTGGGAGGAGCGGGCCTTCGGACTCCTCGGCGACGCCGAACGCGTCATCGGCTCCGGAGGCGTCGACATCCTGCAGACCTTCTGCCAAGTGGGCGCCCTCCTCGGCGCGATGATGCGGGACGGTGTCGGCTGTCCCCTGGTAGTGACGATGAACGAGACCACCCCCGACACCGATCCGTTCGGCGCCTCCCGCTCCCGGCTGGTCTTCGGGCAACTGCCGTACGACGCGATGGTGGTGGGCAGCCGCGCCTACCGCGAGCAGGCCATCGGCTACGGCGCAGCCCCGGGCCGCGTGCACCTGGCGCGCTACGGCATCGAGGCCGGTCTGTACGGCGGCGCCGACGAGCGGGAGATCCAGCACGCCCGCTCCTGGCTCGGCGTCGTGCCCGACGACCCGCTGGTGCTGCTCGTGGGCCGGTACAAGGAACGCAAGGGCCAGCGCGAGCTGGTGCGGGCGATGGCCGGCATCGTCGCCCGGCACCCCCGGGCCCGGGCCGCCCTGGTGGGCTCTTTGAACTCCGCGTCGGCCATGTACCAGCGGCAGCTGGAGGACGACATCGACGCGCTGGGGCTGCGCGAGCATGTGCTGCTGCGCGGCTCCGACCGGGCGTTCGGCGCGATGCGCGCGCTCTACGGCGCCGCGGACGTGGTGGTGCAGCCCAGCCACGCCGAGGGCCTCGGCCTGTCCGCCATCGAGGCCGTCGCGGCGGGCCGCCCCCTGGTGGCCGCCTCGGTGTCCGGTCTGTCCGAGGTCCTGGAGTGCTGCCCGGGCACGGTCCCGGTGCCGCCACGCGACCCCGCCGCGCTGGCCGCCGCGGTCTGCGCCCTGCTCGACGACCCGGAGCGGGCGGCGGCCGACGCCCGCCGCGCCGAGGAGGCGGCGCGGCGGGAGTTCACCGCCGAGTCGATGGTCGACGGATATCTGAAGGTTTACGAGCGGCTGCGTGCGGCCTCCGGGAGAACGGCAGGGGAGACGGCGTGCGTCGAGACGGTCAGCCCGTGACCGTCAGGCCGGGGATCCGGCGCAGCTCGGGCAGGTCGCTGACGGTGGCGGCCACCTTGGGCGAGGCGAGCACGACACAGCCGCGCCGGTATCCGGTCTCCTCTCGGCCGGGACAGCTCGGCCACAGCACGTGGCTCGCGCCCAGGGTGGAGCTACCCAGATAGTCCACGGTCAGTTCGGTGCGGCCATACGCGTCGAATCCGTAATCGTGGTCGTCTGGAACTTTGAAATCGTCGATGACGATTACCGAAAGGGGCCACTTCTGCAGAATGAAAGCCACCTCTTCGCGCAGCGGTAGATCGGCATTCCAGTGCGCGTCCAAATAGCACAGGAAAGGCTCGGAGGGTGGAATATGTGCGCCACCGTGCAAGATTCGCAAGGCGTCCCGTGAATCGCGGTTGAGTACTTTGATGTCGGGCACGTGGCGAAATTCCCGGGCTACGTAGCGGGCGAAGCTCGGGTTCTTCTCGGCGGTGTAGACCGGCCTTCCCGAGACCTGCCACAGAAAGCGCGTCGATGCGCCCCGGTAGCTGCCCGACTCGAAGAGGGCGACCGGGCGTACCGCGCTGACCAGGGAACGGAACATGTCCTGTCGGGCCCGCTGGCCATTGAACGGTTCCAGCCAGGGACCGTCGACGGCGGGTACGTTCCGGCCGATGAGCTCGGCGACGGCGGGGTGCAGGGGGCGGGACAGTGAGTCGTAGCTCCGCGCCAGTAATGCGGTGGCCTGTCGGGTGATGCGGGCGAGCGTCATGAAACTCCACCTCCGAAGCGACGGGCGCCAGTGTCCTGGGCCGCTTTGCATTGATAAGAGAGTGCGCGAGGAGCCGTCAAGTGCGCAAGGGGTGAAAGACTTCAAAGGAGGGTGTTGTCTGTACGGAATTGACTGCTACGGTATTCAACCGGGGCCCGCCGCGCGACATGGGCACGTATTCCTGGTGCAGTGCTTCTCCAGAGCGCCGTGAATTCGAGAGGGGTTGGCAGCATGCCGTTAGTTCCGGCCGTCGAGATCGAGGTACCCGACGCCGAGCGTCGCGAGGTGCTCGCCGAGGTCGACCGGCTGCTGCGGGCCGGCAGGTTCTCCCAGGGGGTCAACGTCGAGGCGTTCGAGGAGGAGTTCGCGGCGTTCACGAGGACGCCGAGCGCCGTCGCCGTCGCCAGCGGCACCACCGCACTGGAGCTGATCTTCCGGGCCCTGGGTGTGCAGGGCCGCGAAGTGGTCGTTCCGGCAGGCACCAACTTCGCGACGTACATCGCCGCCGAACGCGCGGGCGCCACCGTGCGCCTCACCGACGTCGACCCGGCCACCATGGCGCCCACCCTTGAGCAGGTGCGCGCGGCGTGCACCCCGCGCACGGCGGCGGTGGCGGTCGTGCACACCGGCGGCCTGATCGGCCCCGACACCGAGGCCATCGCGACCTGGTGCGAGCAGCGCGGCGTCGCGCTGGTCGAGGACTGCGCGCATGCCCACGGCAGCGAGCGCGCCGGGCGGCACGCGGGCACCTTCGGTGTCGCGGGCGCCTTCTCATTCTTCGCCACCAAGGTCATGACCACCGGGGAGGGCGGCATGGTGGTCACCGGAGACGATCAGCTGGCCCAGGAGATCAAGCTGTTGCGCAACCTCGGCAAGCCCGAGGCCTGGGTGAGCACCCACACTCGCCCTGGGTGGAACGCCCGCCTTCCCGAGCTCGCCGCGGTCTTGGGCCGCGCCCAACTCCGGCGGCTGCCGCAGGTGTTGGCGGCCCGGCGGGCGGTCGCCGACGGATACGCCGATGCCCTGCGCGGCTTGCCCGTCGGGGACTTCCTGCTGCCCGACCACCCCTACAGCGGCTACAAGGCGATGCTGATGCTCCCGCCGGACACCGACCGCGACGCGCTCAAGGACCGACTGCGCGAGCACTCCGTACAGGCGGCGGGCGAGGTGTACGCGACGCCGCTGCACCACCAGCCGGTGCTCGCCGACCGCCATGCGGGTCTGCGGCTGCCCGGAACCGAGCGCGCCTGCGCCGGTCAGCTGTGCCTGCCCATCTACCCCGGACTGGACGAGAAGCGGCAGACGCACGTGGTGAGTGCGCTGTGTGACTCGCTGACGGAACTCGCGGAGGTGAGCGCACGATGACGGCGGGGGCCCGACCGAAGCACACATCCGCCGGGGCGCGGCCGGATTCGGCGACCGCAGGGGCGCGGCCGGAGCCCGCCCGCGCGCGCATCGCGTTCCACACCCCCTGGATGACCGTCCGCGAGGACCACGAGCCCGCCCCCGATGGGCCCGGGCGTACCTGGTACTACCTGGACCATCCCGGCTGCGCCCTCGTTCTGCCGGTCACCGCCGATGGCACCCTGCTGCTCATCCGGTCCTGGCGGGTCGCGGTGGGCGGGTGGTGCCTGGAGGCCCCGGCCGGACGGTGCGAGCCGGGTGAGAGCCCGCGCGAGACCGCCTGCCGTGAACTGTCCGAAGAGACCGGCGCCCGCGCCGGAGTGCTGTACCCGCTGGGCAGCGTCTGGCCTTCCAGCGGCTCGTCCAACGAGGAGGTCCACCTGTTCCTGGCGGCCGACGTCCGGCCCGGCCCTCCGCACCACGACGACGGAGAGGTCATCCACCCCTGCCCGCTCCCTGCGCCCGAGGCCCTCGCGCTCGCCACCAACGGCGAACTCCAGGACGCCCCCACCGCCCTGGCCCTGCTCCGCGCGCACCGGCGGGGACTGCTGCCGACCGTGAGCGCGGCGCCTACCACCGCACCGCCTACCACCGCACCGCCTACCACCGCGGCGCCTATCGCCGCACCGACGGCCTTCGGGCAGCAGCGATGAGCGCCTTGTCCGCCCAGCGCGGCAGCGTGCCCGCCGATGCCGTCAACGGGCTCCAAGTCGTCATCCTCGCGGGCGGGTTGGGTACCAGGCTCGGCGAACTCGGTACCCAGCGGCCGAAGATCCTGCTGCCCGTCGCCGACCGCCCCTTCCTCGACCTGCTGCTCGCCCCGCTCATCGAGGCCGGGCTGCACCGTTTCCACTTCTGCCTCGGACACCTGGCGCGCCCCGTACTCGAACACCTCTGTCGGCTGCCCGCGCCCGTCGAGGTGACCTCGCACGTCGACACCGCCCAGCGCGGCACCGCCGGAGCGCTGCGCGCGGCCGAGCGGCACCTGGACGAGGTGTTCCTGCTCGTCCTCGGCGACACTTTGCTCGACCTGCCGTACGCCGACGCGCCCCACTGGCTGCGCCACACCCGGGACGAAGGCGTCATGGTCGTCACCTCCGCGGACACCGGCGTACACCCCAATACCTGCGTCCAGGACGGCCGGGTGACCGGATACGACGAGGACGCCGCCGCGGACACCGGCACTTTCTGGACCGACACCGGCGTGTGCGTACTGCGTCGCCGCGCTCTGCGGCACCTGGGGACCCGGCAGGACCCGGTGGACCTCGGTGCGCTGTTCCGCGCGCTTATCAGGCGCCGCGCACTCGCCGCCCACCTGGTCGACCGGCCGTTCACCGACATCGGCACGCCCGATCGCTACACCCGCTTCCGCGCCGTACACGAAGACCGCCCGCCCTGACACTGCACGCCGAAGCACCTGTACAGCGAAGCACCTGTACAGCGAAGCACCTGTACAGCGAAGCACCGCACCACCCGATGATTCCCAGCGACCCGAGGAGTCCTGTGCGTATTCTGCTGGTCGAACCCGCCGTCTATACCCCGGACGGCCTGGACAAACGCGAGATGCGGCCCACGCAGCTGATCTCCCTCACGCTGCCCTACCTGGCCGCCATGGTGCCGCCCGACTGGGAGATCGACCTGGTCTACGAGGTCTGTGAGGACCTGGAGCGGGACTACGACCTCGCTTCCTACGACCTCGTCGGCATCACCACCCAGACCATCCAGCTCAAGCGAACCCTGGAACTCGCCCGCACCATCCGCAGGCAGGGCACCCGCGTAGTCGTCGGCGGCCCCGCCACCATCGAAGACAACCACAGCCTCGTCCCGGTGATCAGCCGTTTCTGCGACTCCGTCGTCGTCGGCGAGGCAGACGTGCTGTGGCGGCACCTGATCGACGATCTGGCACGGGGCGAACTCAAGGAGATCTACCAGAGCCACGAGCCTGTGCCCATGACGGGCCACCCGCTGCCCCGCTTCGACCTGGTCGACTTCAGTAAGATCGAAGCTCCGCACGTGCTGCCGTCGTTCACCGCGCGAGGCTGCCCCCGGCGGTGCACCTTCTGCAGTGAGTTCCTCTACAGTAAGTGGCGCTACCGCCCCGTCGATGACGTGTACGAAGAACTCCTCGCCTACCGCGACCGGTTCGACATCCCCCGCGTGGTGTTCCGCGACGACGACTTCCTCGTCTTCCCCAAGCGCTCCAAGGAACTCCTCGGCCGCCTCGCGGGGGAGGGCATCGAGTGGGGCTGCCAGACGGACTTCAACCTCGCCCGCCACCCCGACGTCGTACAGACGGCGCTCGACGGGGGCATGCGCGTGGCCTCCTTCGGCGTGGAGAGCGTGCGGGAGAAGAACCGCGAGTTCACCGAGAAGACCTTCTTCACCATCCCCGAGGCGGAGGAGCTGCTCCTTCGGCTGCACGAGGCCGGGGTGGAGACACAGGTCAACGTCATCTTCGGCTTCGACTGGGACGACCCCGACGTCTTCGACGAGACCTACGAGTTCGCCCTGCGTGCCAAGGTCTCCCGGCTGTTCCTGAGCGTTCTCTACCCGATCCCCGGCACTCCGCTGTACGAGCACCTCGCCCGGGAGGGGCGGCTGCTCGAAAAGCGCCCCCAGGGCATCGACGACCCGCTGGCCGTGACCTTCACGCCCAAGCTGATGACGCCGGAACAACTCGTCGAGGGGTATCTCGACGTCGAACGGCGCTTCGCCGAGACGGACTTGACCGGCCGCAACTACTGGCTCGGCAAGGACCTCGTCGTCGTCTGAACCCGTGCCGCGGCGCGCGTGCACCGCGCGACGAGCCGGTGAGCCCCGACGTACCGCACGTGAACCCCGACCCTTTTGAACGTAAGGAGAGTCATGACCGCCGTCAGTGTGGTCGTGCCCACCCGTGACCAGGCGGCCCGCCTGGAGGCGACGCTGCACGCGTTCGCCCGCCAGGACGCACCGTCCGGCAGCTGGGAACTCGTCGTGGTGAACGACGGGTCGGGCGATGCCACCGCCGATGTGCTGCGTGCCGCGGCGTGGCACCTGCCGCTGCGCGCGGTGCACACTCCCGCCAAGGGCCGGGCTGCCGCCAGGAACACCGGCGTGCGGGCCGCCCGGGGAGAGGTCGTCGTCTTCTGCGACGGGGACCGCGCACCGGTGTCCGGCTATGTGCGTGCCCATGCCCGTGCCCATGCCCGCGTCGACGAGGTTGGGGCACGGCGGGTCGTGGTCGGCGACGTCAAGGAGCTGTACCTGAGCGGCTTCGAAGAGCGCCTGGCCGAGGTCAAGGAGCTGCTCGCCGCCGAAGGGGGGACGCTGCGGCGCCGCTCCCGCACTCCCGCGTTCGTGAAGAAGGTCTGCGGCATCTACGACACTTCCGGGCGGACGGACTCGCCGGTGCGCTGGCTCAGCTTCCTGTCCGGCAACGTCTCGCTGCGCCGCGACCTCTACGACCAAGTCGGCGGATTTGACGAGGACTTCACCGGGTGGGGTCTCGAACACCTGGAGCTCGGCTACCGGCTCGTTGCGCGCGGCGCCGAGTTCCTGCACTGCGCCGCCGCCCGCAACGACCACTTCGCGCACAGCAGACCCGACGGGTTCTACCGCGCGGGCCTGGAGAGCTCGGCCGCGCGGTTCGAGCGCAAGCATCCGGAGATACCGGCCCGGCTGCTGCTCGCACTGACGCTGGGTGGGATGTCCGTGGCGGAGTTCGCGAGATGGGTGCCCGTCCATGAGGGCGAGCCGGAGCGGGGGGAGTGGTGGGCATGCAGCAAGGGCTGAGCCAGTACTTCCTGACAGCGCGCGCACCCGCAGACCCGGTGTGCGTGGTGCGCCACCACCACGACGACGCCGCTCCCACCGTCGTACTCCTGACAGGGCTCGCCCTGTCGATGAGTGAGCCGCGCTACCTGTGGTCGATCCTGGCCCGCAGACTGCGCCGCCGCGGCCTCAACGTCCTGCAGTACGACCACCCCGGCCACGCCGACAGTGCGGCCACCGGCCGCCCGGCCACCTGGGCAGGGGCGCGGCAGGCGGCCCGCGCCGTCGCCGCCCACGCCCGCAAGACGGGTGCCGGACCCGTGGCCGTGATCGGCTGCGGACTCGGCAACGTGCTGGCCGCCGAGCTGCTTTCGGCCGGTGAGGCCGCCTCGGGTCTGCTCGTCTGCCCCGATCTCGCGCTGTGGCGGACCGGCACCGACGCGGCCCCGGGCGAGCTGGCCGCCCTCGGCACGCGCGGCCGGACGGTCCCCGACGAGCTCCAGGACAGTGCCGTCGCCGCCGCCCTCCTCGACGCGGCCGTGGGCGAGCCGTACCAGCCGCCGCAGCCCGCAGGGCCGGTCGACGCCGGCCTCCTCGTGGCGGCGGCGCCCGCGGCGCAGGCCGCTTTCGCGGCCCTGCCCGGCACCCGCACGCTGATCGTCGCGGCCACCGCCGAGGACCGCGCGTGGGCCCGCGCCAGCGGACTGCCGCTGCGCGAAATCGTCCACCGGCCGGACAAGTGGGCCCCGAGCTGGCACTGGGAACACGAGCCGCGGGAGACGGTGATGACGGCCTCGGTGGAGTTCCTGACAGGCGCCGCCGGGTCCATGCGGGGCGGGGCCGCGGTTCGCGGGGGCGATGGCGTGACTGGTTCCGGGCCCGGCGGAGCTTCCGTTTCCGGGCCCGATGGGATCGCCGGTCCTGTGTCCGACGGAGCCGCCGCGTCCGCGCCGGGTGGGATCGACCCTGCGGCGGCCGGAGCGCCCGCGCGAACCGGCGGGCCCGAAAGTGCCGCACCGGGCGGCGTGCGGCCCGCCGCGTCTGCCCTCGTCGACCCGGGCCGCGCTGTCGGCGCCGGCCGCACTGCCTACACCGGCCGAGCGGCCGACTCCGTACCAGGGCAAGGGAGTTCCGTTATCAGCTCGGTGGGCTTCAGCTCCGACGGCGAGGAACTCCTCGGCATCCTGCACACGCCCGACCCCGGATCCGGACCGTGGCCCGTATGCCTGATCTACGAACCGGGCAACCCCGGACAGCGCGTGGACATCCACGAGTGCGGCACCCTTCTGGCACACGAGGGCGCCGCACACGCACTGCCCGTCTTCCGGTATGACAGCCGGGGCACCGGCGTCAGCGACGGGACCTTCACGCACACCACCTGGAGCCGTCGCCTGGCGGACCTGCGGGCGGCCGTGGGCCGACTGCGCGCCCAGGGGGTCGCCGAACGGTTCGTCGTCGTCGGCAACAGCGCGGGCGCCCGGCTCGCCGCGATGGCCGCACACGACCTGCCCGAGGTCGACGGCGCCGTGCTGTGGGGACCGATCCTGGACGAGGAGGCCGAAGACGGGCCCGCCCCTCGGCTGCACCGCGTCGACGGCACTCTGGCCGCCGCCTGGTGCGGTCTGTGGCTGGGCGTCGCCTACGCGCGCGACGACCGCGGCCGCGACTACCCCGCCCTGCTGCGCGACAGCGGCGTGCCGGTGTGCGTCGTCTACGGCACCGAGGAGCTGGCCCACCCCGACGCCACGACCCGCCGCCTGCTCGACGAGACCGAGACCCGCCCCGCCTGGCAGCTGCGCGTCGTCGACGGCAGCCACGGCTTCTCCGCGAGCGGCCTGGCCGCGGCCGTAGTGGCCACCACCGCATGGACGGCCGCCGCCTTCGCTCACGGTGCACCCGCTCAACCAGCCGATGAACCAACCGTGTTGGAGGTACCGACCGATGACCGATGACCGTCCCGTGCGGGGCCGCGGACGAAGCTCGACGACCGGGCCGAAAGAAGCCCGGGAGACCCCCCGTGGCCAGCGCGTCACCGACCGCACCCGCCCTCCCCAGTGGCGCCAGGACCCGCTGCGCATCGAGCAGACCGAGTGCATCAGCTGCGACGCCTGCGTCGAGGCATGCCCGTCCCAGTTCGGAGCCGTCTTCAACCTCGGCCGCGGCGGCATGGCGATCCTGCCCGAACTCTGCTCCGGCTGCGGCAAATGCCTGCCGCCGGTGTGCCCCGTGGACTGCATCTACCCGGACGAGGACTGGCAGCCCGCCCCCGAACAGTGGTGGCAGGAGCCGTTCGGCCCGCAGGACCCCTACGTGCTCGACGACGGCACCCGGCGTCCCCCCGTACAGCCGACCCGGATCCGGCGCTGGTGAGCGCGGCCCGGACAGTGACAAGGAGGCGATGATGCGCGACCCGGCCGCCGTGGTGAAGGCCTACGACATCCGCGGAGTGGTGGACGAGGAACTGGACGAAGAACTGGCCGAGAGGTTCGGGGCGGCCTTCACCGCCATGGTGCAGGAGCCCGAAGTGGTCGTCGGGCACGACATGCGCCACTCCTCGCCCCGCCTCACCCGGGCGTTCGTGCGGGGCGTGCTCGGCCAGGGTCGTGACGTCGTACGCATCGGCCTGGCCAGCACCGACATGCTCTCCTACGCCTCGGCGTCCCTGGGCCGCCCGGGCGCGATGATCACCGCGAGCCACAACCCGCCCGAGTACAACGGCATCAAGCTGTGCCACGCGCACGCAGCCCCCTTCGGCTGGGACACAGGCCTTCGCGAGCTGCTCGAGACGGCACGAACCCCGCCCACCTGGCCCGCGGCCCGCACCGGCACCGCCCGGGACCACCCGATGCTCGCCGCGTACCGTGACCACCTCCTCGCCCTCGCGGCACCGGACGCGGCGCCGGTGCGGCGGGTGACGGCCGTGGTCGAGGCCGGCGGCGGCATGGCCGGGCTCACCGTCCCCGCCGTTCTCGCCGCGCTGCCCGTCGATGTGATCCCGTTGAACTTCGCCGTGGACGGGGTCTTCCCGCACCCCGACGCCGACCCCATGAAACCCCGGTACACCGCGGCGCTGCGTGCCCTGGTCCGGGAGGCCCGCGCCGATGTCGGCTTCGCCTTCGACGGGGACGCGGACCGCTGCGTGGTCGTCGACGAACACGGCGAGACGGTGCCCGCGAGCGCCGTCGGCGTGCTCCTCGCCGGGCGCGCCCTGGCCCGGCAGCCCGGCGCCGCCGTCGTGCACAGCGCGGTCACGTCCCGCTCCCTGGCCGAGGAGGTGACCGCGCTCGGCGGCCGCCCGGTGCGCTCCCGCGTCGGCCACTCGTACATGAAGCGCGAGATGGCGCGGCACCGGGCCGTGCTCGGTGTCGAGCACTCCGCGCACTACTACTTCGGCGAGTTCTGGAACGCGGACTCCGGTCTTCTCGCCGCACTGCACGTTCTCGCCGCCATGGGCGCCACTCCCACACCGGTGTCCGCGCTCATCGACGGCCGCACCCGCTACACCACTCTGCCGGAGACCGCTGTCAGCGTCGACGACCCCGACGAGCGGCTGCGCGAGGTCGCCCGCGCGGCCTCGATCCGCCCGGGCACCACCTGCGACTGGCTCGACGGACTCACGGTGCACCGCCCGGACGGCGCCTGGTTCAACATCAGACCCTCGAACACCGAGGCCCGTGGCCTGCTGCGGTTCAACGTAGAGGCCCCCGACGCGGCGGTTGCCCGGGCGCTGCGGGCCGAGGTCCTCACGCTCGTGGAGACCGGGCACCCTGCGGCACGCGATCCTTCCACGCCATACGCGCCTTCCTCCCCGACCGCCCCGACAGACCTGTCCACCCCACCCGCTACGCCGTCCGCGCCCGCGGTTCCGGCACAGCCAAGGAGTGCGATCACCCCATGACCACCGCCGACGAGTCCGCCACGACCGATGGACCCACCACGCCCGAGGAACCCACCACGCCCGGGGAACCCACCGCATCCGCGCAGTCCGGAATCCCGCAGGGCGAGGACGAGTCGCTGGCCCGCCTGTGGCAGCTGGCCTTCGGCTCCATGCCGGCCCAGATCATCCACGCCGCCGTGCGTCTGGGCCTGCCCGATCAGATGTCCGCAGGGCCCCGCACCTGTGCCGAACTCGCCCGCGCCTGTGGTGCCGACGAGGCGGCGCTGCGCCGTCTGCTGCGCGGCATGGCGGGTACCGGCATCGTCGCGGCGAACGGCGGCCCCGACCGCTACGCCCTCACCCCGATGGGCCGTCCGCTCCGTTCGGACGTGCCCGACTCGCTGTGCGCCATGGTGCTGCTCTTCGCCGGTGAAGCCATGTGGCGCAGCTGGGGCGACCTAGCGGAGACGGTACGCACCGGCAGCAACGGCTTCGAGCGTATCCACGGCGTGCCCTACTTCACGTACTACACCCAACACCCCGACCAGGACGCGATGTTCAACGCGGCGATGGGCGAGGACACCAAGGCGGTGGGCCCGGCCCTCGCCCAGGGCTACGACTTCGCCTGGTGCGACACTGTGGTGGACATCGGCGGCGGCAACGGCGCCCTGCTCAGCCGGGTGCTCGCCGCCCACCCCGGTCTGAAGGGCATCGTGTTCGACCGGCCGGAAGTCCTCGCGCAGGCCCGGAAGCTGGTCGCCGAGGCTGGTCTGGCCGACCGCTGCACGGCCGTCGGCGGTGACGCCTTCGACGCGGTGGTGCCCGGCGGCGACCTGTACGTGCTCAAGAGCGTGCTGCACGACTGGGACGACGACCACGTGCTCAAACTGCTCCGCAACTGCCGCGACGTCATCGCGGACGACGGCCGGATCCTCGTCATGGAGCCGCTGATGCCGACTCGCGCGGAGGACCTCGGACCCGCCCACGGCATCGTCACCACGGACATGGACCTTCTGGTGACCACACGGGGGCGGGTACGCACCGAGGGCGAGTTCGCGGGACTGTTCGCGGCCGCCGGGTTCCGGCACACGATGACCCGCAAACTCGCCGACCACGGATACCTCGAAGCCCAGTACCACAGCGTTGTGGAGGGCGTGCCCGTCTGAACCCCGGGCCTCCCCCCCTCGGCGTCACTGCCCTGATGGCACCCACTGAGCTCATGAACGAGCCCGCATAGAGCCCCACCCGCATAGAGCCCCACCCGCATAGAGCCCCACCCGCATAGAGCCCCCAAGAGAAGGGACCCGCATCCACATGCCGGACACCGGAAACCGCTCGCCTTACGGAGGCCCCTCGCCCGCGGACTTCGCATTGACGGTGCAGCGCACCGCCGCCGCGATCGCCGCCCTCACGAACGGCACCGCAGCGCCGGACGCGCAGGCGGCGGGCGAGGCCACCGCCCGGCTGTGGCGGCCTCTCGTCGGCGAGGCCATGGCCGCACCGGGCGCCGCGGCCCCGCAGTGGCTGCTGCCCGCCCACATAGACACGGACGTCGGCGTCCTTCAGATCGAGGGCGGCGACACCATCATCCGGCCCGAACTCGCCGAGACCCGCCGCTGGGAGGCCGACGAGGACGCGGCCATCCGCAAGACCGTCACCGCCGGTACCACCGTCCTGGACATCGGCGCGCACATCGGCTACTTCAGCCTCCTGATGTCCCAGCTCGTGCAGTCCCATGGCCGGGTCATCGCCATCGAGGCCGACGCCTGGAACCACCAGATGCTCGTACAGAACCTGGTGCGCAACGGCGCGTCCAACGTCACCCCGGTGTTCGCCGCGGCCGGGGACCGGCCCGGCATCGCGTATCTACGCCGCGACAAGGACGGTAACACCGGCGACCACCGGGTCCTCGACGAGCCGAGCGAACTCGGCCACCCCGTACCCGTGATCGCCCTGGACGACATCCTCGACGACGTACCCGAGATCAACTTCATCAAGGTCGATCTGCAGGGCGGCGACCACCTCGCGATCCAGGGCATGCGGCGCACGCTGCGCCGCTGCCGCCCCAGCCTGCTCGTCGAGTTCTGGCCGCCCGGCATCCGCGAGCGCGGCGCCGACCCGGTGGAGGTGCTGCGGATCTACTCCGAACTCGGTTTCACCCGCGACATCGTCGACGACCTCGACATCGACCCGGCTCTGCCCGACGAAGAGTTCGTACGCGCCGCGCAGGGCACGGAACGCGAGTTCGTGAACCTCTTCCTGACGCCCGGCCCGCACTAACGCCCCGGTGCCGCGGACGACCGCCGCCCCGCGCCCCGGCGGCGATCGCCCGCGGCCAGTTGGCCCGAGCCCTGCCCGGGGCCCACGCAGAGGGGAGTAACCATGAGCACCGCCCAGTCCCGTACCTTCGCCCGGCAGCCCGAGCCCGCCCGGCAGAGCACGCCCGCCCGAACTGGCACGCGCCCCCCGGCGCTGCTCCTGGACTCCGGGGGAGTGCTGATCCTGCTCGACGGAGAGGTGCTCGCCCACTACGGCAGACACCTCGGGCTGCGCCTCGACGCCATCACCGCACGGCACGCCGTATCTCTCGCCGCCCGCGACCAGGACCTGGAGGACGCGCCGGCCACCGGGCCGCGCCCCTTCGCCCACCTGTGGGCCGCACACGCCCACTGTCCGCCCGACGCCGCCGAAGCACTGTGGCGCACGGTGCGGCGTGAAGTGGACGACACGGTGCTGTGGAGCGTCGTCAACCCCGAGGCCGTGCCGTTCCTTGACGCGCTGTCGAGCCGCGTACAGCGCTACGTCGTCAGCAACGCCGACGGCCACGCACACGCCGAACTCGCCGGGGCAGGGCTGCTCGACCGCCTCGACGGCGTCCTGGACTCGTGTGCCGTCGGCATCGCCAAACCCGACCCGAGGATTTTCCGGATGGCCGCCGTCGCCCTGGGCCGCCCCCTGGAGCAGTGCCGCTACGTCGGCGACACCCTCGACGGCGCCCCGCGCCACCTTCCCTCCACGATCCTCTACGACCCCCTCGGTATCTACCCCGACGACGCGCGCTACGTCCGCATCCGGAAGCTTTCCCAACTCCTCGACACCGTCGACTAGTTCGCCCGTGGGTCAGGCCGCTCCCCATGGTGCGCCTGCCGATGAGCTATCCCACCCGCCACCCCACCAGCCACGGAAGGTAGGCCGGAACAGACATGAGCACACCAGAGGACACTCCCGGCGACACAGCGCAGGACACCCCTGGCGACACACCGCACGCCGTGGTCACCGGAGCCGCCGGGTTCATCGGATCGCACCTGGTGGCCAGACTGCTCTCCGCGGGCCACCGGGTGACCGCGGTGGACGTCGTTCCGTGGCCGTCGGCACACCGGCTGCGCGCCGCCGCCCCGCACCCGGGCCTGCGTTACCACGAGGCCGACCTGCGCGACACTCGCACCCTGCGGCAGCTCACCGAAGACGCACGCTGGGTCTTCCACCTGGGGGCCAACACCGAGAATCGCGCGGACCGGTCAGGCCGGGCCGACCTGGACACTACGGTCGCGGGCACCGTGGCACTCCTCGACGCCCTCACCGAACACCCGCCGCAGTGCGTGGTGATGACCTCCAGCCAGCTCGTCTACGGCGACCGGGCCGCGTACGACACGCCGCAGGCCGAGCGCCCGCCGCGTCCCACCACCCGATTCGGCGCGGGCAAAGCGGCCGCCGAGGCCTTTCTGAGCGCCGCCGCACACGAGACGGGTTTGCGCGCCGTGTCTGCCCGGCTCTCCAACATCGTGGGCGCGGGTATGCGGCGTGGCATCACCTACGACTTCGTCAGCCGACTGCGCGAGGACCCGGCCCAACTCACGGTCCTCGGCGACGGCAGCCAGACCCGCAGCTATCTGTACGCAACCGACTGCGCGTCCGCGATGACGACGCTCGCGGAAGCGTCCGGGGACGCGCGCTCCGCCGCCTGGGAGGCGTTCGAGCCGTTCGACGTGTGCAACACCGACGCCACCTCGGCCGCCGACGTCGCCCGTATCGCCGTCGCCGAATTCCCCGGTGCAGACGGGGAGATCACGTTCGGCGCCGGACAGCGCGGCTGGAGCGGAGACATCCCCACGCTGCGGGTGCGGCCGAGCCGACTCCTCGGCCTCGGCTGGCAGCCCCGCCTCACCTCGGCGCAGGCCGTGCGCAACACGGTGCGCGAACTCATCGCCGAGGGCCCGCCCGAGCCGCCCGCCTCATTGGCGCCGCCCGGCCCCGAGGCGCCGGTGCACCGGCACGGCTCCTCCGCCTCCCTCGGGCAGCATCATGGCTGACCCCCGACTGAACCCGACGGAGCGGACGCCACAGCTGCAGGCCGTCCTCCTCGACCGCGACGGCGTCCTCAACGTCAACCGTCCCGACTACGTGACCCGCGCCGAGCAGTGGCGGTGGCTGCCCGGCGCGCTCGACGCCTGCGCCCGACTGACCGGCCTGGGCCTGCGTCTGGCCGTCGTCACGAACCAAGCGGCCGTCGGCCACGGCCTGCTCACCGCGCATGAACTCGACCGCATCCACGACCGCATGGCCGCGGACCTGGCGGCGGTCGGCGTGCCACGCCCGGTGATCCTGCACTGCCCGCATCCGTCTGCGGTTGGCTGCTCCTGCCGCAAACCACGCCCGGGACTCCTCACCGGCGTGCTGGAACGGCTCCAGACACTCCCGGCCCGGGCGCTGCTCGTCGGAGATCACGACACCGACTTGATGGCGGCTGCGGCGGCGGGCTGTTGGTCGCTGCACGTACGCAGCGGCCGCGGCGGACCACCCGCCGCCCACCCCGGGTGCCTCGGCAGCGTGCCCGGACTCGCCGAGGCGGCAGAGCTGATCACGACGCTCACCGCGACGGACTGGCGGCGCTCCCCGCTGCCCCGCGCCGAGGGGCGGCACCCGGGCACCGCCCGGCCGAGGGAAGGGGCCCGACCATGAAACGCGCACTGATCACCGGTGTCACCGGCCAGGACGGCTCCTACCTCGCCCAGCACCTCCTGGAGTGCGGATACGAGGTGTGGGGGCTGCTGCGCGGCCAGGCCAACCCGCACCGCCGCCGCATCGAGCGGCTCGCCGCCGACCTGCGGTTCGTCGAGGGGGACCTGCTCGACCAGAGCAGTCTCGTCGCCGCCGTCGACCGCGTCCGGCCCGACGAGGTCTACAACCTCGCCGCGATCTCCTACGTCCCCATCTCGTGGCAGCAGTCCGAACTCACGGGCGAGGTCACGGGAATGGGCGTGCTGCGGATGCTCGAGGCCATCCGTATCGTCAGCGGCCTCGGCAGATCCGGTGTCGTCTCGCCTGGCACCATCCGCTTCTACCAGGCGTCGTCGTCCGAGATCTTCGGCAAGGTCTCCGAGGTGCCCCAGGACGAGAACACCGCGCCGTGGCCCCGCAGCCCGTACGGCGTCGCCAAGACGTACGGGCACCTCATCACCCGTAACTACCGTGAGTCCTTCGGTATGTTCGCCGCCTCCGGGATCCTCTTCAACCACGAATCCCCGCGGCGCGGCCGGGAGTTCGTGACCCGTAAGATCTCCCGGGCGGCAGCCCGGATCAGCCTGGGGCTCCAGCACGAGCTGCGCCTGGGCAACCTCGACGCAGTGCGGGACTGGGGCTTCGCGGGGGACTACGTACGCGCCATGCGCCTGATGCTCGCCCAGCCGGAGCCCGGCGACTACGTCGTGGGCACCGGGCACATGCACTCCGTGCGAGACGCGGTTCGCGTCGCCTTCGAGACGGTGGGCCTGGACTGGCAGGCGTATGTCGTCAGCGACACCCGCCTGACCCGCCCCGCCGAGGTGGATCTGCTGTGCGCCAACCCGAAGAAGGCCCGTACCGAACTGGGCTGGGAACCCGAGGTCGGCTTCGAGCAACTGATACGGATGATGGTCGAGGCCGACCTGGAACGAGCACGTGGCGAGTCACGCCGCTGTGCGGCGGCGGAGGACGTCCATGACTGGTGACCCCCGCCGGTGGCGATCCGCCGCTGTCCGGCCCGTTCCCGCTGAGCCTGCTGAGCGTGGCCCGTGCGCGGCCGACCTGCCATCGCGGCACGGCGCCCGCGCGGTGGTCATCGCGCCGGCCCCGTCCTCGTGGCCCGGCCGGCGCACATCACCGTCGAACGGGGGAGAGGGGAGCTGGGAGCCGCCATTGTGACCTCGCACGAGGGGGAGAGGACCTCCGCCCGGGGCGTTCATCGCCTTGCAGATCTTGCACGGCGGACACGGGTTCCAGGGCGCGTGTCACGCGTCCTGCACGGCCGGGCGATCCGGGCGGCTCTGCCCGATTCCCGTCAGTATCGCGGTCAGGGCGATGCACACCACGCTGACGCCGATTCCCAGGCACGTTGCGGTGACACCGACCCCAGCGGCCGCGGCCGTGACTGCGGCAGCCCCCAGCGGGCCGAGTGCGGAGTGGGTCGTCCAGAACGCGGCAGTAACTCTTCCCAGCAGATGACCGGGGGTCACCTCCTGGCGCAGCGACATGGAACAGGTGCCCGCGATGCTGGTGCCGAACAGTATGACGGCGGCCAGCAGGCCGACCACCAGGACGTTGTGTGACAGTCCCAGGCACAGAACGGCGGTTCCGCACAGTGTGAAGGCTCCGATCCAGCTGGCACCGAATCCGAGCCGCTGGTGCACTGGCGCGACGGCGAACGATGCCAGACAGGTGCCCAGCGTGCCGGCGCTCAGGACGAAGCCGACGGTGCTGTCCGGGTGCCCCAGGTCCTCTCGGACGAGGAATATGATGAGGTCGGTGAGCCCGTAGGTGAGGAAGGTCAGCAGCGAGAGCAGCACTGTCAACGGACGCAGCACGGGGTGGGCCCACAAGAACCGCACGCCGACGAGGAATTCGTCCCGCACACCCGCCCGGTCGCCCACGCTCCGTGCAGAGGCCTGCCGGGTCGGACGGATCGTCACGAAGAGAATGCCGATGGCGGAGAAGGCGAAGGTGGCGGAGTCGATGCCGATGGCCGCAGCCGGGCCGAGGGCAGAGGCGACGAAGCCCACCAACGCCGGGCCCCCGGCACTGGCGGCCGCGTACGTGCCGAACAGATGCCCGTTGGCTTTGGTGATCTGATCGGGCTCGACGATGGCCGGGACTACCGTCACATACGCCACCCTGAAGAGCATCATGAACACGCCTGCGGCCGGGACAACCGCGTAGAGCAGCCACATCGGCGTGGTGAAGAGCCAGACCAGCGGGATCAGAGCGAACAGCAGGCAACGCGCCCAGTCGGCCACCATGAGGAGCCGACGCCGGTCGACACGGTCCACGACCACCCCGGCGAACAACCCCGTGAGGATCGAGGCCACCCCGGTCAGGGCGGTGACCAGGCCCATCTGCACAACCGAACCCGTGCTGTGCAAGACCAGGAGCGGGATCGCCACGTAGGAGAAGGAATCACCGAGCGCCGAAAGGGTCTGAATACCCAAAAAAATCCGGTAGTTGCGATTGCCCCATAATCCGGGAGAAGCCTGATCTCGCTGGCCCGCCGTCGTTACGCTCCCACGCGCATCACGTGTAGACACGAATCACCCTTCTTCCGATGGCCGCTGGGATTAGATCACGGCAAGAACACCGTCCGGCCCTGAGTTCCGTGCGTGATCGTCCTTTCGGTACCGCGCAGGTGGGTCAGGTGCGCGTGGCCACGTAGGTGTTCCAGTCGCGGGCCGCTCGGCGGGTCCACCTGGCTGTTGTGGTGCTTCGCCCTGTTCGCCGCGGACTCTTCGCGCTCGGCGTCTTCCTCAGCTCCGAACCACTCGTCGGGCCGGCCGGTGACGGCGCCGACCCGGACGGGGTGCCCTCCTCCGCCACTGCGGCGAAGTACCGAAGCAGGCGCGTGTCCACGTCCATGCCACCAGGTCGTAGAAGCCGGTACTGGACGGTGCCGAAGCGCCCGCGGACCCTGAAGGCATGACCGGTACCCAGTTCGCATTCCTCGTCGTCACCTCGTTCACCGCCGCTGTCAACGTCGGCATCGCCGCAGCCGACCTCGCCGGGGCGCGCTTCGTGCTGGCCAACTCGGCGCAGGTGGGTGTGCCCCGATCCTGGCTGCCCTGGCTGGCCGCCCTCAAGCTGGCTGGTGCGGCGGGCCTCCTCCTCGGCCTCCTCGACACGGCACTACGCCCCCTCGGTGCCGCCGCGGCCTGCGGTCTCGTCGTGCTCTACCTAGGCGCCCTCACCTTCCATCTGCGCGCCCGCGTGCTCTACAACCTCGCGTTTCCTGGTTTCTACCTCGCCACGGCCGTCGCCTCGTTGGCCTTGGCCGTGTCCTCCTGATGGCAGCACCGCTCAACGTGACCTACGTTCTCCCTCGGGACTAGGGGAGCCCTTCGTATGGTTGGCCGGTCTTGATGGCGACCCACTGGCTCACGTAGTCGCATCGGTTGCCGTCGGCCGGAGGCATCCAGATCGAGGGGCCTGGCCGGACTCGCTGCGGTTGGAACTTCGCGGTGACGGCGATCAACGCCCGCTCGTCGCGGAGGTCGTTGGCGTAGGCCTGACGCTCCGCCGCGGTCCAGTCCTCGGCACCGCTGTCCCAGGCCTCTGCGAGGGAGGATGCGGTGGTCGGTGTCGAGCCCGGAGGGGCCATCGACGTACTGGTCGTCGTACTCGGAATACCAGCGGCTCCCGGTCAGCTCGCAGTTGCTCTGGGTGCCGCATCGGTTCTGACGGCGGGTGCGGCTTGGGCGGTGGCGACCGGGAGGGCGAGGGCGACGGGGGCGGTGAGCAGGGCGGCGGTGCGGGTGATGGCGGCGGCGCGACCTGGATAGATCACCACGGTGGCTGGGGAGTGACACGTCAACGTCCTCGGCCGCGAGGCCGTGGCGCTCGCCGTCCCCGCTGTTCTCTCCTGGCGCCGTTGGTACGGCCGATGAACGGCCCTGCCAAGCCTTGTGTGCATCCGGCGTTGTGCTGCGTGCGGCGCTGCCGGTAGGCGGTGCGGACTTTGCGGGCCACGGCGATGGCTGCGGCGGTCAGGAGAGCGGAGGAGACGTTGCCGGCGAGGTCGTGCAGGAGGAAGTCCTCCAGGTGGTCGAAGTGCATCAGTTGGTGGCGTCCCCTCGTGCTTGCGGATGGCTGACGTGACCACCGTTCCTGCAGGTCAGAGTGTTGCGGAAGGTTGCAACACGTACCTTTCCCCGACTTCTTTCCATGGCCGATTTTGTGTAATAGCTCCGGGTGGGAAGACTGGTACGCCTTCGAGGCAGCCTCGCGTCAACGGGGTGCGCGGGACCCAGGAGACGGGGGACGGGTGGACGCTGATGCCGCTGACGGCCGGTACCAGCGGGCGGGTGCTGCCTACGCCGAGGGCCTGCGTGCCGTCTACCAGCCGATTCCGGACTCCTTGCGGGCGTTCGCGCGCCGGACGGACGTGCCCTTCGACTACACGTCCGTGTCGCGTTTCCTGTCCGGCGACCGGGTGGCGCCCCCGCAGTTCATCGACTGCCTGGGCGTGGCACGGCGGGCCGTGGACGCGCCCCTGACCGAGGCCGAGCAGAGGCAGCTGCGCGCGTTATGGATTGCGGTGATGGAGGCGAGCAGCAATCCTCATCACCGTCTCGCCTTCCTGGAACATGAGCTGGGCGCCGTCCGCGAGCGACTGCTGGAGGCCGAAGCGCGGGCCGGTAGCGACCGTCGCCGCATCGAGACCTCACAGGCCCGCCTCCAGGCCCTCCGGGAAGAACTGGACGAAGCCCGTCGAACTGCTGCTCGCACAGAGGCACTTCACGAGGAGAACGCCTGGCTGCGACGTCAGCTCACCGCGGCCGCCGACTACGTCAAGAACACCGAGCGGCAGCTGGGGGAGAGCGAGCGCCGGAGTACGGGCCTGCGGGAGACTCTCGCCCCGCTGGAACATGAAGTCGCGGTGCTGCGCCGGCAGGTGGAGGCGCTGCATGCGGAAGCGCCAGCAGGATCTCCTGCTCTGGCAGGAGGCGCCCGGAATGCTACGGAGGCCGCCGAGGACACTGCGGGTGACGTGCTGGTGCTGACCCTCCCGAAGACGATCTCCCGCATCGCCTCCCACCGCTACACCCGATGGCAGCAGGGCATGCTGTGGACAGTCGGCGTGGGAGTCTGCGTGGTCCTGCCGATGTGGCTCAACAGTTCCTACGACTGGATGCCGGGAATGGACTACGCCAAGGGTGACCGGCCTTCGGAGCACAGTAAATGGTGCAACCTTGAGACGGGTTGTTCTCCGGCCTACTTGTCGTTGGAGATCCCATCGGGTGAGGCGATCAGTGCAACCTTCTGGCTCGATATCTCCGACGCAAGCCAGAAGCCTCGGGGGACCATCGACATCGATAGCGAAGACGGGTGCGCGGTATCCGCTGAGTGGACCGTCACTGCGGGCGGCAGCCGGGTTGTCTCCGCTACCACCATGGGCACCGAACCCGTGTCCGTCACCGGCACCGCACCAGCCCACAGCGGCCAGCTCACCTTCTCCGCCCAGCGCACCGACAGCAAGGACTGCCAGGCAACCCTCAACTGGTACGACGCACGCGTCGAATGAACGCCCTCAACGCAGTGGCTGCGCGGCGGTTTGCCCGAGCGCTACGCTCAAGTCGCGTACGCGGTTGCCCGTTGCCCGTTGCCCGTTGCCCGTTGCCCGGGCCCACGCCCCGTGTGTCCACTCATCGCAATCCGGGCTGTCTGCCCGTAGCAGGGGAGGCGGGGGCAGCGAGCCGAACCAGAAATCTTCCGGGGACACCGCTGTGATGCCCAGGGCGGTCAGCCCGGCATCGACGTCGGACAGCCAGTCGCCGCGGTGCGGGGTGAATCAGCTGTTGTCGAGGAACGAGCCGGTGAGGTCACACAGGCGCTGGTAGGCGTAGCCGTACTGGAAGGCGTGTCTCCACCAGGACGCCGCGGTGCGATTGCCGTAACGCGCCCCGTCTACTGGGGCGATCGTTCGCCGACGGGAGGGGCGAAACACCCGTGGATGCCGCCAGGTGCCGACGGGAGTGACGTCGCTTTCCTGGCTGACGGTCATGCAGGTTCCACGTAGACCCCGAGGCTTCAAAGTGCATGCCCAGGCTATGGTCGGCACTGCCGCAGTACATGCGTAGACCTCCCCCGGCGGCCGGAATGCCCCGCCCGCAGGCCGCGATGATCACGGCAGAGGCTCCGCCGCAGTAGATCCGGCAGTTACTGCGGCAGTCGAGCTTTCCAGTTCATCCCGTGGCCCCGTTTGGTCTCTTGCCCGAGTTATGCCCCGTTGAGGCAACTCGGTTGATCATCGATCAAACTGCAACTACTGTGGTTGCAGTCAACCGGCGACGGCAAGGAGTAGGAGATGGCGGGGCTCAGCAGTAGGAGCGCGGTTGCGATTCACGCGCTGGCGATGCTGGCGCACCGGCGTGGGGGCTCGTTGACTTCCGCGGAGATCGCGGACAGCCTTGAGAGCAATCCAGTCGTCGTGCGGCGTGTGCTCGGCCGCTTGCGAGACGCTGACCTGGTGTGGTCCGCCGAGGGTCGGGGAGGCGGCTGGTCCCTTGCTCGCGCCCCGCGGGACATCACGCTCTATGACGCGTACGCCGCCGCCGAGGAAGGGCAGATCTTCTCGCGGTACACCCATCCGCCCAGCGGGGCGTGCGAGGTCGGACGCAACATCGGTGACCTGCTCGACGCCGAGTTCCAGAGCGCGGAACGAGCCCTGGAGGAACAGCTCGGCAGGACGACCATCGCCGGCCTGCTGCATCAGATACTGGCCTCCGGCAACGAACCGAGGAATCACTGATCAGGCGCTGACGCATACCCACCCTGCGTCATGACGTACGACTTAACTGTAACTGGGTCGGTTACAGTTTTTCCAGCCCGGGCACTCCGGGCACTCCGGGCCCTCCTGACTCTCGACGTCAGCGGTCGGCCGCATGATCCGTCCGCGTGTACCGCGGCCCGAACACCTACTCAGAACGCACCGGGAGTGAGAGCGATGCCCCAGGAATCCGAAGCAATGGCGAGCACGGAGGCTCGTGGCCCCGCGACCTACGACCTCGTGATCAGTCGCGCACATGTCTTCGACGGCCGTCAGGCGCTCGCCGGTCTGTACGACGTCGCCATCAACGGCGGAGAGATCGCTTCCGTCTCGGCCGAGCCGCTCAGGGGCAGACAGGAGGTGGATGCGGCCGAAGGATGGGTCATGCCGGGCCTGATCGACACTCATATCCACTTCTACGACGTGCGCGCGGTCTCCGATCCGGATTCGATGCGGGCCTTCGAGGAGAATGAGCTTCCCGGAAGGCTCGGGCTGTTCCTCGACCACGGGATCACCACCATCAAGTCGGTGGGTGATCCGACGGGCGGAATTCTGGACACGCGGGCGAGAATCGCCGCGGGCGAGCTGCGGGGCCCGCGACTGCTGGCGACCGGTTGCGGTATCACCGGACGCGACGGGCATCCCGCCGCCACTGTCTTCAGCGGCAACCCCTGGGCGCGCGAGCGCTTCACGGGGGAGGTCGACAGCGTGCAGCAGATCCGCGACCTGGTGCACCACCTCGCTGACCGCAAGGTGGACGCGGTCAAACTCTTGTCGGAAGGCGCGTGCGCGCACGCTGGCGGGCCGAAGTACCGCTGGCAGAATCCTGCCTTTCCGGGTGGTGTCGAGTTGGAACGACTTCCCCTCGATTTCCTTCGGGCGGGTATCGAGACCGGGCACGAGCGGGGCCTTCGGGTCACCGTCCACACCACCCAGCAAGCCGCGGCACGCGAGGCGATCGAGGCTGGGGCGGACGGCCTGGAGCACGGTGTCACCGTCGAGCCCCTCACCGACCACTCGCTCATCGACCTGATGCTCGAACACGGCATCACCTACACGCCCACGCTCTGGATCGACGATGCCCACCCGGACGCCCGTGGCAATCTCAAGAAGGTCGCTGAGGCCGGCGTGCACATCGCGCTGGGCAGCGACACCTTCAGCGGACGGGGCCTGTTCGGAGCCAACACCCTGGACGAGGCCGAGCTCATGGTGGCGGCCGGGATGACGCCCACCCAGGTGCTGGCCGCAGGCACCAGCGGCGCGTCGCGGCAGTGTGTCCGCCCCGACCTCGGTGCGGTGGCCCCCGGCAAACGCGCCGACCTGCTCGTGCTGAACGCTGATCCCACTGCGGACATCGACAACCTTCGCGATCTGAGCATAGTGATCCTGAACGGCGGGGTCGTCGTCGACAAGCGCTAGGCGCACGCGTGGGCGGGACATCCTCCCGCCGCTTTCCCCCCGGGCGGAAACCACCCATGAAAACCTGGTTCATCACTGGCATCAGCAGCGGCCTCGGCCCGCCTGATGACGGAAAAGCTGCTCGCTACCGGCGATCGTGTCGCTGGCACACTTCGGGACCTCTCAACCGCCGACAACCTCAAGGCGCAACACGGCGACCGGCCGTGGCTCGCGGCTCTCGATCTGACACATACCGGCCAGATACGGCCGACGGCTGACGCGCCTGGGCCGCGATGGGCCACATCGACGTGGTCGTCAGCAACGCCGGCTACGGGCTGCTGGGCGCCGCCGAGGAGGTCGCTCGCCGACGGAGATGTACAGACGCCGGAGAGTCTGCGCGAACTGCTCCTGCGGAGGCCGCGCGCAGCCCTCCTCCGCCCGCAGTCTGCTGAGCTTGATGTCGACGGACGACGACCACGTCGCACACCTTCTTCTGGAGGACGTGGCCGATGAAGGCCGGGGGGAACTGGACGCCCTGCTGCGCCCTTTGGTCGATCAGGGTCTGCTCGTGACGGCCGGTGACGGCTACGCGTTCCGGCACGCGGATCCTTCAGGGCGCCAGCCAAGGTGAGGGTAGAACCACAACGGCCCGCTGGCAGCGTCATCCTGGGTTGCCCCGCACAATGAGCGGATGACGTACACCGAGGATGCCGCCACCACGCACGCCTGGGCAGCTCTGGGGGGCCGACGCCGACTGGTCCCGAGCGTGTCCTTCGAGGGAGCGGGCGCTGTTCTGCCGTCGCGTTTGCCGGTAAGGGAACTGGCGCGTGCCTGCGTGGGCGTGTCCTCGCTGGCGGCGGCGGAACTGCTGGCACTGCGCAACCGCGTGCCCGTGCCTGCGGTGCGGGTGAACGAGGCGGCGGTGGCCACCGCGTTCGTCAGTGAACGCCACCTGCGGATCGACGGCCGGGCCCCGACGTCCTTTGCTCCGCTGTCCGGGTTCTGGCGGACGGCCGACGGATGGGTGCGTACTCACGCCAACTACCCGCACCACCGTGCCCGGCTGCTCAGCGCACTGGGCATCGCGGGCACGGGGCATGACCAGGCGCTGGTGGGCATGCTCGCGAAGGAACTGGCATCACGTCCGGCCCGGGAGGTCCAGGAGACCGTCTATGCGGCGGGCGGCCTGGCCGTGGCCGTGGCTTCCGCGCCCGCTGCGGCCGGACCCCCTGCGGCCGCACCCGATGCGGCCGGACCCGCTCTGGTCGAGACGCGGAGCGTGGGTCAGAGCAGCCCCCGGCTGCTGGCACCCGCACCCGTGCCGGCCCAAGGGGTGCGGGTCCTGGACCTGACCCGCGTCATCGCCGGCCCCGTCGCCACACGCACACTGGCGCTGCTGGGCGCCGACGTGCTGCGTGTGGACGCCCCGCAGCTCCCCGAAGACGCGGATGCCCACGCCGACACCGGACTGGGCAAACGCTCCGCACTGTTGGATCTCACCAGCCCTGGCGACCGGCAGACCTTCGAGGGTCTCCTCAGCGAGGCAGACGTCGTGGTGACCGGCTACCGCCCCGGCGCCCTGGACCGGCACGGACTGGCCCCCGACGCGCTCCTGGCTCGGCATCCCGGCCTGATCGTCGCCCAACTGAGCGCCTGGGGCTGGTCCGGCCCGTGGGCCGAGCGTCGCGGCTTCGACAGCCTGGTCCAAGCCGGTAGCGGTATCGCCGCAATCGAGGCCACGGCCGACGGCCGCCCCGGTGTACTGCCCGCGCAGGCGCTGGACCACGGAACCGGGTACCTGCTCGCCGCCGCCGTCCTACGTGCACTGAGCGACCGCCAGGCCACCGGCGGCGGGCGGCATCTTCGCCTCTCCCTGGCCGGCACGGCCTCCTGGCTGCTGCACGACATCCTGGCCACCTCCGCCCAGGGCGAAGCCGACCTCTACGACCCCGGATCCTGGCTCACCGAGACCGGATCGCCCTACGGTCTGCTGCGTCATGCCCTGCCCCCGGTCCACTATGACGGCGCACCCGCGAACTGGAACCGTGCACCGACCCAGTGGGGTACCGATTTGCCGAACTGGGACTGTGTTGCCGGGTGTTGACGGGCGGGGTCGTCCGTGGCGGTCAGCTCAGCACCGTCACTGGTGCGGGCACTGGGGCCCGAGCGGCGGGCGTAGTAGGCGGCACGGGAGACCTTCAGCGGCTCGCACACGCGTTTGACGCTGTGGCCTGCCTGCTTCTCCGCCTCGATGAACGGGCGCACCGTCATCGGGTCTCCTTCGCGAAGAAAGCCGTGGCCCGTTTGAGGACCTCCATCGGGTCGAAGTCCTTGGCGACCTGGCCGATCGAGCGGTCGCTACGGCGGCACAGCTCAACGATCTCGGCCTTGAACTCCGGCGTGAACGAACGGCGAGCACGAACAGCGAGCACGACGAGGCTTCTTCCCCATGCTCTCCATGATGGACATCCTCCCGGGGACGAACCCCTGATCTCGGATGTCCGCCAAACCGGAGCAAGCTCAGGAGTACCCCCGGGGTGTTCCGGCCTCGGTCAGACCTCGACCGGATCGTCCTCGCCGGTCACGACCCGACCGATCTCGACCATCCTGACGAGGCGGCCGTCGTCACCGAGGCGACCGACGAGATGGGACTCACCCTTGGTAACAACCCCGTCCTTGCCGGTCATGTGGACCACCACGCGTGCCGCGAGGAGTTCGCGCAGCCCACGGCCGTCCCGAACCTCGTCGATGACGGTGATCGTGCCATGCGCGATGGCCGCACGCAGCTCTAGTACGTGGCGGATGTAGCCCTCGACATCCGACTCCTTCCCGTTGAGCCGGAGTGTGGCCGCCGGGTCGACGAGAGCACGTACTTCCCGGACGAGTGTCTCATCGTCGGCCTGGAAGGTGAGTTCACCGAGCCGGGTGAGTGGGTGTTTGAGTTCTGAACTCACGTGCGATTCCCTCCTTGGTCAGTGGCGACGAGACGCCACCCATGGCTACGCGCAGCCAAGTCCTGGCCGCCCGGAGGCACAGACTACGTGTGCTTTCCTTCGACCAAGCGGGCTGGGCCGGTCTATGCCGGCAGCGACGGGATGCGAGCAACCGAGTCGGTCCCGTCCGGTCGTGCCATCGGCCATCGGCCATCGGCCGTCGGCTCCGCGTTTCCGTTCAGTTGGTGAGTCGGCACTGTGCGGAACCGCTTGAGGCGGTTGAAGCGGCGTTCGACCACGTTGCGGTTCTTGTAGAGCTCGCGGTCGAAGGCCGGCGGTCTGCCGCCGGCCTTGCCTCGCCGCAGGCGGTTGGCCTTCTGGTCGGCCCGCTCGGGGATCACGGCCTGGATCCCGCGCTTGCGCAGGCCCTGGCGGATGGCCCGGGACGAGTACGCCTTGTCTGCGATGACCGCATCAGGTCTGCAGCGAGGTCGCCCGGCACCGGGCCGGGGTACCCGCAGCTTGTTCAAGACCGGCGGACCCAGGTGCCTCCGCCTCCCAGCGAGCGAACCGCTCGTAAGCCGTCTGCCACGGCCCATTGCGTTCCGGCAGGTCACGCCACGGAGCACCGGTCCGCAACCGCCACAGCACCCCATTGATCACCTGCCGATGATCACGCCATGGACGACCCCGCCCGTCAACGCCCGGCAACAGCGGCGCTGTCCGCTCCCACGCCGCATCCGTCAACTCACCACGACCCACCACAAGATCAATTATCAGACAGCTCCTAGGACCGGTCGGTGATCGACTCCTCCCACATGCGGGCCGCTCGACGGGGCTCAAAAGCGGGCCCAGCCCCGTCGACCGCGCACGGCCGGGCAGCAAGCACCACCTCATCGTCGACGGCCGGGGCATCCCGCTCGCGGCGACCCTGACCGGCGGTAATCGCAACGATGCCACCCGACCTCTGCCCCTGCCCCAACCTCTGCCCCTGCTCGACAAGATCCCGGCAGTGGCGGGCCGGGGTCGGCAGACCGCGCCGACGACCTGACGCGATTCTCGCCGACCGCGGCTACGACCACGACAAGTACCGCCGCCTGCTCTGGCAGCGCGGCATCCGCCCCGTGATCGAGCTCTACAAGCACCGCAACGTCGTGGAACGGCGCTTCAACCGCTTAAGCGATGGCACGGCATCGCCAGCCGCTACGACAAGACCATCGAGTCCTATGACGCCGATGTCACCCTCGCATCACTCCTGATGCGGGCGTGACCTCTGGCGACGGAACCTAGGCCAAGTCCTCGTACTCGGATTGAAACAGCGCCGAGAAGCTGGGGTACTCCGTCAGGGTGCCGTACTTCGGGGCGAAATCGTAGGCGGCCCACTCGCCGTCCGGTCCGACGTCGGTCGGATCGAGCAACCAGAAGTCTTCTCCCCGGGCGATCTCGAGGGATCGGCGAAACAGCTGCACATACTCCTCGTTGTCGGGTATCGACTCGTAGACCGCGGTCACGCTGCTGCCGGCATCGCCATCCCGCATCCATGAGACGCGGCCGCACGGATGAACACCGTCCACCCAGGCATCCAGGAGCGTCCACCCGTCGCTCGCCAGAAAGAACCCCCTTAGGCTCGGCGGGAACCGCACCCCGAGCCGCTCCTCGGACGCCACCAGAGCCTCTTTCCGAGCCGGTGCTTCACCCAACCACACATCAACCCGACCCTCCCGATCCAGCAGGTCCAGCTGATCTTCATCCAGCAGATCGACCAACTCGTCGCCGTCGGCACAGTTCTTCAAGTACCGCTCGCCGTACCGCTCCAGAAAGCCACGCCACTCCTGCGGTGAGGTCAGAACAGCGTCAACTACACCCTCGTCAGAACCAGTTGTTTCACTCATACCGCCTATGCTGCCAGCCGGCCATGACGGAGTCGCCGCTACCTGGTTCCTCGGCTACCGGAGGGCGCCCGAGATGGCGCCCCTGGCAGGTGAGGAAGTCATCTGTCTCACGCTGAACCACCACGATGCCCCAGCTCTGATCCTTCACACGCCGGGCGATGGGCAGACCCGGCAGGCAGAGTTCCAAGAGACCGCCGGGTGGTCGCCGGCGCTGGACGCCGCACTACGCGCGGCGGGCGCGGTAATCCCCTCCCCGTACGACGGCTCCGATACCACTGAGGAAGAGGCACAGCTGTACATCGAGGAGCATCACGAAGAGCTCTCCCCAGCCGTGTTCGCTGCTGTCGGACAGTACTGCGGTCTCAGGATCGACCGTGCCGCGGTCGCGGCTGGCCTGCTCCCGTTGGTCATGCGGTTGTCGAGCCAGTAGGCATCCTTGTTCATGACCCGCATGCCCGTCATGAACGAGCTGAAGTTCGAGCCCATGGACTCCTGGTTGGGATACCGGAGGTGGACGAACGGGTAGGTCTGGAGCTCGTGTACGCGGTGCAGGGGAAGGTGCAGCCGACGCGGACACGAACTTGCGCCAGCCGGGCGGTACACGGTGGCAGGCTCTGGCGCCGACCGCGACTTGCTGCTCGGTGGGGCTGACAGCACGGCAGGGGCGCCGTCAGTAGCGGCGGCCCTGGCCGATACGATCCCCCATCAGAGTCGAGAAGATCACGGGGAAACGTCGCCATGTCGGAAGCCATATCTGTGCAACAGCGGTCTGCCCTGAGTCAGTTGGCGCCAGGTGAGCAGCTGCTCGCCTCCGGAATCGTCGTGCCGGTGAAGAGCGCTGAAGGTGTCAAAGTCAAGCACGGCAAGCTCGGCGGGATGCTCGGTGACCACCTGATGCACCGGTACGGCGCCCAGTCCGGCGGTGCGCAGAGCATCGCGGCGGCCATGCCGTCCACGTCCGGCGCGCTGCTGATGCGGGTGACGGACCAGCGGGTCGGCCTTGTACGGCACCTGGACGGTACCCCCGTCTGGGAAATCCCCCGCACCTGGGTCGCCCAAGTGGAGAGCCGCCCCCGCCTCCAGCTCATGGCTCGTTTCCGAGTCCACTACGCGGACGGCACCTGGCTCGCCTTCCTCACCGCGCGCCGCCGCACCATCGAGGCATTCACCACCGCGCTGAACAACTACGACAGCACCGACGGCAGCTGAGCCAGATCCGCGTAGATCCTGCGCTCCGACAGCACAGCGCCGGACCATTCACGCGTTGAGGCGGGCCCGCAGCACCTCAGCATGGTCCGCCGTGGCCCGTTCCAGGAAGTGGGACGGTTTTTGGCGTACTGGCCTCCAGGCCGTTCACCCCCCGGCTGGTAGACCACAAGGCTCATCCAGGTCACAGGAAGTCGAGTCCAGCCCGAGCGTCGGCAGGCAAGCGGCATTGGCGTCGTCGTCAGCCGCGATAGCTGCGGGCGCCTGGTTGTCCTGTCTCGGGAGCCCGCTCCACCACGGTCACCTCAGCCCCCGCCGACGCAGCCAGTGAGCCAGCGCGGGTCCCGCGATGCTCGCCCCCGCCACCAACACCCTGGGGCCGCTCACCCGCGTCCCCTGCCCGCCCGTCCGGATCGCGTGGCCCTGGTCGGAGTCGTCGACGCTCATCACATCCTCCATCTGCTTCCTCCCGCGCTGGAACGTCCCCAGCACAGGCCCACCCCTGCCGGTATATCCAGCCGTATCGACCACGGATCCGCACCAAACTCATCGGTCACGGCAGGCATCGATGAGAAATGCCAACCCCGATGAGACTCCATGAATCCAGACTGGTGTAAACCAGCCGGTCAGCCAGGGCGTGTATGGAGTTGTGCCGCCCGGCCCGTTCTCCGTCAGGAGCGACCGGCGCCGGGGTCGATGCGGACGCCCAGCCGGTGCGGGCGGGTCAGCGTTGCCGGATCATGGGGTGCGTGGCCAGGGCGGTGACCTCGATGTCGGCGTACGGCCAGATCGGCAGGCTGGTCAGAGCCTCTTCCAGCGTGTCGGCGTCGACGGCAGACCATATGCCGACGTTGCCGCGCCGGCCCGGGATCCGCCAGAACTGCTGGATCACTCCCTCGTCCAGCAGTTCACGGCCCCGCTCCCGTTCCCGGCGGATGAGATCGTCGCGTTCGTCGGTGGGCAGCGTGTAGACGCGGGAACCGTCGACCTGCACGAGAAACTCCATGGGGACCTCCTTGATCGATGTGACGCCAGGAAGGATACATCGAACAATGTAGAACTTCGAAATAGTAGTCTTGCCCCCATGCCGAAGAGTCCGCATCACCCCGACCTCGGGGACGTTCAACTTGCAAGGCTGCTCTCTGCCCTGGGGGATCCGGCCCGGCTCGCGATCGTCGCCGTACTGGCGGACCACGCCGAGCACCAGCGTGAGGACTTTTCCGTGAGCCTCGGGCCATCCACGGTGAGCCACCACATGCGGATCCTGCGAGAAGCGGGTCTGACTCTCCACCGCTTCGAGGGCACCCGCTGCTTCGTCTCGCTGCGGGAGGACACCCTCGACCGCTTCTCCGCGGCGCTGACGGGCATCCTTGAGTCCCTCGACACCGTCGACACGCATTAATGTGTGGGGTTGTGATCTCGTCGGTCCCCGACCTGGGGGGGGGAGGCTCTCAGTTTTCGGATGCCGAGTGGGAGTTCATCTCCCCGTTCCTGCCGGTCGGTGAGTACGGGCCGTACCCGGAGAACCCGCGGGCGCGGGTTCGGCAGTGGCGGGGTACTGGGGTGTTCACCCCGGTGTTCCAGGGGACGAACGCCGAGGCGGTGAAGCGAGGTCTGCCTGATCTGAGCGTAGATGGGGCGCCAGGGTGAGGGGTAGCCGGTGCGCGGTCGCGCGCATGCCTAGGACCGCACGTGATCTGACGCTGGAACACTTCCGATGGGTCGGCGGGCACGCCGATGTGTGGGCGATCTTCCGGGACGCCAAGGCGCTGGCCGCAGTGGTCGCAGGTCTGGTGGAACCGTTCCGGGATGAGGGGGTCACAGCAGTCTGCGGGATCGAGTCGCGGGGATTCCTGCTGGGCGCTGGGCGGTGCCGCGGCGGTCGAGCTCGGCATCGGATTCGTTCCTGTCCGGAAGGGTGAAGGTCTCTTCCCGGGTGACAAAGTGGTGCGCCAGTCGGCTCCCGATTACCGGCGCATTCGGCACACGCTGCGCCTCCAGCGCTCCGCGCAGGTGGGCAAGAAAGCCGACACAGGCCAGCTGACCCCTGCTCGTCCATGCCACTGCGATCCACCTGCATATCGACATCATTGAGCAGGCGGTTAAGCGTCAGCCCTGGTGTCGTAAGCCCGTCGGCAGTTCTGGATCTCTGCGCTGTGCTCGACGGTCCAGTCGTAGAGCAGACCGAACGGCTCGCGCAGGGACTCGCCCAGGGGTGTGAGCGAGTACTCGACGCCGACCGGTGAGGTCGGCAGCACCGTGCGCTGAATCATGCCGTTGCGCTCGAGACGGCGCAGTGTCTGGGTGAGGACACGTTGCGTGATGCCCTCCAGACCTCGCTTCAGTTCATTGAACCGGGTGGGCCGCTCCAGCAGCGCCATCACCATCATCGACCACTTGTCCGCTATCTGGTCGAGGATCGGTCGGCTGGGGCAGTCCGCCCGGAAAACCGTCCGTGTTTCGGCGTCAACGCCGTGCAGATCGGTGTCCTTCATGATCCTAGGTGCTCCCAAAGTGCGTTCTTGACCGTCTGGGCGCCGTCGTCGACGGTAGGTATGCATTGCAAACCTACATGCCCAGCGGTAACCAAGGGAGAACCTCATGACGAATGATGCCTACTCGACCCTGCGCGTGAGCAGCGAACACGGCGTCGCCCGGATCGTCCTCGACAATCCCCCGGTGAACGCGCTCGGAACGACGATGATGCGTGAGCTGCGGACGGTGCTGACGGGTCTCAAGGACGATTCTTCCGTCCGCGTGATCGTCTTCTCGAGCGCCGACCCGGAATTCTTCATTGCTCACGTGGACATGCACGTCGGGGAAGAGATGGACATCCTCCAGGAACTCGCCGCATCCGCGCCAGCAGACGTCAACGTGTTCCAGGCGATCGGTGAGCTGATCCGCCACCAGCCCCAGGTGACCATCGTGAAGCTCGTCGGGAAGGCCCGCGGAGGCGGGGCGGAATTCGTGGCCGCAGCGGATATGACATTCGCCGCCATCGAGACCGCTGGACTCGGTCAGATCGAAGCGCTGATGGGCATCATCCCCGGCGGAGGCGGAACGCAGTACCTCCGGGACCGCGTGGGTCGCAACCGCGCACTGGAGGTGGTCCTCACCGCCGACTTGTTCGATGCCGAGACCGCAGTGTCCTACGGCTGGATCAACCGGGCCCTGCCAGCCGACGGGCTCGACGAGCACGTCGACCGTATCGCTCGTAACATCGCCGCGCTGCCCGACGGTGTCATCGAAGCAGCCAAGCACTCGCTGCCCGCCGATGACTTCAAGGAGGGACTCCTCCGTGAGAACGATGCTTGGGCTTCTACGTTCAGCCTGCCGACCGCTCAGCACCTGATCAGCGGGGGCCTCCAGGGCGGGGCACAAACACCGGCTGGCGAACGCGACCTTGAGGGACTGATGCGCAGCGTCGCGCGCTGATTGCCGGACGGGCGCATGACACCTCGCCGAACGGCCCCACAGCCGTCCTGTGCGGCCATCAAGGCATCAAGGCATCAAGCCATTGAGCTTCGGATTCGGGTTCGGAAACACGCACCGTAGGACGCACCGCCCAGACCCCGGTGACGTCGGGTGGATCTCACCAGGTGTTCGAGTGCTGGGAGCCGTGACTCCTTTTACGAGCCGGGCTTGTGAGCCTTCGCTTACTGGTTCTAACAAAAGCGGTTGATCATGTGACTGTTGGTGTGTCTGCGCGCTCGTCTGGTTGTGACGGAACGTCAGTCGCGGCCGTGGATCGTGTCGGATGAACTGTGGTCGCTCATCAAGCCGTTGCTGCCCGAACCTGGACCGAAGCTGGTGCAGGGCAGACCTCTGGGTGCCGGACCGGCAGGCCCTGTGCGGCATCTTGTTCGTGCTGCACACCGGCATCCAATGGCAATACCTGCCCCAGGAGTTGGGCTTCGGCTCGGGAATGACCTGCTGGCGACATCCACGAAGCATTCCTCAAAATCGCCGTCTGCTTGATCACACACCGCCACGTACAACGCCTTCGTTAGGGACAGCAAGAGGTCGTCTAGGCCCAAGAAGCGGCTTTGATCACCTGTTTCGTAGCGTGCCAGCCCCAGATACCGCGCCTGGCCGGCGGTGTTTCGGACCATCACCGTGGCGGAAGCAAAAAGCGCGTAAACGTCTCCCCGCCGTGCGACCGGGATGCTTCGATACCTGATGGCGGCTAGGCGAAGCCGTGCAGGAGTGACGACGCTCCGAAGGAGGACCACGTGCCGGAATTCGATTTCGTCATCGTGGGAGCGGGGACGGCCGGCTGTGTGCTGGCGGCGAGGCTGTCGCAGGACGTGGACACTCATGTCCTGCTGATCGAGGCGGGTGGCTCGGAGGTGCTGCCCGCGCAGTCCTCGCCCCCCGCATGGCCGACCCTGTTCCAGACCCCCGCGAACTGGGGAGACTTCACCGTCGAGCAGTCGGCCACCGGCACATCCACACGACTGCCGCGAGGGCGCGGGCTCGGCGGATCCTCGGCGATCAACGGCATGGTCTTCGCCCGAGGCCACCACTCCGGCTACGACCAGTGGCCCAGCCAGGGCGCCAAGGGCTGGGGCTTTGACGATCTGCTGCCGTACTTCCGGCGCAGCGAGAACGCGGTGGGCCGCGATCCGGCACTGCGCGGGATCGACGGCCCCCTCACTGTGAGTCCCGCCGACCCGCCGCATCCGGTCATCGAAGCGTGCCTGGAAGCGGCCGCCGAGACGGGGTACGCCAGGGCCGCCGACATCAGCGGAGGCCTGGAGGAGGGCTTCGGACTGACGGACCTCAACATCGTCGACGGCAGGAGGCAGAGCGCCGCCGACGCCTATCTCGCGCCAGCCCTGGAGCGGCCCAACCTGACCGTCGTGACCAACGCCCTGGTGCAGCGGCTGCGCATCAGCGGCGGGCGCTGTGTCGGCGTGGAGTACCGCACCGGCACCGACGAAGTCACCCTCGCCCGCGCGGGCGAAGTCGTTCTGACTGCCGGTGCCATCGGCTCCGCGCAGCTGCTGCTCCTGTCGGGGATCGGCCCGCACGCCCATCTGGCCGACGTGGACGTCGAGACCGTCCTCGACCTGCCGGGCGTCGGCGCCGAGCTCCACGACCATCCCATCATCAGCCTCATGTCGAGCGCGGCCCGCCCGCTGCCGCCACGGCGCAACAACCACGGCGAAGCCCTCGGTCTCATACGCAGCGGCCCCGCCGTCGAAGAGCCGGACCTCCAGGTCGTCTTCGTCGACTGCCCCTCCCATCAGACCTCGGCCAAGGACCCGGAGGACGGCTACACCATCGCTGTCTCCGCGATCCGCCCGTACAGCCGCGGCACGCTGCGCCTGGCAAGCGACGATCCCGGTGCGGCGCCCGTGCTCGATCCGGGTTACTGCACCGACGAGCGTGACCTGGCAGCGGTCGTCGCCGGTGTGCGGCTCGTCCGGGAGATCGGCAGGGCCCCGGCGCTCGCGCCGTGGCGTGGTCGGGAGGTGGTTCCCGGGCCGGACGTGGACGACGACGATGCCCTGCGCGCGTTTGTACTCCGGACCCTCGCCTCGTACTGCCATCCGGTGGGCACCTGCCGGATGGGGGCCGATCCCCTCTCTGTCACCGGGCCCGATCTGCGGGTCCATGGCATCGATGGACTGAGGGTCGCCGACGCCTCGGTGTTCCCGTCCATCCCGTCGGCGAACACGGTCGCCACGGTGTACGCCGTGGCCGAACGAGCCGCGGACCTGCTGCGCGGCACCGACTCCAGCATCAGCACCCTGAGCTGAGCCCTTCCCCGCGGGCTGACGCTGAGCGGCTCGCGGCAAGACCGCATCCTCAACGAAGCAGTCCAAAGTGCCGACCAGAACCGGCTGATGCGGCTCTTCGGCATCACGGAGAAGACCGCCATGCACTACGTCACCACCGCTCACCCTGAGCTTGACTCTGTCGGGGACCTTGGGTTTTCCCGGTGCGGCAGCATGATCAGCAGAAGTCGCCGGCACCGCCCCTCACCTGCTGGACGAGCTGGACGAGCTGGTCGACGAGGACTGGGGACGCCGCTACGGCCGACCGGTCCGCCTGGGCAAGAACGACCTCTTGTGATTCTCATGCGCCCGGCGTGGCCGGTTCGGTGAGCCGAGAGAGGGGCAGGCCAAGCGCTGAGTCAGGGCAACTTGGCGGCTTGAGTGATGCGTTGTACGTGGTAGTAACGGGCGATGCACTCGGCTGGCCACTTCGCGTGGCCGTGGTGGCGGAAGGGCTCGGTCATGTGGCTGAGGGGGAGCCGTTTGTACGACAGGACCTGTACGCCGGCCGCGGCTTGACTACGCATCGAGCGGTTCTGGCGATCCCAGTCCTGGGCACGCGTGGTCATGTCGGACGCGAGGCCCGCGAGCGATGCGGCAAGGGCGATACAGACGGCCGCGTTCAGCAGGGCCCCGGTGGCCAGGACCGGCGTTGTCCGCTGGGCCCGACTTCCCCATGCGCGGCCGGCGAGGGCGCCGACGTAGACGAGGAGCAGGATGTAGAGCAGGAGGTAGTCGTTCCACAGACGGGTCGATGACACCACTGCCTTCCCGAAGACCGGGTAGGTGATGACCGTGCATACATAGCCGGAGACGAGCAGGGCACAGACGCCGGCCACGGCCGCCAGGGACTGGGTTCTTCCGGGCCGGATGCGGCCCGATGCACCACTCGCGGTCACCAGACCCAGGACGAGACCCACCACGATGGCGCCCGCGTAGGGCCAGGTCGTGAGCAGTGTGGCGATGATCTCGCCGAACCCGCGCAAGGATCCGATGAGTGAGTCGGGGGTGAGCATCGTCGATGCGTGCTTGCGTTCCCGTCTGCGCATCGCGCCGGGGGAGGTGTAAAGGATCAGGATGCCCATCACGGTGCTCGCGATTCCGGCCGCGCAGCAGACCCGGAGAAAGCGGCGGCGTGCCGCCGGGAAGGCCCGGCTGCTGATCAGCAGCGCGAACGCCAAGACGGTCGCGGTGACCACGCTGGTCTCTTCCGAAAGGAGGCCCAGGCACGCTCCCGTGAGGACGACGGTGAGCAGCGCGAGGGCCTTGCCTCGCCGTGAGGTCGCCCGCAGCACGGGGACGGCCGCCGCGCAGGCGAACACCGGGGGCAGAGTGTGGGAGACGGAGGCGGCCGGCCAGTAGAACGTCTTGTAGGTGTTGGGCGAGCCGAAGAGGAACAAGGCCGTCACCATGGACGCCACCAGCAGCCCGACGCCCCGCGGGGCCCGGAGTCGGCCGACGTGCAGAGCGGCGGCGATGAAAGCCCATAGGAGTGCGATCACGAGCACGCCACTGATCGGCGCGAACCATTGCTGACCCGGTTCGCCGAAGCGCGCGTACGCCCACACCAACACGGCGTTGACGATCCGTCCGTTGTCATGGAAGTAGAATTTCTCCGCCATGGCGGGCAGCCCGCCGTCGCGAACCACCGGGAGGAAGCACCAGTCGTCCCCGCCGGGGCGCACCCACCGGGCGTTCCATGCCGCGAAGGCGAACACGGCGAGCGGCAGGAGCGAGAGCAGTCCCAGCGGCGCGGATGTCCGCCACCATGGCCTTCGCGGTTCCGGCACCACACCGCCGCGCTGGTCCCGAGCGGCCTTCTTAGGCATGTGCAGCACAGGCTGCTCCCTTCCCACGGGCGCCAAGCAGGAATAGCTCTCGGCGTGAAGGTAATGGTGTCGCTTCCTATGAGCGTACATAGGCGGTGTCGTTCCGCCCCGGCTTCTTACCGTCATCTTGATTTGATGCGTCATGGTGGGGGTGTAGTCGTAAAGACCGCACCCATACCTGCTGAGGTGGCGCATGGAAGAGTGTCAGATCTCCGTCGTTGTGCCCTGTTTCAACGAGGAAGAGGTGATCAACACATTTCACGGGACGCTGATGCACGTCCTGGGCGCGACGAAGCGGTCTTTCGAGATCTGTTACGTCGACGACGGAAGCCGTGATGCCACCCGCGCTCAGCTGCGAGCCTTCGCCGCCGCGGACGAGCGTGTGCGCTATACGTCCTTCAGCCGGAATTTCGGCAAGGAGGCGGCCATGCTCGCGGGGCTGCGCATGTCACGCGGTGACGTGGTGGCCCTCATGGATGCCGATCTTCAGCACCCTCCAGGACTCCTCCACCGCATGCTGGAACTGCGGCAGCGGGGATACGACCAGGTCGTCGCCCGACGAGACCGCTCCGGTGAGGGCCTGCTGCGCAGAAAGGTCAGTTCGGCGTACTACCAGGCCATGGGGCACTGCATGGACGTGGATGTCGTCGATGGGGAGGGGGACTTCAGGCTGTTGTCGCGCCGCGCGGTGGACGCGGTTCTCGCCCTGCCGGAGGCCAACCGGTTCTCCAAGGGGATCTTCTCCTGGATCGGTTTCGACACCGTCAGTTTCACCTATCGCAACGTCAACCGCGTCGCGGGTCGGTCGAAATGGGGAGGACGGCGCCTGCTCAACTACGGGATCGACGGGCTCATTTCCTTCAACAGCCGCCCGCTGCGCCTGGTCATCTACGCAGGACTCGCCCTGGCGTTCGCGGCCTTCGCGTACGCGCTGTGGATCGCCGTGGACGTCATCGTCCATGGCGTGGACATGCCCGGGTTCGCCACGCTGTTGATCGCCGTCGTGGCCCTGGGAGGAATCCAGCTCGCCACGCTCGGTGTCATCGGTGAATACGTCGGCCGCATCTACAGCGAGACGAAACGCCGCCCGCCCTACGTCGTGCGCGAGACCGAAGAGAACGTGCTGGAAGTCGATCGCGTCCCCTCATCAGGAATCAGTCCTCCGCTCACGGTGGACACGATCGTGCGGCCCGTTGCGCGGGTTCAGGAGCCCGGTGGCCTGCGCTTCTTTCGGCAGTTTGTCACCTTCGGGTTGATCGGAATCGTCAACACCGCTGTGTACATGGCCGTGTACGTGTCCCTCAACAGCCGGATCCCGTACTTGATCGCTCACGTCGTCGGATTTGCGGTCAGTATCGTCGGTTCCTTCCTTCTCAATACCTACATCACCTGCCGCACGAAGCCGACTTGGCAGGCGTTCATCCGCTTCCCCCTGTCGAGCCTCGTCAACCTGGTATTCAGCGGCGCGCTCCTCTTCATCGGCGTGCACGCCTTGGGAACCGGGAAGGACATCACGGCCCTGGTCGCGGGCGTACTCGCCACGCCTCTCTCGTTCCTGATCGCCCGTTGGGCCATCAATTCTGGCACCGCGCAACCCCTGCAGCAGCGTGACAACGTGGTATCGGTACAGGACAGTTCCGCGGATCATCCGAGATATGAAGCGCGGCAGCATTTGTAGGCCCTCAGGGGGCTGGAAAGAAGCAGGTGAGTTCCCGGTAAGAGAATTCACACCTTCCGAATTCTGATCCGGTGGCGTCCCAAGCTGTACGGAATCGATGCGCGGGCCCGACCGGCTCCGTGCCGGCAGGTAAGGGCGTGGGGGCATGGCGGGAGACGGGGCGAAGCAGAGCTCTGCGTATGAGGTGACGCGTCGACGGGTACTGGCAGGAGGCTTCGCGACTCTCGCCTCCGCCACAGTCGTTGGATGTACGAGCGGCCGCTCCGGTCCTCCACCGGCTCCGGTGCGCGCCGTGAACCCGCGCGCGACCGGAACCTTCGCCGCTGCGGGGAAGAGCCTGCTGCTTCAGGTCGTCGCGCACCCCGATGACGACCTCTTCTTCATGAACCCCCAGTGCCACCAACTGCTGCGCTCTGGGCTGCCGGTGGTGACCGTCGTGGTCACGGCGGGGGATGCCTCGGGCCGCAACCGCGTGCCCCACGAACTCGCACCGATGATCTCCAACAGACCCGGCTACTCCGGTGCCCGGCAGCAAGGCATGCGACAGGCCTACGCCGAGATGCTGGGCCTCGGCCGCTTCACCGGCTGGGAGCGCTCGGCCCTGTCCCTGCCGCACGGAGTCAGCGCCGAGACCGACCTGCTGGTGGCGGGCCATCTCCAGGCGCGGCTGATCTTTCTCAACATCGCCATGCGGAGCGAGGGTGGAATGCGGTTGCCCGAACTGTGGAACCTTCCGCGCGCAGTCATGCACACCCTGCCGGTGACCGATTCCACGGTGTCCCAGGCGTACACCTACGACCATCAGACGCTGGTCGACGTCCTTGCCTGGCTGATGAACCGTTTTGGGCCCACCGTCATCCACACCTTGGACCCCGACCCCGACTACCAGGTGCACGACGCGGCCCACCCGAAGGGCAACGACCAGCCACATTTCTCCGATCACCGGGACCACACCCCCACGGCGCTGTTCACGTGGAAGGCGATGTCCCAGTGGGTGGCCGACTCCGACCGGCGCCAGGGGCACGCTCCGCGCTTCACCGCCGTGGCCTATCGCGGTTACTACAACCAACGCTGGCCGCACAACCTGCCACTCGCCGTCCTCGATCAGAAGGCCCGCTACATCACCGCGTACGGGGGCAGCCCACAGTGGGAGTGCAACGACCGGGCCGGCTGCGGCGATTACAGCCAGGGCGGAAACCACGCCCTCACCAGCCGCAAGGGATGGGCACGAAGCACTCACCTCCGCTACCCGGGTTCGTCGCCCGTGCCCACCACCGATCGCTTCGGCCGGATCGTCGCCTACGGAGTGCTCGGCACCCAAGCGGTCCGGTGGCGCGAGACAGCCGCGCGCAGCGGACGTTTCGGCGCCCCGGGCAATCTGGGCGGGGGACCGCTCGCCCCGGCTCTGTCCGTGGTGACCGATGCCGCTGCCCGGCACCTCGTCTTCGGCCTTCGGTTCTCCGCGCTGGATGGCGAGGGCCGCGCCGACACACGGGAGATCGTCGTTCTGGAACAACGCCGCGCGGGCGGGCCTTTCGGGTCGTGGCGTCGGCTCGGCACTCCCGACGTCGGCGCCGAGCGCGGGCGCCGGGTCGGCTGCCCGGTGGCGGTGGCCACGCCCGACCGTCGTGTTCACCTCTTCGCCCGCACCGCAGGGCAGGGCCTCGCCGCGCGCACACGCGAAGCCTCCGGCCGGTGGGGGCCCTGGCGTCAGTTGGGCGGACAACAGGTCCAGGACGGACTGACCGTCATTCTCGACAAGGCGGGACGGGTCCACGTCTACGCCGCAGGACACGACACGGTGCGCCACTGGGCTCAGAGCCGCCCGGGCGGACCGGTCACCCTCCGCCCGCCGACCGGGCTGCGGGCTCCGGACGGTCCGCCGGCCGCCGTCCTCGCATCGGGCGGACACATCCCGCTGATCTACCGCGCACCGGGAGAGGCCGTGCCCTATGTGTACGACAACGAGGCAGGTGAAGTCGGCACCCCTCTGCGGCTCTTCACCGGATACGGTGCCATCACCGCCCAGGTGGCAGCGGGCCCTACGGGGCGGGCCATGCCGGTGCTGCTCGGGATGGCCGACACCGGCCACGCCGAGATCCAGTACGGGACTTCGGGTGACACCACTCCTCTCCTCGCACCGGGCCGCCCGGTCACGGTGGGTTCGCCGTCCCTCATGGCCCGGGGCGGGCATCCCCTGGCGGTCGTGGGCATGTCGCCTGACGGCACGCCATGGATCTGGCGGCCACAGATCGCCCCGCGGGCGTGAGAGCGCCGCAGTGGAGGGGCGCGATCCGTCACCGGGGGGAGGGCGCCCCGCTGACTGTGAAACCGATGACCGCTCCGCCGTCCTCCCTCGGTGCGGCGAACGGCACTCCGCCGTGTGCCGCCGCGACCTCCCGGACGATCGAGAGGCCGAGTCCCGATCCGGGGCTGCTGCGGGCGGCCGGTGCGCGGTAGAAGCGGTCGAAGACGCGGTCCGTGTCGGCGGGGTCGAGGCCGGGGCCGCGGTCAAGGACTTCGAGGCGGACGAGGCCGGTCGGCGCACCCGTGACGGCGATCTCGATGGGGTCGGTGCCGTCGGTGTCGAACTTGGCGGCGTTCTCCACCAGGTTGGTCAGGGCCCGCTGGAGTTGGGCCGGGCGGCCGGGAATCGTCGTACTGCCTTCGGCGCGGACGATGATCGTGCGGCCGGTGCGGCGGCGGGCCACAGTGGCGACATCCTCGGCGGTCTCGGTGAGGTCCACCTCGACGACCGGTTCGTCGTCCTGATTGCCCGCCGCGAGGTTCACCAACTCGTTGACCAGGTCGGTCAGTTCGCGTGATTCGTCGGTGAGGTCGGCCACCAGTTCGGCGCGGGACTCGGACGGGAGTTCGTCGATGCGGCGCAGCAGGGAGATGTTCGTCCGCAGTGAGGTCAGTGGCGTGCGCAGTTCGTGGCCCGCGTCCTGGACGAGGCGGCGCTGGTCGTCCTTGGAGCGGGCGAGCCGGCCGAGCATCCGGTCGAAGGAGCGGCCCAGGCTGCCCACTTCGTCGCCGCCGGTGACCGATACGGCGACATCGAGCCGGCCGGTCGACGCCACGTCCTCCGCGTTCTTCGCGAGGCGGACGAGGCGTGAGGTGACGCGACGGGCGAGCCACCAGCCGAACAGACCCGCCGCGAGCACCACCGCCGCAGCGAACAGCAGGGTGCGCCTCTGCAGTTCCTTGAGGAGGTCCTCGGTGTCGCTGAATTCCTGCGCGACCCGGACCGCGCCCCGGCCGTCGCCGAGCGCTACGGTGGACACTCGATAGTCCTCGCCGGCGACCCGCACGTCGTGGTCCTCGTGTTGCGTGCCGGGCGCGTCCGCGTCGGCGATCCGGCGGGCTTTGGCATCGACCGGGAGCGGCGGGCTGCCCCTGTCGATGGGCGTGCCGCCGGGGCCGAGGATCTGGACGTCGGTGCCGACGCGGCGGGTCAAATCGTCGCGTGGGCCGTCGTGGTCCGGGTCCGAGGACGCGAAGTCGCCGGGCGTGAGGGTCTGTTGGCGGACCTGCGAGCGCAGATCGTGCACCACCTCGTCGAACACGGCCTCCTGGTCGACACGGACGAGCCGGGCGGCCGAATGATAGGAGAGGACGCCGATCAGCGCCGTGACGCCGACCGCGACGAGGGCGAAGGCTATGGCAAGTGTCGTGCGCAGGCTGCGGGCCCGCCACCGGGTCCGGCGCCCGCTGTACGGTACGAAGGCCGTGTTCTCGCCGCTCTTCCCGTTCACGCCGGCGCGCCGCATCTCACGCCCGCCGCAGGACGTACCCCACGCCGCGGACGGTGTGGATGAGGGGCGGTCCTTCGGGTTCGTCGACCTTGCGCCGCAGGTAGCCGACGTAGACGGCGAGGTTCTTGGAGCCGGGGCCGAAGTCGTAGCCCCAGATGCGGTCGTAGATGGTGGCGTGGTCGAGGACGATGCCGGTGTTGCGGGCGAGGAGTTCCAGGAGGTCGAACTCGGTGCGGGTGAGGTCGAGTTCGCGGGGGCCGCGCCAGGCGCGGCGGGCGGCGGGGTCGATGCGCAGGTCGGCGGCGGTGATGCGGTGGTCGACCGGTTCGTCGGGCGGTGGGGCGGTGCGGCGCAGCAGGGCGCGCAGCCGGGCGAAGACCTCCTCGACGTCGAAGGGCTTCGCGACGTAGTCGTCCGCGCCGGCGTCGAGTCCCGCGATGCGGTCGGGTGTCTCGACTAGGGCGGTCAGCATGAGGATCGGCGTGCGGTCGCCCTCGGCGCGCAGGACGCGGCAGACCTGGAGGCCGTCGATGCCGGGCATCATCACGTCCAGGACGAGGATGTCGGGGCGGGCACGGTGCGCCGCGGCCAGGGCCTCGACGCCGTCGGCGACCGCGGTGACGGTGTACCCCTCCAGGGTCAGGGCGCGCTCCAGGGCGTGCCGGATCGCCCGGTCGTCCTCGGCGAGCAGCACCGCGGGCGCGGGCGCCGCGGACGACGGGGCGGCTGGGGAAACGGCTCGTTGCGACACACGCCCCAGTCTGCCCCCGCGGCGTGCCCGGATCGACCGCTCGGCCGCCGTCCGGGCGGCTTCTTACCCGCCTCTCACCGGCGGGCGACTGCTCCCTTACCCACGGCACGCACGCTGTCACCGATATCGAGGGATGTCGGGAACGGTCCGGGCCCGCACCGTGTGCCCGCCGAGGAAGGCCTTCGCACATGAAGATCGCGTTCCTGCTGCACAACGCGTACGCCATACGCGCTGCGGTGCGCACCACGCTCGACCTCGCCGCCGCGCTCGTCGAGCACGGCGGCCACGAGGTGGAGATCGTCTCGTTCTCCCGGCACCGGGCCAACCCCCGCTTCGCGGTCGACCCGCGGATCACCCTCGTACCGCTGGTGGACACCCGGGCGGACAGTGCGGACGCGCCGCTCGGGCCCGGCGAGATCATCACGGACGGCGTCGACGGACGGCTCGTCCCGGTCGGTGACGCGCACGCGCTCGCCACGGCGATGCTCGACCTGATCGGGGACGAGGCGGGCCGCAAGGAGATGAGCGCGGCCGCCCTCAAGTCCGCACACCGCTACGACCCCGAGCCGTCGTGGCCCGCTACGACACCCTCTTCGAGGACCTACGGGCCTCCCGGCGCGCTCGCGCCTGGCAGCGGTTCACCGCGCGCACGGTTAACTGGCTTCGCAGGAAGGCCCGTTGGGCGCGTGGCGTGTTCCCGGATCGGCGTGCGGAGCCGGTCGGGCCCTCGTGCGGACACCACCCCAGGGCGGACGCGGGCCCACTCGTCCTCAGGGGGCCACGCGGCCCCGGCTCCCGTAGGGCGACTCGGGCCGTGACCGAACCGCTCGCTCCATCAGGGCCGTTGCTCCCCCGCGCACCTGGTGGACGCGAGCTCCAGCGGGGCGGCTGGTGGGCCGACTTTGTCGGTGGCGGCCCACCAACCGCCCCGCACCACGCTGAACGTGACCCGCAGAGCAGCCTCGGCCCTCTCGGCCGGTGTTTCAGCGGGTGCCTCGCACCCTCCGGGGGAGCTGTCACTGTGTGGCCGATCGCGTGACGTGGCGCGGTGTTGGGGACGGCGTGGTGTCCTGGGGGAACGTCAGCTGCCCGCCCAGCCGCTCCATCGCGGGGCCGATCTCCCGCCGCCAGGTCGTGAAGTGGTGGCTGCCGCGCGGCAGGATGATGCGCGCCGAGGTCATCGGCGGCCGTATGGCCTTGAGGAACCGCACGGTTGGGCCGTAGTCGGGCTCACCCTGCCGAGAACTCGCCACCAGGACGGACACCCGTGGGATCGGTAGATGCCGCAGCCGCCACACCAGATCGTGCCCCCGCTGTCGGTGCGGTTCGCGCGGCCCGGCGCTGACGAGGCTGCCCGTCGTCAGATCGTCGGTCACCTTGTAGTCGGCCGACAGAGCGGCCGCGGACGTGTACACCGCCGGGTGACGTGTGCGCCTCCCGATGATCCGCACCGACTGGACGCTGCCGACCTTCGCGAATGGCCCCACGGGCAGGCCGTGCACCTGGTCCGGGCTCTGTGGTCCGGCTGGCTGGACGGGGCCTTCGCGTGCCGCGTACACACGGGGGCCGCCGCCGGCGTCCGTGACCCGTGCGGGCGCTGTGGATACTCGGCCGAGCAGTTCGTCCCAGAAACCGTAGAAGTCGAAGTGCGTGCTCCCCGCGACTCCGCACTCCGCACTCCGCACTCCGTCAGGATCGCCAACCGCGTCGCCAAGGTGACACCGAGCCTGCCGAGCACGGCCATGGGACGGCGAGGGGCGAGCCGCGGCCACGCCCACACCGTGAGCCCCACACACGACCGAGCGACCAGCGCCGTCGTGTACTCCAGGCCCCGGCTTGTCAGCCCCATACGTCCTCCACCTGTCGTTGAGGAGGCGGTCGACTGCGCTTCCACGGCAGCCTCCACCGGGGAAAGCCTCCGGCGGAGCGGTCGGGTTTGTCGCGCCGCGCATTCTTACCCTTCTCCTCACCTGCCCTTACCTCTTTGGTGACCGGCACGGCTACGGTCAGTGACCGTGAAGCCTCGCCCAGCCGCCATCGCCGGTCACACCTGTCTGCTCATCGGGCTCCTCGACATCGCGACGGCCGTCTCCCCGCAGGTACGCGCCAGTCGGATCGAACGCATGGCGCCGTACGTTCCCGGCCTGTCGGAGGACGTGACGGGTGCCGCGGCCCTTGTCGCGGGCGTCCTCCTCGTCCTACTTGCACGCGGTCTGCGGCGCCGTAAACGGCGTGCGTGGGAGGCAGCCGTCGCCCTGCTCGCCGTGAGCGCGCTGGTGCAGAGCCTGAGGCATCACGCGTTCGTCGCGGCCGCCGTGTCGGCTCTGCTGTGCGCCGGACTCGTGTGGCTGCGGGGCGAGTTCCACGCACTGAGCGACCCTCGTGGCCGGACCCGGGCCCTGGGGAACCTGCTGCTGCTCGGCACGGTCAGCGTCGGCCTCGGGCTGCTGATCGTCGGGGTGCGCGCCGAACACGAGGCTGGCCGAGGCATCTCCTTCACCGACCGGTTCCAGCAGGTCGCAAGCGGCCTCGTGGGTATGGAGGGACCGCTGGCGTACGACGGCGAGGGCGTCGGTGACGCCGTGCAAGCCTCGCTGCTCGCCCTGGGGCTGCTCACCGCGTCCACCACGGTCTACCTGGCGCTACGACCCGTCCGGCTTGCACCGGCGGACGGCGGTGCGCGACTGCGGGCCCTCCTGGTGCGCGAGGGGCGGCGCGATTCACTCGGCTACTTCGCGCTCCGCGCCGACAAGGCCGTCCTGTTCTCGGCCACGGGAAAGGCCGCCGTCGCCTACCGCGTCGTCTCCGGCGTCGCGCTCGTCGGCGGTGACCCGGTCGGTGATCCGGAGGCCTGGCCGGGCGCCATCAAAGAGTTCCTCGAACAGTGCGCACGACATGCTTGGACGCCCGCCGTCATGGGCTGCAGCGAACTCGGCGCGCAGATCTGGATGCGTGAAGGCGGCCTGAAAGTACTGGAGTTGGGAGACGAGGCGATCGTCGACTGCGCAGACTTCAGCCTCGCGGGCCGCACCATGCGCAACGTACGCCAAATGGTCAACCGCATCGAGCGCAGCGGCTACTCATGCCAGGTACGACGGATGCGCGAACTGACCGACGAAGAGAAGCTGCAGCTGCGCCAGGCCGCGGCGACCTGGCGGGGCAGCGCCACCGAACGGGGATTCTCCATGGCACTCGGCCGATTCGGCGACCCGGCCGACGGCGACTGCGTCGTGGTCACAGCCCACCAGCGAGTTGCCGACGGCACCCGCCACGTCCGGGCGCTACTGCACTTCGTGCCCTGGGGCGAGGACGGCCTGTCCCTCGACCTGATGCGCCGCGACCGCACCGCCGAACCCGGTCTGAACGAACTCCTCATCGTCGCCGCACTGCGCGCCGCCCCCGGCCTCGGCATCGGCCGCATCTCACTCAACTTCGCCGTCTTCCGGGCGGCGTTGGCAGGTGGCGAGCGCATCGGCGCGGGCCCGGTGCTGCGCGGGTGGCGAGGGCTGCTCGTCTTTCTGTCCCGGTGGTTCCAGATCGAGTCTCTTTACCGCTTCAACGCCAAGTTCCGCCCGCAGTGGCAACCTCGCTTCGTCGTCTACCCGACGGCCCGCGACCTGCCGCGCATCAGCTGGGCCTGCCTGCAGGCCGAGGCTTTCGTGGTACTGCCCCACCCGGCCGACCGGCTGCGCCAATGGGCAGGGAACCACTCCACAGCGGCGCAGCGTGAGCCGGCGACGAGTGCCGTCGGCGCGGGAACGAATGCGTAGAGACCTGACGGAGTCACCAGTTTGTCAGTACCCCGCCACCAGCCTGGGCGAAGGATCCACCGATGACCACACCTCTTGTCTTGTCTCTATCGTCACTACCGTCTCTGTCGTCGCAGCTCGCCGTGAACGTGCTGGACGCCTCCTCGCTTCTGACCGCGTTCGGGGTGCTTGGCGTCGGCGTGGTGCTGTTCGCCGAGACCGGGCTGCTGATCGGATTCTTCCTGCCCGGTGACTCCTTGTTGTTCACAGCGGGACTGCTGTGCGCCGGGGGCGGTTCGAGCCATGGGGTTCATCTCTCCCTGGGGCCGCTGTTGGTCGTCGCCGCCGTGGGTGCGCTCGCGGGCGCGCAGTGCGGGTATCTGCTGGGGCGCAGGGCGGGCGGTGCGCTGCTCGCGCGCAGCCGCTCGGCGCGCCTGTCGGAAGGTGCGAAGCGAGCCGAGGAACTCCTTGAGCGGTACGGGCAAGCGAAGGCGATCGTGTTGGCGCGGTTCGTGCCGGTGGTGCGTACGGTGCTGAACCCGCTGGCCGGGGCGTTGAACGTGCCCGCGCGCACCTTCATCGTCTGGCAGGCTGTGGGCGTCTGGGCCTGACCCTCGCCGGGTACGGTCTTGGCTCCTCGATCCCGAACGTGGACCGCTATCTGCTGCCGCTGGTCGCGGTGATCGTCGCGGTGTCACTGATCCCGCTCGTCGCCGAGCTGCTGCGCTCGCGTCGGGGCACAGGCGCGAAGGGGGACCGCGGATGACTTCCCCTGTGCCCCTTGCTCTCGATGGGTCCGGCATCGACGGCTCCGTCTACCGGGACGTGACCAACCTCGCCGCGCATGCGCCCGGTTGGCTCGACAGCGTGGTGTCTGCCTGGTCGGCGTACGGACTGGCGGCATTCGCCGTGCTGATGGTCGTGGTCTGGTGGCGGGCGCGCCGGGCGAGCGCTTCGGCCGCGCTCGCGGCGCTCGCGGTGCCTGTGGTGGTGGTCGTGGCGTACGCCGTGAACGACGTGGTGAAGATGCTCGTACGCGAGGACCGTCCGTGCCAGAGCCTGAGGGTGGCGACCCTGGAGGCGTGCCCGGCGCCCGGCGACTGGTCCTTCCCCAGCAACCATGCGGCGATCGCCGCCGCGGCGGCCGTGGCGATGATGTTCGTCTCGCGGCGCCTCGGTGCGGTCGCGGTCGGGGCGGCGTGCGCGATGGCGGCTTCGCGGGTCTGGGTCGGGGCGCACTATCCGCACGATGCGGTGGCGGGTCTCGTGGTGGGCGCCGTGGTCGGTGTGCTGCTGATGCACGTTATGCGCCGGTGGCCCGAGCCGCTGGTCCGACGCCTCACCGCGACACGGCTGCGTCCACTGCTGGTGGGGTGAGGCATGGATCGCATCGGAGAGCGGCGCAGGAACGCCGCCGATCTGTCGTGGAGCGCGCGCGGGGCTCGGCGCCTGGGCGGCGTCCGGGATGCTGGCCATCGCCGTCATCGCCGTCATCACCCACGGCAACCACCCGCTGCTCGGGGACGGGCCGGCGAGGTCCTGGTCACTGAACCACCGGCCGGCCGACGAGGTGCCGTGGCGCAGGGGCTGAGCTTGTCCTACCGTTTTGGCTCGGGTCCACCGATCCTACGAATGACCGGCGTGGGCCCGAGCCAAAACGGTAGGACAAGCTGAGGGTTTCTACGCGGCGCTGCTCGGTGCCGGATTGGCGGGGAGCTGCCAGTCGCCGCCGCGGTCTTCCCTGGAAAAGCGTGCGGTGAGTTCCGGGACGCGGAGGAAGCAGGCAAGTGCGGTGGTGGCCTGGAAGACGTCGATCGCGCGCTGAGTCATCGGCATGCCCAAGCGCAGCAGGCGCGGGTTGACTTCGCCCTGGATCTCGTCGACGAAGGGTCGCAGGGTTCTGTCGTAGTTCGCCAGGGCGGTCGGCAGGTCGCCGGGGTGGCGGTTGATCTCGCCGGCCAGGACGTGGGCGCCGACCAGGCCGCCGGAAATGCCCATGCCGCTGTAGGGGGAGGCACAGTGCGCGGCGTCGCCGGCCAGGACCACGCGGCCCTTGGACCAGGTGTCGGTACGCACCTGGGCGATCTCCTGGGAGTAGAAGAACGGGCTGGTCCTCATGCCCTCAATGAAGCGCTCGGTCTGCCAGCCGGCGTCGCGGAACCGGTCGGCCCAGAATGACTGCTGGCGTTCGACGGGCGCGCGGTGGATCGCGGAGGCTTCCTTGGATTCGTCCCGCATTACGAAGTACACCTGGGTCTCAGTCGGGTTGTGGCTGCGGCGCATGACCTGGCGGCCTTTCGGGATCATGTAGGTGTCCCGGATGTTGCTGTCGGAGGCGATGCGCGGGACGAACCAGTAGGCCATGTGCATGCCGACGCGCCAGTACGGGTCGAAGCCCTGCGGCAGGAGCGCCCGCCGGATGCGTGATCCCTGCCCGTCCGCGCCGATCAGAAGGTCGAATTCTCCGGATGAGCCGTCGGAGAGGTGCGCGATGACCTTGTGCTCGTCCTGCTCGAAGCCGTCCACGCTCCTGCCGAAGACGTACTCGGTGTCGTTCTTCGTCGCGTCGTGGAGGATGCGCGCCAGGTCGCCGCGCATGATCTCGTACTCGGAGGTGAGGGTCTGCCGGCCCTTTCCGGATGTATTGGCCATGATCGTCGCCTTGGCTTTGCCATGGGCGTCTACGAAGGCGACACCCGCCTCGTCCACGAGCGCGTCGCGAACGGCGTCGAGGAGGCCCATCCGGTTGACGGCCTCGATGCCCTGCCCCCGCAGGTCGACCTGAGCGCCGGTGGCCCGCAGTGCGGGGAAGCGTTCAGCGACGGTCACCCGATGCCCGCCCCGGGTGAGCCAGAACGCCAGGGCCTGCCCTGCGACCCCGCCGCCGGCGACGAGGACCCGCAAGGATTGTGTTCCCGATCGCGTGGTCATGGTCCCACTCCAGAATCTATCAGTGAATGATTCCTTTGCAGGTTCATCTATCAGCGATAGATTGTCAACGTGACCAAGATGAACCGCGAGACCGTCATCACGGAGGCGCTCGGCCTGCTCGACGAAGTCGGACTGGACGCCGTCAGCACGAGGCAGCTGGCGAAGCGCCTGGGCGTCGAGCAGCCGTCGCTCTACTGGTACTTCCGCACCAAGAAAGACCTCCTGGCCGCCATGGCGGAAGCGGCGATGGCGCCCCACGCGGCGCAACCGCTACCGACGCCCGGCGACGACTGGCGTGACTGGCTCCGGGAGAACACGCGCAGCTTCAGGCACACCCTGCTGATGCGCCGGGATGGCGCACGCCTCCACGCCGGCACCACACCCACCAGCGACCTCGACCGGATCCGCCGCAAGATGGACTTCCTCATCACCTCCGGTGTGCCCGAGCGTGACGCCCAGATGGCGATGCTGGCTGCTGGCCGCTTCACGGTCGGCAGCGTCCTGGAGGAACAGGCGGAACCGAGCCCCGGCACCATCGCACTACCGGCGGATGTGCCGGCGATCGATCATGAGTCCGCATTCGAGGCGGGCCTGGCCCTCATCCTGGACGGCCTGGAGCAACGCACCGCACAGGGGCGCAGGGCCTCCCTGTCGGCAAACGATCATTTGACGACAGGGAGTCGACGCGTCCAATGAACCCGTGCAATCCGAGGGTTCACGGCGGGGTTCACGGCGGTTCGAAAATCAGATCCGATAGTGATTGCTGAGCTTGTCCTACTGTTCTGACGCGTGCCCACGCCGGTCATTCGTAGGATCGGTGAACCCGAGGGCTCCGGGTATGGCAGTGAGCTTGTCGCCGCTGGATGGCTGAAAGAACTTGGCCGCCCGGAGTCCGTGACGGCCCCAACCGCTCATTGGGATACGTGACTTGATCGCTGTGTAGGACAGCGCCGGTGAGGCCGTCCGCGGGACCGCAGAACGAACAGCGGACGGAGGCGGACATGTTCAAGATCTGGGCCGGGGTCGACATCGGCAAAGAACCTCACCACTGCGTGGCACTCGACGCCCGTGGGGAACAGCGACTGTCGCGCCGCGTCGGCAACGACGAGCCCGAGCTGCTGGAACTCATCCGCGATGTGCTCGCCGCCAACCCGGGCGAGGTGCTGTGGGCAGTGGACACCAACCACGGCAGCGCCGCTCTGCTCATCGGGCTCCTGCTCGCCCATGAACAGCCGATGGTCTACCTCACCGGCCTGACCGTCCACCGCGCCGCGGCCGGCTACCGCGGTCAGTGCAAAACCGACGCCAAGGACGCCCACGTCATCGCTGACGGCTGCTTCCCATTGCTGCTGGTGGTGTCGTCGGTCCGGACCGGGGTCAGAGCCGGCGCGGCCTTGGCCTTCTTCTTAGCCATGGTCCATCCTCTTCCCGCTGTCGGCAGATGGATCAAGCTATCGGCTCTGCGGCACAGACGGAGGCGGATCGCCCAATTCCACCCTCGCACATAGATCCCTTCACAAACGGTCCTGCCCCGTTCTGAGAACTGGGTTGTGACATGCGTACCCCGAGGCGGTCAGGCGACGAGGAAGAGAAACAACTACTGACCCGGTGAGCACACCTCTGCTCGGCTTCGGCGGCGCACTGCCGGGTCGCTGATGAGGTCATTCTCTGAATGGATGATGCTTTGGGCAGGCGCCAGCCACAATTCCTCCATGAGCGCGTATGAGAACCCTCTGCCTGGCCTGCCCGATTGGGATCGCTGCGGGGTTATGGGCGTCGTCAACGTCACCCCGGACTCGTTTTCGGACGGAGGGCTCTGGCTGGATTCCGATCGGGCTTTAGCGCATGGTTTGGAGTTGGTTGCACAGGGCGCGGATGTGGTAGACGTCGGCGGCGAATCGACACGTCCGGGCGCTGTGCGGATTACCTGCGAGGAGGAACTGCGTCGGGTGATTCCGGTCGTCCAGGGCCTGGCCGAAGGCGGTGTGTTAATCAGCGTGGACACCATGCGTGCTGACGTAGCAGAGGCTGCGGTGAATGTGGGTGCACGCATCATCAACGACGTCAGCGGGGGGCGCGCAGACTCTCGAATGGTGAGCGTAGCTGCTGGAACGGGTGTCCCCTTCGTTGTGATGCACTGGCGGGGGCAGTCCGTTCGCATGGATGAACTGGCCGGCTACGGGGACGTCGTGGGTGAGGTCATCGAGGAAGTCGAGCGTGAAATGGACGCTGTGGTGTCGGGCGGGGTGGACCCGAGCCAGGTGATCGTCGATCCGGGACTGGGTTTTGCCAAGACTCGCGAAGACGACTGGGCCCTGCTGGCGAGAATCGACGCCTGGGCCCGGCTCGGCCGTCCGGTACTGGTCGGTGCTTCCCGCAAGCGATTCCTGGGCACGCTGCTGGCTGACCCGGCCACCGATGAACCCCGGCCGGTGCGTGCCCGCGACGCTGCCACGGCAGCTGCATCGGCTCTGGCAGCCGCCCAGGGCGCGTGGGCCGTCCGGGTCCACGAAGTCACTGCCACGGCCGACGCGGTTCGAGTCGAGGCCGCGCTGCGCAAGGTACGTGATCGAACGAGGGATCGCTGATGCCGCGCACCCGGCGGGGAAGGCCGGGCGCCGGAAGGCCGTCTGGCTGCGTCAGCGGGCCTTGTCGCGGTTGCTCAGCCATCTCGTGTGTTGTTCGCCGGTGATGTCCCACAAAGCGTGAAGGCCGCTGGTTCCAAGATCGTCCAGTGGTACGCCGAACACCTCGGCGAGTGTCTGGGCGAACTCCTCGATGCTGGTCAGCGTGCGCATGTGCGTGTCGCCCGTGTGGGTGGCACGTCGCACGGTGCGGGAGCGCAGAGCCTGCTTGTAGCCGTCCCTGTGCAGGTGGACCATCAGTTGTCCGCGCTGGCTGTTGGCTTGTGCGACGTAGTGCGAAGCCTGGCGGGCCGTAGTGCGGAAGTCGACGGAGGACAGCAGGGCTGCGGGGTGATGATGTGCTCGCCACGCCCCCTCATCCAACCGTTCCAGCGCGTACTCGAATTCGCCGCTCCGATAGCGGCCCTCGCGTAAAGGAAGCGGATCGAGGAACGGGTCGGCCAGGCCGACGTCCGTCAGCCAGGTTTCGTCCTGACTCCGTACGAGCAGCGCGTTGTGTCCTCCCCATCGCCCGTCGCCGTAGGTCTCGCGGTCCGCTGCTCCGTCGACGAGAATCGCCTCGAATCCGATGCCGCGCAGCAGCAGGGCGAAGGCGGCGTTGGTCTCGAAGCACTGGCCGCCGCGGCGCCGGTGTCCGAACTTGCCAATGAGATCGTCGGCTTCCAGGGTGATGGGCCGGCCGAGTTGGGTGTCGATGTTCTCGTAAGGAACCTGGCGCTGCCATGCCCGGTACAGCCCGCGCAGGGCGGAAGCGTCGGGCCGGAGCGGCCGGGCGCATCCGATGCGTTTCAGGAGCGCGCTGATGTCCGGTGTCGTCATGAGTTGTATGAATACCCAGGTATGTAGATGGATATTACGTATAGTGTGCCCGCCGTTGAGCTCATAGTTGCCAGCGCCGGAACCGGCCACCTGCGCCCTGTTCACCCGGCTCCTTTAGGCCATGTTGCTTGCGGGGGGACACTGAAGGCCAGAAAAGCTCACCGTGTGAACGGGAATGAAGCACGCCCGCCCGGGGCCGTTCTGTGCGCTTACTCGAGACATACCCGTCCTTCCCGAGGGAGACTTGCGTGCGAGACGAAACCGTTGGCGGATGGCTCGACGATCTGGCTTCCGCGTCGTTCCCGCCCGGAGCCGGGGCGGCCGCGGCGATGAATACCGCGGTAGGCGCCGCCCTGATCTCCATGGTCTGCAACCTCAGCATCGGCCACCCGAAATGTGCGGCACACGAATCCGACCTGCTCGCCGCACGGGCGGCCGCTGAGGAACTACGGAGCACCGCCCTCGGCCTGTCCGCAGACGACGCGGCCGCCTTCGGCACCGTACTCGCCGCACACCGCTTGCCCAGAACCACCGCCACGAGCACACGAGCACACGCCGTGGCCGTCCAGGAGGCGTTGACGGCCGCGACCGAAGTACCGCTGCGCACCGCGCGCACCGCGGCCGAAGTGGTTTGCCTCGCCCGCAGGCTCATCGCGGTAGCCAAGGCGGATGTGGTCCCCGACCTCGCCGTGGCCGCGTCCTCCGCCCGTGCGGCCCTGGACATCGCGGCAGTGATCGCGGAAGCCAATCTGTCGGGCATTGCTGACACCGAACACCGCTCGGCCGCCCGGGTCCAGCTTGCCCGTTCCCTCAAAGCTGTCACCGAATCCGAAGCGATCACCGCCGAGATCCGCGCACGGTATAGCCGGCGGGAACCACCGGTGACTCCCGAATAGCGCGGCGTCGGAAGGATCTCCGCAATCACCGAGCCGGATCGATGCCACGGCCTGGCCCATCAATCACCCGGGCAGGGATGCTGACCGTCAGCTTCGTAGCCCTTCCATGGTTGATCACGCTGTCGAGGCACCGGGGAGTTCCTCGCCGGTCCGCAGGTGCGGGTCGGCCGGCCCTGGACAGCAGGGGCGGTGTCCTACGCCTACCGTCCCGAACGGCTTCTACGGCCACCGGCGGTGAATCGAACAGCCCGATGTGAAAATGAGAACTGCAAGCACTTCCATCGCCAGGCTCGAGCTGCGTCAAACCCGTCGGCACCGTCCGTTTGGATCAACCCGCTGGAACCACTCGCGATGAAAATTCTGTCTGCGCCACGTGTGGATCCCTTGGCCATCACCACGTAAGGACCAGTCCCTTGGCCGACACCTATGCCAGCTACGCCGAACTCGCCGCACATAACACCCGCGGCAGGGACTACCTCATCTCGTCGAGAGTCGTCAATGGAGCCCGAGGAGCGAATATCGCCATCCACGGCGGCGCGATCGAGTACCCCACCACACAGCTTGCCGATTACTGCGCCGCTGCGCTCAAGACCTCTTTCTACTCGCTCCAGGGCCTCAAGAGCAGCGGCAATTCCGCGCTACACATCACCAGCAACCGCTTCGACGAGCCGAGTGCCCTTCAGGTCCTGCGGACCGCCGAGTGGACGGTGTCCTGGCATGGCACCAGCGACAGCACTGCGACCACCTACCTTGGCGGCCTGGACACCGAACTCGGGACCGCCATCAAAGATGGCCTGGCCGCCGCAGGCTTCGCCATCTCACCGCCCCCGCAGGAGATCGACGGCAAAGACCCGCGCAACATCGCCAACCGCAACCTCCGCGGCCAGGGCGTGCAACTTGAACTGGGTCGCGGCCTGCGCGAGAGTTTCCAGCTCGGCGCTGCCCTGACGGTGGCACCCATCGACGACGCCTCCCGGCCCAGCGATGTGTTCTACACCTATGTTTCAGCGGTGACGGCGGCCATCGCCGAAACGTGGCCACAGAGCCGAACCGGCAGCTGCTTCCGTTTCAACAGCTCGGCCACTGCAACCGGATAGCTCCACTGCTGCCAGACCGTCCGTTGCGTCCCGCTGTCGCAGATTGTGAGGCGGACCGCCGCGCGGCAAACCACTCTTGCTCCGAGCAGCCCAGTTCACCACCCGCAATGGCCGAAAAGAGGCTCTCTTGCCGCGCGAGGGGGGAAGTCCCTCGCCGGAAAAGCAGCGCGCATCAGAGCGAGCACGTCGACGAGTCGGCCCTCCTGGTTCGTCAGGCATGCCGTCTGGTCGCCGCTCTTCCACTCTGATCGGACTTCTTCGAGTTGCTGAGGCGAGATCGATGCACCGGCCGACGAGGTGGTGACGGCCCTATACGAAGTGCGGGTGCGGCGCCCAGGGGCGACCTGTACCACCAGGGGTGCCGGTAGGAACCATGTCACCAGCCGCAAACAGCGGTGATCTTGCGAGAGCGTCACCCGTGTAGGTGAGTCTGGGGCCGTACTGCTGCGGTGGGTGAAGCTCTGCGAGGACGATCGTCGATCGTGGCCCGTACTCCGCTGGACCTGGATGAACTCGTCGAGCACTGGACGCTGCTGAAGGACGAGCAGGCGCTCGTGTCCGGCAAGCGTGGTGCGATACGACTGGACTTCGCCGTGCTGTTGAAGTTCTATACGCAGTACGAACGGTTTTCCCGGAGCCGGGCAGAGCTGCCGGGCGACGCAGTGGAGTTCGTTGCCCGGCAGGTGCAGGTTCTCGCCTCGGAGCTGGATTCCTACGACTGGATGGGCCGCACGGCCGAGTATCACCGCCCGCAGATCCGGGAGCACCTCGGCTTCCATGAGCGCAGCGTCGCGGACGCGGGGAAGCTGACGGCGTATCTGGTCGAGCACGTCGCACACAAGGAGCGCAGGTCCGAGCAGGTACGGGTGGAACTGCTGACGCGCTGCCGCACGGAGAGCGTCGAGCCGCCCACGCCGGGCCGGTGTGATCGGATCGTGGCGGCTGCCCTGCGGGCGGCCGAGGAGTCGCTGACGGCCCTGATCTCCTCCCGGCTGACCGTGGAGAGCATCGAGCGGATCGTGGTTCTGGCGGCCGGCGCCGACCAGGACGACCCCGCGGGTGGCGGCACTGAGGGTGAGGAAGCGCCGGGCAACGTGAACCTGGAGACCATGCTCACCGAGATCGACAAGCTCCTGGCAGTGCGGGCGATCGGCCTGCCTCGGGATCTGTTCATCGACGTCGCACCGAAGGTCGTGGCCGACTGGCGGGCGCGAGCCGCGGTGGAGTCGCCTTCCCACCTGCTGACATATCCGGTGGCGCTGCGGGTGACCTTGCTGGCCGCGCTGTTGCACGAGCGGGAGCGGGAGATCACCGACACGCTGGTGGAGCTTCTGATCTCCACGGTGCACCGGATCGGTGCGCGGGCGGCGAGGAAGGGCACCGAGCAGCTAATCAACGCGTTCAAGAAGGTGTCGGGCAAGAAGAACATCCTCTTCAAGCTCGCCGAGGAGTCGCTCGGCGCCCCGGAGGGGACGGTCCGTCAGGTCGTGTTCCCGGCGGTGTCCGGGGACGAGGCGACGCTGCGGGAGCTGGTGCACGAGTTCAAGACCCGGGGGCCGGTTTACCGGCGCACGGTGCAGACGACGCTGAAGGCGTCGTACACCAACCACTACCGGCGCTCGCAAGGGCGCGCGCCTCGACCTCGCTGCGGCAACCATTACAGGACCCCAGGCCCTTGCCGACCAGACCGAGCGAGTAACCGTGGCGGAGGCATGAACTCAGGCTGGACCGCAGAATCATGTTCAACCAGCTCAGGAAGTCGGCCCAGCGGGCGACCTGGTTGAACATGAAGAAGCTCTCCGACCACCGCAGGTGGGTCGATGGGCTCGGCGACACCGGCGCGTGGCTGGACAGCCCGGCGGCGGACGCGGGCGTGTCCCAAGGCCCCGCGGTGCCTGATCTCGCATGGTTAAGCGGGCGGTTCTTCGTCCTTTTCGAAGGGAAATGCGCAATGTCGGATAATGGCTGTGGTACCGAGCCCGTCTGGCTGGTGATCGGACCCGGGCTCGACCAGAACCGGGTGTCCGAGGAGTTGGCGGATGCCTTCCGTGCCCGGTTCGGGCAGGCGTGCCAGGTGGTGCGCACCCAGGACCTGTTCCTGGGGATCAGCGCAGGGCGGCTGTGCCTGTTCGACGGTGAGGGGCGGGAACTTGCCGCGCCGCGGGTGGCCTACGCGCGACTGTCGACGCCGGCGCTGTCCACCGACCGGGAGATCACACTGCTCCGGCACCTTGAGGCCATGGGCACCGTCCTGGTGAACCCGATCTCCTCGGTGCTCAGCTGCGTCAACAAGTTCTGGCATCTGCAGAACCTGGCCGCCGCCGGAATCCCGGTCCCCGACACCCGCACCCATCTGGACGCTCCGTTGGAGTGGCTGGTCGCGGGCGGCATGGCCGAGCCGTGCGTGGTCAAGTCCGTGCGCGGCGACCGCGGCAGGCAGGTCTTCCTAGCCACCGACGCCGCCATGCTCCAGGGCGTCCTCGGCAGTCTGCGCAGCGAAGTCCCCTATCTTCTGCAAGATTACATCGCCTCCTCCCATGGCCGGTCCCTGCGGGTGGTCGTCGTCGACGGGAGGGTCGTGGAGGTGCAGGCGCGTCAGGCCACCGACGGCCGCATGGTCTCGAACTTGGCCCAGGGCGGAGAGTTCACCGTCTGCCCTGGCCAGTACCCTCGCGGCGAGGATCTTGCGATCAGGGCAGCGCAGGTCCTGGGCCTGTGCGTGGCCGGCGTCGACCTGTTGTTCCTGCCTGACGGCGGCGAGTTCCTGGTCTGCGAAGTCAACGCCAACGTCAGCTGGGGGGCCAACCTCACTGCGGTCACACCCGCCATCGTCACCGCCTGCAGCGACCGCCTGAAGACGGAGGCAGTCACACAAACCCCTCTGGTCTGACATCCCTGCCGGGGACGCCCGCCCGTGCAGGCACGACTCCGGCCGACCGCGGGGCCGGTCCGATTCAGCCACGCTCCGCGAGTAGCGGGCCCGTGCGCCGCAGGGGCGCACACGCACCACTGCACGTACGCACGTAAGGAGAGAAAACATGCGCAAGTTCAAGCGCGCAGCAGTCGCCGCCGCCAGCGTTCTGGCCTTCTCCGGCCTCAGCATCGGAGCCGCGCAGGCCGCCGAACTCCCCTCGATGTTCACGCCGGGCGACCCCGCGACGGACTGCTTCACGCAGGAGACCCAGCGGGGGGTGGATCAGGGAGCGGGCCACCACGTCACGATCGTCCACTGCGAACGCGACCCCCAGAACCCGGGCACCATGCTGGTCTTCTACCGGCCCTGAGTCCGAGGCGGATCGCCTCCGGCTCTCTCCACCGAGGCCCCGGTCGCCTTGGCTGCGGCACGTCGGAGAACCGGACGCTGCACCCGCACTGGACGTTGCGTCGACGTGACGGACGAAGGCGGCTCCTCCACCCCCTGCGCGGGGGCCGGAGAGGCCGCCTTCGTGTACGTGCGCTGGGGCTGGCACACCCTCGGAGACCTCCGCCCGCGCATGGAGAACGCGCCTCTCTTCCACGCCGTGCTGCTGCCGCTCAAGGACGCTGTCGCACGGTGACGCCGAGACGGTCTGTCACTGCATAGCGGCGTCGGAATCCGAAGCCGGCCGGGCAGACTTCGCGGCCTGTTGCTTGAGTTCCATCCGGGCCGCCACGAGTCAGCGCGCCAATCGCCGACGCCGCGGCAGCCATGGCGGCAGACCCACCGGCTTCGACCGCGAGCGCTACCGGCGCCGCAACGAGGTCGAACGGACGTTTAACCGGCTCAAGAACTCCCGGGCCGTCGCGACCCGATATGACAAACGGGCCTACGTCTTCCACGGCACAGTCACCCTCGCCGCAGTTCGACTCTGGCTCTGCAGGTGATCCTCCCTGGCAAACCTCAGAGCCAGCGCTGTGCCGTCTCGACGCTGTCCCCACCGCTGGTGTTGAACGCGATGGCAGCCTGGGGTGCATGACGGCGGATCAGGTTCACGATCTGCTCGAAGAACGGAAGCAGCTGCTCCGTCTTGCGGATTCCGGCACCGACAACCACCACGTCCCAGGCACGCTCGGCCAGCGACGCGACGAGCGTGGGATTGTCCGACGTACCGAACGCGACCAGGGTCATGGCCGCTTCGATGTCGTGCTCTGCGAACCGGACCAGCTCCTTATCTAAAGCCGCACGAAGGCCCTCCGAGTCAACGCCGGGTATCGCCTGCGGGTCATAACCAACAACAAGTACGGAAGACATGCAGCCAACCTACTCGCGCATCTCCGAGCATGATCCGCCGGACAGACCTCAGCCCCCGGCGGCTGCCAGGGGCTGAGGTAGCCGGTGATCGTTCCTTGGCACTCGGTGGTGCTCAATGGTGCTGGTCGGTGTCGTACGGGCCGTGAAGTGGTGGCTGCCGGAGAGCGATGACATTCATGAGTCGGCCGGGGCCGTTTCCCGCCTGACGGGACGCGGGGAAGAAAGCTCGGCCGCTGCTCCCGCCTGCCGGGATGTGCGACTGTCCGGCCTTTTATTGCAGGTCAGGGCGGTGTGGCGTGGTCTCCATGATGGATATCGCGATCATTCGAGCCGGTCAGATGTACCGCTATTACCTGCGCCAGGTCGTCGTCGGTGACGGCCGCCGGGCCAGGGAGCGGGGGATGAATTGACCTCTTACGCGGAATTCCAGCGGCCCTTCGAGTTCGAATGCAAGCATGGAGCCCTCACGAGTCTTGTACTGCGCCAGGGGGCCGCGGCGCCCTTCTCGAAGGCGCTCATGCACGCCGTGGGCGCCTTCTTGGGAACCTCCGCCCCCGGGGGCCGGGGCGAGCGGTGTGATGCCGAGCTGCTCCAGGTGCTCGCACTGCCCGTCAGCCAGGGCTTGCCAGAGCTTCGGCGTCCGCTGCTTGGCGAGCCACCCGATGTCCATGCCGTGGATCGTGACCCCGGGCAGGACGTCGGCCTGGCCCTCCTCGTCGGCCACCAGCTCCCGCAGCGCGACGTAGTGCCTCTGCCACTCCGCCGGCCACGCCGGGTTCCAGTGCCCATCCACGGCCTCCAGCGCGGTCTTCCACTCGGGATGGCCATCCAGCGCACCGGTGCGCCGCAGGTTCGACAGCCACTGCCCCACCTGCCGGTCCAGCATCGTCGCGGACCGGGGCGCGCACAGACTCCAGTGCTGCTCGTAGTACGCCTTGGCGGCCTCCAGGTTCTCCTGGAACCGCTCATCGGCCAGCGACCAGACCATGCCGAGCTTCTCCAGCCTGTTCTCCTTCTCGCGTGTGAATGGGTGGTGTGGTGGCAGTGGTTGGTTGTCAGCGGGTGGCCGTGCTGGGTAGGGGCTAGCTCTGATTTTCTTGGACTGTTCCTGACGGCCCTCGGTGGCGGTACCGGCTCAAGCTGGGAGCAGCCGCGGCTACAGCTCCACGGCGAGTGTGGGCAGGTGATGCCACGTGTGTCCGCAGGTATCCCTGCAGTGCGTCTCCCTGCGGCGGGTGTCGGCAATGGTGAACACGGAGACGAGTACACGAAACGCCTTCACGTGCTCGTCGGCGGGCAGGCCGGCGAAACTGTAGCGGGGCGGGTCCATACAGATCATCACTGAGGGGTTGGCCGTGGACTTCACCCCGGACCGGGTCACTCCCGAGCGGCCGTCCGCGGCCGTGATGTTCGCTTGCATGGCGTAGCCAGCAACCTCTCGCAGTACATCCTGCCGACGCGCCAGGGAGAGGTCGGAAAACCAGGCCACCCCGTCGTCCAAGGTGCGGAACTCCTGGGCGATCTCGTTGACGACCCGCTCGGTCTCGCGCCGAAAAGTGCCACCGTCCGCACTGCTGACTTCGGTCATCTCCAGATCATTCCATGCTGCCGGTTCCGGGTGAGGACGGCTTGGATGAGAGTGGGGCGTTGGTGTCCCGTGTGTATGGGTTTTGTGGTGTCGGTGGGTTGGGTGTCGGTGGGTTTGGCTTCTGATGAGGGTTGTTGTGCTGTGTGTTGTTGGGCGGGGGTGGGGGTGGTGTTGGTGGGTTGTTATGGGGTGGTTAATACGCTGTCATGGTCATGGTCTGTGGGTTTGGCGTGGCACAGGTGGTGGATGGCTGTCGTGGAGTTGCTTGTTCCTGTGCTGCGGGTGGGGGGTGCGTGGTGTGGTGGACGGTATGGCTGTAGAGGTGTCACCGCTCGCGGGTTTGCTGGGGCGCCTGGGTGAGGATGGCTTGGTCGTGAGGCAGGGGCGTTGGTGTCCCGCTCGTGTGTACGGGTGCTGGCCTGGCAGGTGGTGGTAGGCCGTCTGCTGGTTTTGGGTCAGGCCGGGACGTTTGATGCGGTGGATGTTCGGATCTCGGCGGAGGCGGCTGGGGTGTCGGCACGGATGGTGGGGCGTTGGCCGGCGCGGGCCCGTGAGGGTGAGTTGGAGCCGGTGGGGCGTCGCCGGGGGTTCGTTCTCGGTGACGTGTGGTGGGTTCGGCTGCGGGAGCTGGGCGGGAATGTTGCGCAGCTGCACCGCGAGCTGGAACAAGCCGGAGATGAATCACCGCTTGAGGGGCGGCTCCCGTCGTTGACGACTATGCACCGGGCCGTACGGGATCACCTGCGTGCGGGCCGTGTGCGGGAGAGCACCTCGCCCCGGCAAGGACACGTCGATCCGGACTGCTATGACCGTGCTCTGGCCCAGCTCGCTCTGCCGGGAACGGTGGACGAGTCCGGTCAGCAGACCCTGCTCTATCTTGCCCACGCCGGTATCGGAGGCCGGCCGGGCCGTGGCCGCGGGCAGCTCGCGGTTCACGGACGGGGTGCGTCTGTATGTCCCGGGCGCGTATGTGGTCTCGACCCGGCAATTGGGGGAGGTGACCGAGGCGCTCGCGCACACGGCCGCCGCCCGCGGGATCGTGTGTGTGTACGGGGATCCTGGCCAGGGCAAGACCGTCGCGTTGTATCAGGCGCTGCGCCTGCTGGCGCACCGTGTTCCGGTCCGTCGGGCGGTGGTAGGTGTGAAGCTGGCGCTCCCGTAGTTGCGTGCCGCGCTGCTGGCCGCGTTCAGCCTCCCCGTGAAGGCGTCACGAGCCGGCGGCCGCGGCCGACCGCGTGTTCCTTCTGGCACTGGCGGAGTCCGGGGTGCTGGTCATCGATGATGTGCAGCGTATTGCGGCCCGGAGCTGGATTACCTGCGGCTGCTGGCCGGCGCACCGGCCACCAGGATGTCGCTGGTGTTGTGCGGGGCTGGCGCCGAGCGCACCGTGGCCCGGGCTCCGGCGCTGGCGTCCCGGGTGCTGACCTGGCAGCACATCCCACGCCTGGATCCTGCGCAGGTTCCAGGCGTGCTGCCTCGGTTCCCCCCCCGCTGTGGCACACCGCGGCCGACGCCGACCTGCTCCGTTCCGACGAGACGTGCGCGCACGGCAACTTCCCTACCTGGGCGAAGATCACCTCCCATGCATACGCGGCCCTGGATCACCGCACGGAGAACACGGTCGGTGCCGCGCTGCTGGCCCGGTCCTGTTCTCGTCTTGCTCCGCGTCTTTGACTATCCCGCCCGTCTCCACGCCGGGCGTCGCCCGCGCGCGGGAAGGCCCACGATGAACACCACCCCCGCTCACGACACCGCCGGTTCGTCTCCTGTACCCGACCAAGCCGAGCCCGTCCTCGATGCCGTGTCGCTCACCGCTCTGCGTGCCCCGGCCGTAGGGCATCTCCTCCAGCTGCGGGCCAAGGGCAGGCTCAGCCGAGGGCATGTGCACACCACCGCGCAGTGCCTCAACGTCTCGGAGCGCACGGTGTGGCGGTGGCTGGCCGATGCCAGCGCCGGGCCCGTCACTACCCTGGCCCCGGGAGCTCGCCGCACCGGGCCGGTTCGAGATAACTGCTGAGCTCCGGGTGCTGCCGGCGTACTGGCACGGCAACGCCTCCGCTGTGCACCGAGAACCCGTCGCCCGGGCCCGCACCCACTGCGCCATACCCTCGGCGGGCACCGGCACCACCGACGGCGACGCCACGCCACCGCCACCAGCACCGTCGACTGGCACTCGGCCCCTCCCGGGCGGTGCGCCACCAACCGCCGTCCCGGTACTGGATCCGGTGCCGTCGTTGGCGACATTCCTGCGTGCGGTCCGTCGGGATCTGACCGCGGGGGAGCGGGCCGGCTATCGCCAGGGCCCCCAAGCCGCCCGTGCTCACGACGTGTTCGCCAAGCGTCCCCGGACATGGCGTAACGACATGTGGGAGGCCGACCACGTCCAGGCGCCGCTGCGCGTGGACGTGGTCGGCACTCTTCTCCACCCCTACGTCACGTGGTTCACCGACTGCGCGACCAAAGCGATCACCGGTGCCACGGACACCCCGGGCTGCCCAACCCGTGCCTCCATCCTGGCTGCGCTGCGTTCCGCGATCGTGCGCTCCACTCCCTACGGCCCTTTCGGCGGTCTCCCCGCGCATGTGCGATTCGACCGCGGCAAGGACTTCCTCTCCCGCACCGTGGCCACCGCACTGACTCCCCTGGACTCGAACATCACCGTCCTGCCGCCCTACAGCCCGCACCTGAAAGGGAGCATCGAGAACCTCAACCACTGCGCCACCGTGATGCTGTTCGCCGCCCTGCCCGGCTACACCCCCAAGAAGCCACACAAACGCCCCGACCGCCGACCTGCCGGCCCACCGATGACCTTCCAGGCCTTCACCGAACAACTCCTAACCTGGGTGGCCTGGTGGAACACCGAGCACCATCCCACCGAGCTCCACTCAGCCACCCCGCTCGAAGCATGGCAGGGCGACCCGACCCCGCTCCGTGACGTCCCCGCCGCCGACGTGTGCTCCTTCACTCTCAAGGACGACGGCCGCCCCCGAACCCTCACCAGCCACGGGGTGCGTTTCAAGAACCGCAACTACATCGCCGACTGGATGACCAGACAGGCCGGCCTCAAGGCCACGGTGCGCTTCATGCCCCACCACACCCACGAGATCGAAGTCTGCACACCCCACGGCTGCCATCTGGACACCGCCCACCTCGCCGACCAAGCCACCGACGAACAGCTCACCGCACTGCGCCGAGCCCGTACCCGCCGCGCCCACCGGCTGCGTGCCGACGCCAAAGCCGCCGAACGACTGCGCCACGAGCGCTTCGCCCCCGCCACCACCCCCACCGAAACCCGCCGCCTGAACGCGATCACCGCAGCCGAAGCCACTCGGGAACTGGCCCGCCACCACGAATGCGACCTCTCCCCACTCGCGCTGCCGAACCTCATCCCGCCGGCACCGCCACCCGCCGACCGGGCCACCCCCGACCCCCTCAAAGCCCGCACCCGGCTCACCACGCCTTCAGACCCAGCCGCCCAGGACGCCCCATGACCCGCCTGCCGCCTGCATCCACCGACCAGTACACCGCCCTGCCCGACGCCCGCCTGGTCACCACCCCCGCCCTGCTCACCGCCAGGAAGAACCTCACCGACACCATCAACGCCCGCGCGATGATGTGCCTCCACGGCGACGCCGGCTTCGGCAAAACCGTCGCCGCCACCAGCTGCCTCCACGAACTCGAAGCCAGCGAAGACATCCGCCGCATCACCTTCCACACCCGCGCCGTACGCCACGAACTGCACGCCGCCCTTCAGCTGCCAGGCCAACCTCCCCGCTACGCCACCGAGTTCGATCACCTCCTCAAGGCAACACTCGCCACCCACCCGCGCACCCTCGTCCTGGACGAAGCCCAATGGCTCTCCAGCGACCAACTGGAATACATCCGCTACCTCTGGGACGACCCCTACACCCAGCTCGCCGTCATCTTCATTGGCGGCGAAGGCTGCCACACCACGCTGCGCCAAGAACCCATGCTGTCCTCCCGCATCTTCACCTGGCAGCACTCCTCCCGCCTGACCCTCGACGAGGTCCAGGAGGTCATCCCGCTCTACCACCCCCTGTGGGCAGATGCGGACCCCGAGGACATCGCTTTCGCCGACAACCGCGCCGCCCACGGCAACTTCCGTAACTGGGCCCGCCTGACCGCCCACACCCACACAGCCCTCCACCGCACCGGCCGTACCCGAGTCGACCAGGATGTGCTGCGTTGGACCTTCAGCCGGCTCGGTGCAGGGGCCTGACCTCGCCGCCACGCCACCCGGCAGCCCAGTCCGGGGCCGGTTGCGCAGGTTGGTTGGATGTAGCGCAGTTTCACTGACCGGATCATCCTGGAGATGGATCGGAATGATCCATCCGTTCCAGACTCAAGCCGCGATACATTTTGAAGCACAACACAACCCCGGCTACTCCACACCAACAGGCGACCGCCCCTTACTGCCGGGCCGTCAGGCCCGTTGGGTGGGCCGCGCGGAGCGTGGCACGCCTGGTGACGCGGAGCGTCATAGGTGGCTGTAGCACAGCAGAAGCCACAACGGGGGCGCAGCTCCCGTAAGCCCCGGGAGCGCAGCGGACGGGGCGTCAACCAGGTTGCGCAGCAACCTGGTTGAGCGGAACGCGGAGCGTTTCCGCCAACGCTCCCGCGGAGCGGGAGCGCAACACCCCTGCGAAGCAGGGGTGTTCGCTTGCACAGCGCGCAGCGCTGTGGTACCC